>JAYVCH010000331.1:0-7090 GCA_043750055.1 Fibrobacteria bacterium
CGCTTCAACAATCTTCCATTGCCCGCCAGCATACTGATGATTTGCGGTTCCGTCATCGACCCTACCCTGTCTTTAATTTTCAATTCCTTATACTGGACACCGCTAGTATTGAAGAACTTGCGAAGATCATGCCCGCTTTGTTGAATGATTTTTTTTAGGGCAGGAGCTGTGGGAGGGTTTTCTGTGATATCGATGAACTCGTAGGTCTTCCCCATTTTATCGAGGGCCTTTTCTGCGGATCGGCAAGTGTTGCATTTCTTGTAGCCATAAAATTTGAGCATGGGGTCCATTTCGTTGTAAGGTATGGTTTTAAACGCCTACCCATTTTAGAAAAACTGGACCAGACAAGGTGGACGCCTTCACTAGATGGGAGCCAATAATCCAGGAAATTTACCCTGGGCCAATCTCGCGCGGGCAAAGTGATTGTTGGGTTTAGATCCATTGCGTGATTAGTCTGCATAATGGGAGAATATCCGGAATGAGCCAAGTTAAAACTACGGCAAAATCAGGGCTCGCGGATGGGTCGGTGTTGGCCATAGTCGTGAACTATAATGGCGGCGAGGCCGTGCTGCGTTGTCTCGAATCCCTTCGGAACCAGGATTACCCCATGGTTCGTGTGGTGGTAGTGGACAACGCATCGACGGACGATTCCGCGGATCGAATTGCGGAAACGCATCCAGAAGCCATCCTTAACCGAACTGGGATCAACGGAGGATGGGCAACGGGTTGCAATGTGGGCATGACCGCCGCAAATTCGGAATTCATCGCCACCATCAATAATGATGCTTGGCTAGATCCCGCCTGCATCAGTGAAATGGTTCGTAGCTTGCGTCTCAAACGTGAATACGGATCCTGCGCCTCCAAAATCCTCACTGCGAATGGGGAGCGACTCGAGGTTTGCGGACTCAATATTGTTGCCGATGGATCTTCGTGCGGGCGTGGACGGCTGCAGGATATATCCCGTTACTCTGAACCGGAAGAAGTTTTTTGTGCCAATGATTGCGTATGCTTGTACAAGCGGGATCTGTTTGCGGATATCGGCGGCTACGATGAGGATTTTTTTCTCTACTGTGGTGAAACGGATGTTGGCTACAGGCAGCAGATGGCCGGTTGGAAATCCATTTATAATCCCAAGGCCTTAGCCTATCATGAACATTCCCTTACAGTAGGCAGCTACAGCGCGTTCAAGGCTTACCATGTTGAGCGGAACCGGATCTTTATCCTCATCAAGCATTTCCCAATCTGGTGGATACCGTTGGCCACGGGCCTTTCGATCTGGCGTTACCTTCTTTGGATTCGGATCGCACGCAAGAATAGCCAAGGCGCCCTTGCGAGGTATCTGGAAGGCAATTCCCTTAGCCAAGGATTGGCTGTGCTTATTCGTGCCCATCTCGCGGCCCTGATCATGTCCCCGCGGATGATTCGGCGGAGGTTCCAACTGAAAGCCATACGCCGATTGGACCGTCGGGCCTTCTGGGGCCTTTTTCGCGATTATGGGATTTCCGTCCGTGCGATGGCGGAGTATGAATGAAAACCTAGCGTCCAATCCAAATTGACTTTGGAAGTTTCCGAAGCCTTATAAAGCGGTAGTAAATAGGGTAATTGTTATCTTCATTCTTATGACCCAATACTCCGGCCCCATCAAAAAAATGTTGACCCAAACTGGCGAGGTAGTTCACTACGAGTTACCCATTGGGGACGCCAAAATCCCACTTAATGCTCTGCTTGGAAAACCGATTCGGTTTCGTTTCACTGGTAAAATTTTTTGCCTCCATTGCGGTAAGCCTACAAAAACCAGCTTTTCCCAGGGTTATTGTTATCGCTGTATGCAAACCTTAGCTCAATGTGATATATGTATCATGAAACCGGAGCTATGCCACTTTCATTTAGGAACATGCCGCGAACCCGAATGGGGGAAAACGCATTGCATGATTGACCATACCGTATACCTCGCTAATTCATCTGGCATTAAGGTTGGAATCACTCGTTCACATCAGATGCCTACCCGGTGGATGGATCAAGGTGCTGTACAGGCACTGCCCATCGTGCGGGTAAAAACCAGGTTGGAATCGGGACAAGTTGAAATTGCCTTGGCCAAGGTTTTGCCAGATAAAACCAATTGGCGATTAATGTTACAAGGAAATGTCGGAGTGCAAGATTTGAAGGCCAAACGGGACGAGGTTTTTAAGGTGTGGACATCTGACTTGCCTGGTGAGCGCCTAACGGAAGAAGAACAGAATTTTAATTTTCCAGTGATAACTTACCCGACAAAAATCACATCCTTTAATTTGGATAAACAACCGGAAGTCTGTGGTGAATTGGTGGGGATCAAGGGGCAATACTTAATCCTATCCGGCGGTGTTATCAACATTCGGAAATATGGCGGGTATCAACTAGAATGGGACTATAACTAGAAATAGAATTCCACTCACGCCCGCTTTTTGAGTCCCATCCAGGCGATCACCAAGGCCATGGCAACGAAGCCAGCTCCCGTTTCCAATGCCATGCGGTATCCGGCGACCAGCGCTTCCGTCGGACTGACCAACCCCGTCGCGTTAAGGCTGGCAGTGCGCCCAGCGGCTACAGCCACCAGCACGGCCAAGCCCAAGGCCCCGCCCAACTGACCTGTCGTGCTTACTATTCCAGAAACCAATCCGTGGTCCTCAGGTTTAGATCCTGAGGTGGCCAACAGGGTCAAGGTTATGAAGGCGGGCATCAGTCCGAAAGACATGAGCACCGTGGCTGGCATGATATGGATCCAATAGGTGTCTCCAGTCGATATTAGCGACAGTAACCCCATGCATAACAACACCACCATCGTCCCGCCAACAAGCACGGTTTTCTGACCGACTTTGTTCGCTAGACGTCCACCCCAAGGGCCAGCATAGCTCGCGGCCAAACCATGAGGTAGGAAGGCAAGTCCGGTCATGAAGGGCGAATAGTGCAGCACTTGCTGAAAATAAAGGGTAAGCACCAAGTTCATGGCCACGAGAGCGGCACTCAAAAAGGTGCAGACCAGATTCGCCGCCGCGATTCCCGGTAACAGAAAAATCCGAATGGGCATCAGTGGCTGTTCCGACTTTATTTCCACGATGATAAAGGCTCCCAACAATGTCGTCGCCAAGCCGAACATGCGCCAAGTGGAAGGCGAGGTCCATCCCGAGGTCGGGGCGGAGACAAGGGCATAGACCATGAGCATCAGTCCGGAGGTAACAAGCACGCTACCCGGCAGATCCAGCTTCGGTTTACCTGGGAGCCCTTCCGGTTCCGGCAGTAACTTGTAGGAAGCAATCATGATGGCGATACCAAGGGGCACGTTAACGAACATGATCCATCGCCATCCTATAAATGCGGTCAGGATACCGCCCAGCACCACACCAATGGAATAGCCTGCTGCAGCGACCGTCCCCCAAATGCCAAAGGCACGGTTACGCGTCGGACCCTCCTCGAACACGCCCATGAGAAGCGCCAGGGCTGCGGGGGCAAGCAGGGCCGCGCCCAACCCTTGTAAGCAACGCATGCCCACCAGCATGGCCGCGTTCACGGACAAGCCTCCCATCAGTGATGCCAAAATAAATATCGCCCCTCCCGTGAGGAAAATGCGTTTGCGACCATACAGATCGGAAAGCCGACCTCCCAACAACAAAAAGCCTCCGAACACCAGACCGTAGCCGGTAAAGAGCCACTGAACATTCTCAGGCCGAAACCCCAGCGCTTTCTGAATGGATGGAATGGCCACATTGACGATGGAGAAATCCAGTACCACCATACAATCCGCGCAGCATAAAAGCGTAAGCATGAGACGCTGGGCGGGAGTGAAGGGAGCGTTGTGGTTTGGGTCAGGGGAGGTTTTGGTTTGCATGCGGACGTCCGAGGTTGGTTATTGAAAGATAAGAAGAGTAGATATCAACCACTGGGTTTTTTCCGTCCATAATGTTGAATGGCCAACCCCTACCACCCTTCTCCCTGGTCACTGCTCCAGGATCGCTGCTCGCGGCTCGCTCGAATTATGGCTAAATTTTTATCATTAGGGCGAGTGAAGGAGAACAGATTATTCGGAGCTAGCCGTGGAATCTCATAGAGGGGAAATCGATAAATGAACAAGAAAAATGCAAAGGTCGATTGGTATTTCAAACAGGATGATCAGTGGCAGGAAGCGTACATCAAGCTTCGGACAATCGCACTTGGTCTTCCTCTGGAAGAGCAAGTGAAATGGGGTCATCCCTGTTATGCGGTGGATAAAACTAACATCTTTCTAATGCACGGATTCAAGGAGTATTGTGCAATCCTGTTCTTCAAAGGCGCCCTAATGAAGGATCCCAAAGGCATTCTGATTCAGCAGACAAAAAACGTGCAGGCTGCTCGTCAAATCCGGTTCACCAGTGCCGCGCAGGTTACCATGATGGCATCGACCTTGAATTCCTATATCAAAGAGGCCATCGACGTTGAAAAATCCGGGGCTAAAGCGAAGATGAAAAAGACCTCCGAGTTCAAAATGCCCATTGAATTTCTAACCAAACTTGAATCCGATTCTCGTATAAAAAAGGCTTTTGAATCGTTGACCCCCGGTCGGCAACGAGGGTACCTACTTTACTTTTCTTCCGCCAAGCAGTCCCAGACGCGAGAGTCAAGAATTGAAAAAAACCTGGATCGGATTCTCGATGGAATGGGGCTGGATGATTAAGGCAATTGCCTCAGATTAATTCGACCTGAATTTGGAAACGATTCCCACCGCCACCAACAATGAAATGAAAGTGGCGACAATACAAGGTCCCGCGGACCAGTCCAGTCGCAAAGAGGCTTCCAAGCCCAACACGCAGCCTACCGTTCCGAAAGCCCATCCGAAAGCGACCCGACGCCATTTTCCCCCGACCGCCAAAATGGAGGCCAAGGAGGGTACAATTAGGAAGGAAAACACCAGTAACACACCTGCTACGCGAACTGAATAAGTGACGATGATACCGAAGGCAGTATAAAAAAGGAAATCCCAAACCCAAAGTTTCATTCCCTTTTCCCTCGCTTCTTGAGGATGTTCCGTAACCAAGAATAATGGTTTTCTAGCGAGCCACAACAGAAATCCCACACCCAAGGCTAGAACGGCTGCCAAGCTCAAAGCCTTGGGAGAAACGGTGAGAATGGATCCCACCAACATTTCTTTCAACTCTTCAGAACCGGTAGCAGACTTTTCCAAAACGATTAAAGAAAAGGCCATGGCGCCAGCATAGGTCACGCCAATCATGGCTTCAATCGGGAGTTTTGATCGATAGCGGAACCAGGAAAAAAGAATCGCTCCGAGTAAAGTAAAGGCCAATGATAACATGAAATTGGCGGTGGGATGCGTTTCCCCCAAACCCATCATGATGCCGATACTGGCCCCAAGGGCCGCGACTTGCGCTAATGCCAAATCCACGAAGATGACCCCGCGACGTACAACGTGATAACCGAAAAAACTGAGAATGCCCGTCAAGAGCAAGCAAAGCGCAAGGGCCGATAAGGTGAATGGATAAGCAAGGATCATCATGGCTTTTTATCCTCATACGCGAGCGATCCAATTATGTCTTCGAAATGTTTGAAATAATCGCCGGCTCCAATTCCTTCGCAAGACGGAGTAAAACGGAAAACCTTGATTCCCGTTTCTCGTTCCAAAAACTTTGGATCATTGTCTCCATAATAGGGTTCCTGTATCAGCAGATGTGCTTTTTCCAATTTGATTTTTTGGACCAGTTCTTGGAGGTGTTTTGCCGTTGGCGGAATGCCGGGAAAGGGTTCGACATAGCCTACAATGCGTAAGCCAAACGCTTTGGTGAAATAAACCCAGGAAGAATGATAAGTGATAACGGCCGTTCCATTTAATCCTGTCATTTTGGTTTTCCACTCTTGAATACGCTTTTGACTTTCTTCACTAAACTTTTTGGAATTGGCGGCAAACAGGGATGCATGAGAAGGGTCGGCTTGAGACAATGCCTCGGTCACATGGGCAGCGATAATAGGTCCATTGTCTGGATCGAGCCAATAGTGAGGATTTCCTTGCGGATGAACATCGCCCAAGGACGCATCCACCTTGCCTGTCGGTTTTTCCAAAACATCAATATTAACTGAGCAGTCTACAATTTTTAACTGATTGTTTCGCGACCCTTCAATAATGGCATCGGCCCACTGGTCTAGTCCCAAACCCGCTTTGAAAAAAATCGCAACTCGCGAAACTTTAATCATATAAGAGGGCAGGACCTCGACAAAATGGGGATTCGAATTCGCTTTGGCGATAGAAAATACATCCACTTGATCCCCGCCAATATAGGCGGCGATGGAAGCGATATCAGGTAAAGATGCGGCTATTTTAACTTTAGCCGAGACTGGAAGGAATGAAAGCAAAAGCACTCCCATCAATAAAGTCAGGCTTCGGATTTTAAAGGTTGTCTTGTTCACGATCACGTTCATTTTCATACTCATTTCCTTTAAGGATAAATTCGAGTCCTAAAATTGATGAGCCTTATGCGGTCCCATGCTGAATAAAGCTTGAATGGATACGGTATTGACCGCGTCGCCAACTTCGGGCAAAAATCGTTCATAGTAAATTCGAAGGAGCGTACTTTCCTCCAGTACTGCATATCCTGCGAAAACCCTGAAGGCACGGTCAGTGGCTTGAAGGCCATTTTCCCATTGTTCAAAAAACACACCCCCATTATACTGCGTATGGTATCGGTAGTCCAAAAATGTATGGAATCCCATGCGGTTTTTGGAATTAAACGTTCCCGCTACCGTATCCGACAAGTGACCCTGTCGTAAAATCCCTTCCCCCTGAATAACCAATTGGGATGCGCCACTCATATAAAATTTGGTTTTAAAATCCGCGCCGAAAATGGAAATACGAGTGTCTCTCTCCACATCATCAATACCAGTCGTTGCCGAGATTCCTGTTTCTAAAGCAGTCTGATCACCCAATAAAAAATCATTCGCCCACCTTCCCAAATACCCGAGCCTCGTTTTTTCTTGACCTGGGTGGAACTGCTTCCCTTCCAAAACGTCCACGTTCAAGGTCGAAGCCCAGTCTCCCGGCATGGGAAGAAATTCAGAAATCTGAAGAGCCGTT
>JAYVCH010000332.1:0-18116 GCA_043750055.1 Fibrobacteria bacterium
CCATACAAAAAATTTGTCAGATTCTTGGAAGAACAAGTCAATAAACGTGCTGCCGCCGCCGATGCCGAGGCTCATAGTAAATTAGCGGACACGGCGACTTCGACGGTAAATGTGGATAAGGCTCTACCAGTGGTCCCTAAAAAAGTGGATGTTGGAACCGTGGCTGCCATTGGCGTTGCCGCAGGTGCAATTGGGACCTTCGTTACGGCCCTGATTGGATATCTATCGGGTGTGATTAAGTTGGGTATTTTGCCGACCGTCGGTGCCTTTGTAGGGCTTATTCTGCTAATCTCTCTGCCGTCCGTTATCATGGCCTTCATAAAACTTCGTAAACGAAATTTGGGTCCTATCCTCGATTCTAATGGTTGGGCTGTGAATGCCAAGGCCAAATTCAATGTTCCCTTTGGCGCGACTTTAACGAGTGTCGCTAAAATACCGGCCGGGTCTCGTCGAGATTCCCGTGACTCTTTTGCAGAGAAAGGGATTCCTTGGAAACGGCTGCTCATAGCCTTTCTAGTCGTTTACGGTGGAATTGGATGGTTGAACGGGTCCTTTGATCGCGTTCTGCCTGCACCGATAAAATCATCGGTTTTAAAGCGCCTATGGGCCACTCCATTTGAACCGGTTCCCAGAGACGCAAAACCTTAATTTACGCCCTGATCGGCAAGAATTGCTATTCTTCCCAATATGACTTTTGAAGAAATGTGCGCCTTGGCGCTGGACCGAAAACGAGAAATGCCCGCGGGAAAATCGAGCACGGCCTTATTTGAAAAAGGCGCCCATGGCATTGGAAAAAAATTGGTGGAAGAAGCAGCGGAAAGTTGGATGGCCGCTCGCTTTGAAAGTAAGGAGTCCTTGTCGTTGGAATTGTCCCAGGTCCTTTATTATGTGGCTTGCATGATGGCCGAAAAAGCCGTTACGCTGGAAGAGGTTTATAAGCAATTATGATCAAGGTCGCTTTACCCAATAAGGGACAGTTGTTTGATCCAACCATGGATATACTTTCCGCTTGTGGATATAAGGTCAGTAAGTCTCTGCGAAGTCTCAGTACCTTGGACACAGAAAACCAGGTTGAATTTTATTTCCTAAGGCCCGGCGACATTCCCCTTTATGTGGCGAATGGTATTTTGGATGCTGGTATAACGGGCAAGGATTTTGTGGCTGAAAAGGGGGTCGCGCCCACATGTATTCTCGACTTGAATTATGGGTATTCCAAGCTATGTGTCGCGGTTCCCGAAGGTGGAAAGTACCAATCCCTAGCTGATCTTAAAACGGCCAAAATCGCATCGTCTTTTCCAAACATTATCCGATCGCATTTTCTTGGAAAAGATCAATTGGTAGAGTTAGAAGGCGCGGTAGAAATTTCCATTAAACTTGGTATAGCCGATGCCATCGTCGATATTGTTGAAACTGGATCAACGCTCAAGGCCGCGGGGCTGAAAATTATTGGTGATCCATTGTTTGAATCACGCGCAGCCCTATATGCTCATCCTGGTCGGGAATCGCAGGAAGAAGTCTTGACACTCAAGAGCCGAATAGAGGGTAAACTTTTGGCCCTGGAATACATGATGGTCGAATATGATGCCCCCGAAGCCGTTTTGAAGACGGCTTGCACGATTACTCCCGGGATCGAATCGCCCACAGTCATGTCGCTAGAAAAGGCCGGGTGGTTCTCAGTGAAAGCCATGATAAAGAAGAAAGGATCACAAAAAATCCTGGACTCTTTATCCAAATTAGGCTGTCGAGGGATTATTTTGACAGCCTTTGACAGCGTCCGCCTGTAAACAAACCTGAGGAGAATTATTCCGAAGCTATTTTATCAACTTCCTTCCGATACTTTGTAGTTAGGCCTTTTACATGACTGGGTTTATCGGGACAAACAGATAAGTCCTTTCCGAGTTCTTCGAATAGCTTATCCATCTTGCCTCTTTTTACTCCGCTCGAAAAGCAATTCTTTCCATCCGCGTATTCCGTAATTTCGGTTCTTATTCCGGCCTTGGAATTGGGTAGGGGTGCTGCCATTTTTATGCCTTTGGTTAATTGCCATAAACATAGTCGGTTGTCTTCGACTAAGAGGCATTGTTTGGATTGAATCCGATCAAAAATAGATTGAAATCCGCCTTAAATGTGAATTTACCGGCTACTTAAATGCATTTTCCGTATCGCTTGTACCCCCCGCGACCGCAGGTTGTGCTAAGGTTTTTATACCTCGGCTCCCAGGGAAGAACCCCAGAGTTAAATGATAAACGCGTGTATTTTCTTCGTCCTTATTTACAATGACCTTTACACGATCTTTAAAAGCCTCAATCTCTCCGATAATGGTTGCGTATGCGGTGGGAGAAATTCCCAAGGTTAAACTTGAAATATGTCTTTCTGATCGGTCCATTCCATGCAAGGCTTGGCGGGCCTGCTCAAGCATGGTATCCATGAAGTTTCGAATCGCCGAAGAATTCATGGATCGATCAGCTTTGATGGCGAGGCGAGTTTGTTTGTAGGTTCCATCGCCACTTCGCACTATTAAAGATAGCCTCAATAGCAAGTCGATGGTTTTTTTGGCTTCCATATTAGTGATCGGGGGCAGCACAGTATTGGCGATGAGTTCATAGTTGTCTTGGAAGTCGTATAAACAAATTAATTCTCTAATTACGGACGTATACCACTTGTCATAGTATTCGTATTGTCCATTTTTGAGAGTGTCTTCTTGAATCGCACCACTCATGGACCTTAGGACCGCAAAATACTCCTGCTTTTCCATGGCCGTCTTGGATTGATTGAAGAGAACTAGATGAGTAAAATAACGGGCTTCCTTCGCCTTAAAGTCGATGGCCTTACAGAACTGTTCAATGGATTTTGAAGAGAGATTTCGTTTCCCCTCGGTCACGGCTTTTAAAAAAGAGGGCGAGGTGATTCCAGCTTTTTGCGCAAAGGATCGGTAAGAAAAATTGCGTTTACTACGCTTCTGTTCCTGATAAAAGAATTCAAGAAATTTGCGGTAGTCTATGAATTGGAAAACATCCTTCATTTATGCAAATCTCACTCTATTAGGGATTTTGTGCAAGTCCTTTCGTATCCAAAAAGCCCAGGAAACCCAAAATAACATCAAAAAAAGGATTGGGGGTTTCCGATGTATAAAGGTAAACCGGCAGAGGTGTTCAACGTTTTAATGGGAGAGGAGAATGATACTGTTTATGTGGGAAAAAGCTAACGTTAGGCAAGCTTGAGTAGTGAACGAGTCGCGTTTTTTCGGGAAAAGAGTTGGTCATGGGATTGTCTGGAATTGAGCTTAGTAGATTGAATCAGCATGTTGATTTCAAGGGAATTGAAGTCCGCTATATGCATAAATTATTGAAGGGAAACTTCGCTATCATCCCAACTTTAACCGGTACTTTTATTTTTGCTTTACTTGGAAAACCGGATGGAATAAAAAAAATAATGACATCGCAAACCCTTTTTGGTTTGCATTTTATTGATTACGAAAATCACACCTTAAAATTTGATTCCGACTTGTACGCTGAAAATACTTTAGAGTGGTTCAAGGCGCAGATGAAGTTAAATGGGTTTAAAGAGGTTCGGCAATTTATTCGCTGGGGACATTGAAACCTCTTTCCGCGCCACCCCTAGGTCACAAGAATCGCTAAGCAGGGATTTTAAGGTCAAATTTTTTCCTGAAAACTTGCCATGCAAGGTTGCCATACGCTAAAATTTCGAAACGACTTCCTTTGCTAAGGGCGAGCCGTTTGGCATTGGGTAATCATGAAAATTATAGTAACAGGGATTTTTTTAGTATTCTTCTTCCAGGCATGGGGAGAGGATGCGAAGCCAATTACCAATTCAATTCCCAAGATCAAAACCGCCAAAACGCGTGCCCCTGATTTGGATTTTTCCCAAGATATTGAAAGTCCAGAGCCTGTACAACAGTTAGGCCCTGTGATGGCGATTTCCTCACATTCATGGGTTTACTGGTCCTTAGGATTAACGGCTGCGGCTGGGGGAATGACCTTTATGCTTTGGGATAAAAGTCCTCCTGCGAAAACTGTTAAATCCGTTCAGGTTTTTACCGATGCCCCAAATTAGGATTTTTTCCAAAAACCATCCGCTGAAGCTGGACACCTAACCCAAAGTTGATGAGGCCCGGACAACATTGCTATTCTTTTTACTCCGCTTTTAAACTGTTGGGTAGGAATGAATATGGCGATTGAATTATCAGACGTTTTTTGTCAACCGAAAAGCTTTAAACTGGCCTTCAAAAACGATACGCCCAAAAATATCGAAGAAATCAACCAAGAGATTTTGGACTCCGTACAGATGTATGCCATTAAAGCTGTTCTGGCCTACACCAAGGCTGGCCGGGCTGTAACTTTTGAGGAGTTGGCCAAAAATGGGATCACGGAGGATATTCCCGTGGACGGAAGTGAAGTGATTAAGGTATTGAACTTTGATTTTGAAGATGAAAAACTTTTTGTACTCGAGCAGTACAGCGCCATTCCCTTATCACGATTGAAACTGACGGTCTTGTATAAAAGACAATCCGGTTTGCTACCCACCTCTTCTGAAATACCGGATCCCAAAATACAGGCAAAAGATGATTATACCGCTAATCTTTTTGTTCACATTAAAGAAACGGTAACCCAGGGGGAAGGCCAAGTCGATTGAATGAAAAAATTGGAGTAGTTAAATCAAATGAAGAAAAAAATTATTGTGACAGGAGCAACTGGCTTGGCGGGATCGGAAGTTATTCGGCAAGCTATTTTGGATCCAGAAGTGGAAACCGTGACAGCCTTGGTTCGGCGCCCAATGAATTGGGCGGACCCAAAATTGAAAGTTGTGATTCACAATGACTTTTCCGACTACTCTTCTCTTTTCTCAATTTTTCAAATCCACGATGTTCTGATTTGGTGTCTTGGAATCTCGCAAACCCAGGTTAAAAAAGAGGAATATGTCCGCATCACCTATGACTACACCATGGCCTGTGCAACTGCTGTTGTTAAAGCAAATCCGAAACTAGGCTTTGTTTTTTTAAGTGGGATGGGGGCGGATACCAAAGAAAAAAGTCGAACCCTTTTTGCTCGTATCAAAGGCAAGGCAGAAAATGGGTTACTTTCGCTTCCTATCGAAAATATGTTTATCGCAAGGCCAGGTGGAATTCGGCCTATTCATAAAAAGGAAAACGCGGCCTGGTTTGAAAAAATCCTGATTCCAACCTATCCCTTTTTTGAATTTCTTTTTCCATCCATGATGATAAGTTCGACGGCATTGGCAAAGGCGATGCTTTATCTGGCCAAATATGAACAGGGAAAAAAAATTCTTGAGAATGGACAGTTGAAAAATCTCTTAATAAAATAACGGGTCAGGTCTTTTTTCGATCCTTATAAATATTGGCATTTCTCAGTTGCCCCTCCATCACACCATATTTCTCGACCACACCCATGCGGGTAACACATCTTGACCACTGGACTCTCCAGCTACCAAGCGAGCATACTCCGTGACCTTAGCGCGCAAGGTTTCTGCGTCTTCATATAAAGCTTCAACCCGAAAACTGCCAATGCCCTTGGCGAGTAGACTGGGAACTAAGAGTGCGGCACTTTGGGGTTTACCATTAAACATGGTATTTCGGCATTCTTGATCCGCTTTTAGCGGATGCAGCGCTCCGGTGTGATCTCGCAATTCAACTCTATGGGTTTCGCAGGGTTTCCCACAGTCTCGAAAACTGGAACCTTTGCTTAGAAACGCCGCAAACACACAATGTTCCATATGAAAACTTGGAAGATACTGATGGACTGTGATTTCAAATTCCGTGGTTGGCGAAGCATCCAGAAGGTCGAAAAGCTGCCATTGGTTTAAATCATAGGAAGGACAAAGTGTTTTCAATCCTTTACCGGTTAAGTAGGACGCAGTTAAAGAATTACTCACGTTCAAACTAAAATCACCCACAAGACGTAATCCCTTTCCAGAAAGGTATTGTAGGGCACCCAAATTCCGAACTAGTACCGTATCGGGGGCCAGTGCCTCGATCACTTTTAAATTATGGTACTCGGACGGCTTAAGAATTCTTGTGGTCACAATTCCTGCTTCAAAACCCATAGCCCGAATTTGATGAACGGCGGTTTTATAGTCCTTGCCATGTTCAAAATCGAGATAAACTGTTTTTAATGGAAGCAATTCCAATGCTGCCAGAGACGAGTTTTCACGAATGAGAAGATTTAAATGAGCCTTGGAGGTACCACGATTTGTTGTGGCTCGTGAATCCGGCGTTGTCACCACGACTTTGTCTATCCATGCTCGGGCATCCTCAAGTGAGCGTACTGCTACTTTGGGCATTTGACTTCGCTTTGCAACTAGGTCCGCTACGGCGAGTTGGCGGGTCTTGCGTAGGTCTTTATCCGAGAGAAAGAGTCCATCGGCAACCGAGAATTCAAATTTGTCTAAGTGAAAGCCAGAGCCAGATAAGGACTTGGCTTCGGCATGCGCTCGCTCTGCTGTTAACGCGGTGGTGAGATTCCGCGCGGGCTGTAGTTGAGTGGGGGAGTGTGACGTCACGGAAAAGACACCATCTGAAACTGTTAACGAAAGCGGAATCTCTACGGTTCCTTCCATTTTAATTGAAACGGGAATGGTTTTCCAGAGCGACTTGTCCTTAAAGGAATTGGAAATTTCCCGTTCAAGGGCGGGTGAATCATTCAGGTAGGCGATGGCTCCGATGGGAATTTGGTACAGAGGAAATTCGTTGGAGAAAGTCAGATCCCAATCCGAAGTTGGATTCGAAATTCCATCAATCTTTTCAGTGGAATAAACCCGTGCTCCCCAAGAATTAGAAGGAGTATTGGTTTTTTCTCCCGCCGTCGAATAATCGACAATGAGAAGACCCTCTCCGGCGCGAATTGGATAGGCAGAACTGATGCGCAAGACATTACCATTAATGCTCTTAACTCGTCCCAATTCTAAACCGCGATGCGAACCATATCGTCCATCGACCAAGTGTTGATGATCCACACCATTCATCCATCCATTGAAAAATCCGCGGGAGTAAGTAATCGCTAATTCCCGGCGTGTTTCTAGAAGGGATTTGAAAGCGGATTCTTTTCCATCGTTGCCTATTTTCAGTGAGGGCTGCATGGCCTGTTTGTAGGCCAAAGTTGTGGAAGCCACATATTGTGGGGTTTTAAGTCGCCCTTCAATTTTAAAAGAATCAATGCCAATTTCCATCAGACTAGGAATGTCATCAAGACCACACAGGTCTTTGGGTGAAACCAGGTAACGTAATTCTCCTAAATCTCTAGGTTGTCCGTCGACAATCAAGTCATATTCCATGCGGCAGGATTGAGCACATTGCCCCCGGTTGGCGGAACGTCCACCGAAGCCTTCACTGGTTAGGCATTGCCCTGAATAGGCCACGCAAAGCGCGCCGTGTACAAAGACCTCCAATTCTTTTTGCGTATTTTCCCGAATTATTTTCATTTCCATTAAAGAAACTTCTCGGCCTAAAACATATCGCTTGAGATTCAAATCTGCAGTTAGGGCAATATGTTCATGGTTAGTCACGGTCATTTGTGTAGACCCATGCAGAACTTGGGTTGGGCAAAGAAAATGAATAAGCCGCGCCAATCCCAAATCTTGTATGATAAAGGCATCAGGATTTAAGGCCAAGGCTTTCGGCAATTCAGAAAGGAGCTGGAGCAGTTCCTTTTCATAAATAAGAATATTGAGGGCCAGAAAAACTTTCACGTTTCGGCTGTGACAAAAAGAAATTATCTCCTCTAACGCCTCAAAGGAATGATCGAGGGTTCGTCCACGGGCATTGAATCCTGGAAATCCCACATAAATTGCATCGGCACCGTTATGGACTGCGGCTTGGCACATATCCATATTACCGACAGGGGCTAATAATTCGGGAAAGTGTGCAGTCATCGGAAAATGAAAATAGTATTTAAAGAGGCGTTCATTTTCTAAAATATCGCAAATTTCATGCAATTAAACCGGGATTGGACTAGAATGAAATTGCATGAAGCCATAGGAATAGAAGGACTTGAGTATGGGAATTACAATCCATTTCCAGGGAAAAATAAATCCAAAAATTCGGGTTAAGGAATTTTTTATCCTAGCGAAGCTGATTGCCTCCGAAAATAAATGGGAATGCACGGAGATGAAAGAGACACCCCAGAAAGGGCAAATCTTTGAAATCACGGCGCATGAAAATTGCGAGCCATTGATTTTCAGAATTACACCCGAAGGGTATTTCAGTGATCATTGCAAAACCCAATTTGCACCTCCCGAAGTTCACAAAGGCATTGTGTCACTTTTTGATCAAGTCAAAATCAAGTTGAGTGAGTTGATTGTCAAGGATGAAGGCGGTTTCTAGGAATCACGAGATGAGAAAATTCTCAATCAGGCCGTGATGGATTGTTACGAAGCGATGGAAAAGGAAAAGGAAGCCGATTCCGATTATTATGGCCCAATCAAAACTGAAGAAGGCCGTATCATCGATTTAGTGAAATAGAATAAGGATTAATTCTCTTTCAACTGCGCAATAATTCTTTCCGCTTCAGGGTTTTTTTGATCGGCTGCTTTCAGAAACCATTTGAATGCAGCCGTCTCATTGCGCACTACACCTTTTCCGCTCTGAAGCATTTGCCCAATTTTAACCTGGGCTTTGGCGTTTCCCTGGGCGGCGGCCGCTTGAAACCAACGAGCAGCCTGGAAACTATTTCGAGACGTACCTTTTCCTAAACGGTACATCAAGGCCAATTGGTATTGGGCTTCCGACCAACCCTGCTCAGCTGCCTTGCGATACCAATGCACGGCTTGAGAGTCATTGAGTGGAACATCTTTACCGGTGGCATACATTTCGCCTACTTGAAATTGATCCACAGCGGATCCATCCATGGCCTTGCGTAAAAAGGATTTGGTAGAATCAGCATCATCCATCAAGACTACCGTTGCTTCTTTTGTTTTCAGTTTGGGTGGGGGAAGTATGGTGGTTGCCGTTAAAGGTTCACTGACCGAGCCTGGATTTAAACTGTGTTCGTTCGTAAGATTTTCATTCGAGGGTAATGTGTCGTTGTCCAACTGTGTTCTAATTCTTGGCAAAGTGGAAGTTGAATGAGACGCGCTATTTTTCATGGAATTTCGGGCTATTGAAACATTGCGAATTTTGGAGAATGCAAAACCTGCGAGTAGAACAATAACCAAAGCTAATCCCATGGTTTTACCCAATCGTGCTTTGGAAGCTCGGCGACGCTGGAATGGTGTAGCGAGGGCCTTTTGAAAAATCGGAATGGTTCGTGTGGAGGCCTCGGGCAACGGCTCTTGGGCTAGAGCCCCGATTAGAATCGGTGTCTTTCGCGTGACAGAGCTTTTGGCCTTGAACCGATTAAGTTTTCCACCCGGATTTTCTTGCAGTCCAATTTCCAAACAAATTTGAAGTAAATCCTGATGGATATGTTTGACCAGGGATTGCTGATCGTTGAACATCTTCGGGGCGTATAAGGCGGTTAATTTTTCTTTAAAAGTTTTTAATTGATTTAATCGAGTCGGCTCTCGTTCAAAGTGAGACGGAAAAAGACCCGCTTTTTCATCCCGGAAATAGACCAAAATTTTCTTACCCTGAGAGAGACCCTCTAAGTATTCCGACTCACCATAGGAAAGATCAGATCCGGGTGAGATTACTCCATGCAAATGGCCCAAAATTAGAATGAGGACATCACTATGATAAATTTCGGTTTTGCTGCCCTCAACAGGCTGAATAGAGCGAGGACAAAAATAAGTAAGGTTGTGGTATAGGGATGCCAACTCTTCCAGTCCTTCGTAAACGGCATTACGCTCACTGACCAAATCTCGGTAAGTACTACAAACGAAGACGTGAAAAGACTTTTTCATGGACTGCCCTTGCATTGTTTCTGGATTAGGCCCGCACTAATGTAGAGGACCAAGGACGACGATGGGAGGGAAACAAGAAACAGTCCACAGATCCCTTCGCAATGAGATTTGGGGTGAGCATCTGAACCCTATCAGACTTAAAGAAAATTACTTCCAGTTTAGTGACCAGTCAATCATGCAAATTCTGGTTTATTATGAGGCGAAGTCTTTCAATTCGGAACCGATTGTTCCAACCCATTACTAAGGATTTATTTCTCAAACTTTACGGAAAGCGACCCCAAAGCAGGCGACGACAGGCGTTTTCCATTGAGCCCACAAAATACGGAATGGGGGGAAGGAGAAATAAGATGACGTCTTCGAGTAATAAGTCCGGTGAAAGGGCCAGGCTTCAGATCAGGATTGATCAATTGGTATATCGTTCCGAAATAGCCGACTAAATAAAAATTATTCTGCGAATCGACGGTAAAGCCCGTCATTTCCATCGGTGCCGAGGCGAGGTCCGTTACAGCCACAGGACCAGCAATATCTTTTTTAAAACCGAGAATTCGCTTCGTGGTAAAATCTCCGAATAAGTAAACACCATAAAATGGAGAAGTAGGATCGCCTCGATATACGTGGCCTCCAATAAAACATTTTACGGGACCATATCCCAAGTATGCTATTGGTTTATCAACGGTGATATTGTCACAAGTTCCTGGAGTAAAACAAAAAGTGTATTCCTGAAGTTTCCATCCATAATTGGCGCCTTTCCGAAGGTTATAAATTTTTTCGAATTTATCTAATCCGATGTCTGACAAATAAATCTCACCGGTAAGTTTATCACGAGTCATCCGAAAGGGATTGCGAACTCCATAGGCAAAAATTTCTTTACGCATTTTTGTATTCGTATTATTGTAAAAAGGATTATCCTGTGGAATGGAATATTCCAATCCTGGATCGTTTTTATCCACATTGATTCGTACGATTTTTCCAAGTAATGTTTCCAGGCTTTGACCATTGCCATACTTATCCAAAGTCATTTGATCCCAGCCACCATCTCCGATGCCCAAGTAAAGAAAACCGTCCAGTCCGAAAACCATTCCACCGCCATTGTGATCCACGAATTCATCCGGTTGCTTTACCCTTAGAAGGGTTCGCGCCGGAGTCTCCGAGTCTTTCAAAAAGTCGGGCGCAGCAATGTGTTCATCCAGGCGCAAGGTTCGGACCGCACTATTCGGGTCCCCTTGTTTGACATAGTATTTTCGATTATGGATGAAGTCGGGATGAAAGAGAATCCCTGCCAAGCCTAAATCGGCATCTTTTTTGTTAACCTCAAAATGGGCAAAAAGTGTTTTGGAATAGGTTGTTCCAATAGGGGAAAGCAACCAAAGATTACCAGAATTAGATTCGCTGACGAGAAAAAATCCTGGTTTACCCGGAATCTCATCCATGGATACGGGCTTGTCAAATGTATTTGTGTTGTTGGTTTCGAAGACAGGCGTAAAAGTGAAGTTATTCGGTATCTGTGAATTTCCGATTTGGAAACCTAATATCCAAATCGAAAGAAATACCCTGAGTCTAAATAGAGTAAGAGTGTAGGGGTTCATTATTTTAATATATACCCCATTTTGAGAACTTGCGCAAGTTTTGGATTAAGGGCTTGGATAGGGAATCGCCTTTAAAGGCCATAAATAATTTTTTTTCGGCTTGTTGTGAATCTCCAGTAGCTAAAAAAACGGCTCCTTGACTGCCTAAAGTTTCTGGAAAACCAGGAATCACTTCCTCCACCAAGCGGTATTCGCCAAGGGCTAGGTCCCATTTGCTTTGGGAACTATGCAGGTTACCCATATTGAAAACCAAGGCCGCCAACGCTTGCTTTTGTGTCCCATCCGCTAACTGATACCAAGGTCGGCGAGATAAGGAAAAAGTTTCTCGGTAAAAAGAATCAGACCTCGCTATTCCCTTGCGAAGGGTTTCCACATTGGCGGAAAAGGTTGGAGATCGAAAGCGGATAAAAACATGCTCGGGTAAAAAAACCGGAACCAGGGGCAAGTCCAAAGTTTGTCCCAAAGCCAGAAATAATAAAGACAAACCTAAACAAGAACCTTTTCGAGTCGCGAGGATTTGGGAGGGGAGAGACATCGCCAATTGATTGGAATCTTCGATGGGCTCAATTCTCAAGCTATCGAAAACCCAGGCTTTTAAAAGGGCTAACTTCATGGAGTCGGATCCTGCCTCTACCATCGTTGGCTTTAATCGACTCGCATAACGATAAATACTATCTACAAAGGTTTTACCAGGCAAATGGGCCTCTCTTGAAGCCAAGGCATCTAATGCAGCCAACTCATTTAAAAAATCGCTGGGATGCTTATGCAGAATAGCCAAGGCCTCGGAGGCCGGATCGGGCCTTTCCATTTTGCAGGTAAAAAAAAATAATGTTAGGGTACAAACCCAAAAACGAAAATGCATTAAGGTAAGGACCAATCTCCGGGATAAGCAAAAACATCCCTGACCGACATTATCCACACTACTAACCGTTTGTTTTTGAGATAGTTTTCCCCGCGCTTTTTTAGTTTGGCCGGCGCTTCGGGTCCACCGCCCCATCCAAAAATCAAATCAACGGGCGCTCCCAGGTTACGTGCAAGGTGGGCAGTCACACCAGCATGATGACAACCGACCGATTGAAAAACCCCGGTATAACTATCACCGAGTACCAAGACAGATGAGGAATCGGTGTCTTCATAGAGCTTACCGTCGGTTTGGATTACTTGCCGACCTAAAACTTTTTCCCCAGCGATTTTTCCTTTTTTCGCATCAGTTAGCCGGGCTTGTATATCGCCTAGATTTTCGAATATGGAGTCGTGCAAATGATAATCGCGCTTTTCTTTGAAGGCTACTTCATACCAGGAGTATAAGCGAATACGCTCCGCCAGAATTTGGGCGGCAGACTCTAGTCCAACCGTCGTCCAATGGGTATCCTGTCGTTGATAAAGAAGGCGTTTTCCCAGTTCGCTAGCCTCTTTGATTTTCAAAAATGGATCAAGTAAATCTACCGTTTCGACGCGAGCATCAGCAAGATCCCGTAAAAGTTTTCGTGCAAAAGGCTGCGCAATATGTCCGGGAAGGGAATCGGCATTGGGATCAATAGTCTCGGGATAAATGTCGAGTTTTGTGGGAACGGGAACAAAAAGAAAATCAATACCATGAGCCGCCAAATAATCCTTGAATGCAGTAATCACTGCAACGGGATGTTGTTTTGTGGTCGAGGTAAGGGGAGCGGAAGCTAGCAAGTAATCCAGTTCTCGTCTGAAAACCAAGACGTTTTCTGCACCAATCAAGCCTTGAATTTCTTTTGGTTCTTGTTCTGCAAAGGACCTTACTTTGGACTGAAACGGTTGAATGGATTTGATCCATTCCGGCCATTTTCCCTTTCCATACGTTTTAAGCTCTGCATCGATGCGATTCACATTGGCTTCTAAGCGAGCGTTCAGGCCTTTGTCAATTCCTCTGGCGACCGCCGTCCCCTCAAATTTTTTGTCTTCGGCAGTTTTACTTTGACCCATGCCATCGATATCAAACACATTGAAAAGCGTGTCTTCAAAAGGCCGTCCTTTCAGAATGACCAAGGGATTGGCAATCCAAATTCCCGCCATCTCGGTTTTTACATTTTGCGGGGACTCTTCATATGGCCATGCCGATCCTGATTTTAGTTCCAGCAAATCTGTATTGTAGGATGGATACCATCTAGATGCCAAGTTACGGGCCCAATCCAATACTTGAGATTCGGATAAAATTTTGGTGGAGTAATCGCCTCTAATTTCATCAATCATTTCATTAGTAAACAAACGAGGATCCATGCGTGCAAACACCTCGGGATATCCATCCCTGTCTCGATCTTGAATTCCATCCATGAATGAATTCAGCCAAGGTTTGAATTCCAATTCCACCCATACTTCTTTGACATTCCCTTTAGTGTGGATATAAACCGACCCGAATTCTTGATAGGGTAGGGATATGTCAGTCGTGTCACCCCAGCGTTCGCCGGTGATGGTGGCATAAGCGTTGGCCAACGTAGAGGCTTTATCGAAATTCCATTTCAACAAATGTTCGAGAACCGGCGCCCATGCCAGCGGAAGATTTTTTTCTTTTTCGGTGAGTGGAGTAAATTCCAAAATGGGTTTGACTTCCACCAGTTTTCCTTTGAACGATAATCCGGTTGTTGAAATTTTTGCAGGAGGATGCACGGCATGCCATTCAGGATCGATCAACATGACGTTTTTGGAATAGGCTGCATAATCAAGGTAGGCTTCCGAGGCTATTTTAATTTGTCGAACGAGGACATGAGAATGAAGACGATTGTAATTGGTATTAGTAGTTAGGACGGCGGGTTCAGAACCACGTTTATCTTCCACTTGACATCCAAGGGCAAAGAAGACGGTGACTATTGCGATTAGGAGGAGGTAGGCGCTAACTGTTTTGGCTCTGACCTTAAGGTTAGAAGAAGGGCCATTCATCAAGTCTCCTGGAAAATTATGATACGACTAACTCGGGTGATCCACGGGAAAATATAGGAAGATGTAGATTTGGTCAGGGGAGATGCATGCGTCCAGAGCGAGTCGAAAGAAATTTGTTGGTCTTGGGTGTCCTTGCTTTGGTTGCTTGGACTTGGGCCTGTCTTTGGTTTCCACTCACCGATTCCGATATTTGGTGGCATCTGACATCGGGTAAATGGATTTGGCACAACAAAACATGGCCCAAAACGGATCTCTTCAGTTTGGGGTCCCTCGGTGAACGTTGGATAGATTTGCATTGGGGATTTCAACTTTGGGCCTTCGGTTTGTGGAAGCTGGGAGGCAATGGGGCCATATTGGCAGGAAAATGTATAGTCATGGTGGTGGCGTTAGTATTTTGTCTCAGGCCATATTTAAGAGGTCGGGTAGGATTTGCACTGCTATTTTTGGCTGCCTTTGGTATTTATCAGACACGACTTTTTTTGGATGCAAGGCCACTGGTCCTTACCATATTGATATTATCGATTCAATACTTTATTCTGGTTAGTCATTTTCAGGGCAGGATAGCGCGTCCTTGGTTGATCTTAGTTCCGTTACAGATTTTACTTGTGAATGTTCAAGGACTTTATCCTCTAGGCGCTGTGTTATTTTCCAGCTTAGCTATGGGACAAGTTTTGGAAAATCTCCGCACTAAAAAGAATTTAAAACCGCAAAACGTAGTTGTTAATAAATCCTTGATTTTGACTGGGATATTTATGTGGATGTCCGGATTAATAAACCCTTATGGTTTGGCGGGCTTGACCTTGCCTGTATCACTCCTAGGCCGAATCAATCCTATCGCAGCAAATATTTTTTCCAAAGAAATTGCGGAGAACGAACCCTTTTTTCAATATGCTCAAAGCCAGCCGGGACATGCCTTGCCTTGGATCTTGTTTATCCTAATTGTGATCTACACCTTTTGGGTAAATTCCAGGCGCAACCGCATCGGTCATGGCACCGTTTTTTTTGGCTTTACTTTGCTGGGACTGATGGCAATTCGAAATTTACCCTTAGTTTTTTTTGCGGGTTTAATATCGATGGGGCATAACTTAAACTCAGCACTGAATTCTGAAATGGTTCCGGGTGTGTTGAAACGAGACCATTTGCTGGTGACCTTTCTGGCTCGCGGTGGGGGCTACGGGTGTTTTTTGGCGGTCCTTTTATTTTATGGACCGGATGTAGCTCATGCATGGCGATATGAAATTCCAGGAAGTCTAGAAACACCCTTTCGATTCCCAACCGGGTCTGCAGATTTTTTAGAAAAGCATCCCATTGATGGGACTCTGTTTAATGAACTAAGAGGAGGGGGGTATTTGGAATTTCGCCTCTATCCTCAAAAGTTGGCGTTTGTGGACGGCCGAATGATTTTGCGTACCGCAGAATTTTATCGCGCCTTTTTGGAGGTAGTCGATCATCCCGAGGGTTTTGGAAGGTATCGTGAGCAATACGGTTTAACCCACGCCGTTTTACCCATTTCTGAAGATAAACGGTTTCTGCCTCTCGCAGCCTTTATTTTAGGTCATGAACGCTGGGATTTATTGCAATGTGATGGGGCCAGCGTGTTGTTGGTAAAAAAAGGTTCCCTGCCTGATCTGGCTTTACCGATGGATTCCAGTTCCTCCATTATATCTGTGAAATTGCAGATTCACGATCGGTTTGGAAAGAATATACGTTTAGAAAAAATCGCGCTCCGCAACATGTCCGAATTTCTGAATGCATCCGGATATACCCTGGCCGCGGATGAGTTTTTAAAGCAAAGTGATAACGTTAGGGTCCAAGCCCTGGGTAATCAACTCGCACTCTCAAGCTTCGACCTTTATCGTCCGCAATATTAACGATTCCTTGATAGCGCGCCATTCTTAAAGTCTTGACATCGTAGTACATGATAATGGTCGGGAGGAGCATGGCGAGCATAGAATTTTTTGGTTCTATTACAATGGGTTGGCAATGACGACCGCCAGTTTCTCGGTCTTGTATGGCATATTTCTTATCGACGAAGACCACAAATCGATAGTAATCCAGCCGCGCAGGAACAACCATGTTAAAGGGAATCCTCTTTCCATTAGTAATATTTTGCCAATTCATTTTTATGAACTCTCCTAAACCGCCATTGATGATGCAAGGTTCAGGAACCTGGAGTGATTTTTCTTTCCGAGGGGAATGGGTTGAATCTTGAAAATAAGTTTTGATTCCAGTCGGTTCTACAATGGCACCTTCTTCATATCCATTGCGAAAATCCTTATAAACATAATCGAGCTTACATTGATTACGCAAAAAGTCGAGAGTGAGTTCGCCTAAAATTTTTGATTGAGGGGATTTAAAAGAGGAGTGGGCGCTGATTCTTTTTCCATTCGAATAATTTTCGCTGCGCTCTTCGAAATAGGCTGGGGAGGATCTTTCTGTGTCCCACGCTGTGCCTTGGTAAGAGATTTGGGTAGTAGAATCTTTTGTAGGAAGGGCGTGTAAGGACAAGGTCATTAGGAGGATGGGGAAAATTGGGTTCGAATCGGAGAAGCTCATAGTATAGGTATTATAGCCAAAGTCAGATTGGAAGGTTAAAAATTTTGATGAGGTTTTTGAAACGAAACTTGGGATGGGTAGGTTGGGGTTGTCTGAATGCTATCAAAGACCAATTATTCCGGCCAAGGAGGAGCCATTGCCTTTTTACATTTCGCGGCTTTTATCGATGGACGATGGAAAGGTTACCTTCAAGTAAACGAATTATTGTAAAGACGGGAAGAATGAGGTGATGGTTTTTCCCGTCGATAATTTTTTAGAGCGCTTTTTACTGCCTGCGCTGTCGAGGGTATGTCGTTGAAAAAACTTAGGAGGCCATATTGAAAAATGAAGGTTTGAATCAAATGGAAATTGCGGAAAAAAATTAATTGATGAGAAATTGAATCAGGAAAGCGCCTTGGCAAAGGTTTGGTCCAACTCGCCATAGCCTAAAATTTTGCACAATTAACGGAGAGGCCGCTTAGTTTTGCTCAACAAAATTTCAGCCTATGTCCTTAATGTTGAGATCGTGATCGAATTCGATCATCGACTTTCCATTTTCAATCACAGTGAAGGGGTCGCGTCCCCCACTTGGGGAGAAGAAAAAGGGGGGCAACCTAATCCCGATTCGCGGACGCGGGTAATAGCGCCTTTTGCGTCGGACAGCCATTGCACCGTCATTGTTTGATTACCCTTCCCTGGGACTTGCAGCGATATCATGGCCTCATACTTTTTGAGAATAGGCAAATAGGCCGGGTCCAGGAATGGCTTTCCATTCATAAGCTTATTGTATAGCGAAACGTCTGTACCATTCCTGACAGCTTTGCTCTGGCAAGCATCTAATCAAGGTCTTGTGGCGCGATCGGATATTCCGTCGGCGGTATCGAAAGTAGGACGCTCTCGGAATTTGATTACTTCGTAGGGATAACCTCGCGTTGATATTTGCCATTCGTTCCCTTGCGAATAACCATACGGGCGTTGCCGCGGCCCACAGGTTCCGCCAAACGCTTTCCGGCGAGATTGAACACTCGACCTTCCTTTAGTTGTGCCGAGGTCGGGATGTTTGCCCGTAGCACGGACGGTACGGACAATGAAACACCTGAAACCGTGGAAAGTTTTACCGAATCGATGGATACACCGTTACCGGCGGGCCCTGTAATATTTATCCTGACCACTTGGAATCCGCTATCGAGGGTTATGGCGACCGGTGTCGTCCAG
>JAYVCH010000333.1:0-3066 GCA_043750055.1 Fibrobacteria bacterium
TTGGTTATTTCGAGAAGTAATTTCCCAGGAACATCTTCCAAAACTTCTACCGACAGAAATTTTGGTGGCAAAGCAGCCAAAACGCTTGAGATACCCAAGCATCCCATTAAGGCAACGTGAATCCGAAATTTCATCCTATATACTTACAAAGTGTAGGAAGCTCAGAAAAGGTACGAGCCCCTATTTCCAAAGGAAATAGGTTCCGGCATTCACCATTGGGAGCAAAGCGCTGGCGGCTTTTGACAGACTGCCCAAGGAACTGGAAGCATTGGATTCGATCAAGTTTTCGACCCAAGATTTTTCGGGAGGTTCTTTCAAAATTATGGGTTTACCCTCCAAGTGAACAATCTTCCACAAATAGGCCTCGGCTTCACGATAGCCGCCCAGGGTATCTGCGAGGCCACAGGCAACCGCTTGCTTGCCTGTCATGACTCGGCCATCGGCAACCTTTAAAAGGTCGCTACGCGTCAGCTTACGAGATGAAAGGATGTCCCCAAGAAATTGTTCATAGGTATTGTCGATCACCGATTGTAGGTATTGAATCTCGTCCGGGTTCGGAGCGCGTGAAAAATTACCAACATCCTTCAAAGCTCCGCTTTTAATGGTGTGCAATCCCACACCCACTTTGTCCATTAGTTTGGTTACCTCCGGAAATTGGAGAATCACACCAATACTGGCTGTGAGGGTTCCCGGATTTGTAAAAATCCTGTCTCCTGCCAGAGAGATGTAATAACCGCCCGAGGCTGCCAAATTGCCTTGGCTTACGATAATGGGTCGTCCATTGGTTTTAAGACTTTTCAGAGCGGTAAAAATTTCTTGGGAAGATCCCACCGCACCGCCAGGCGAATCAATGCGTAATAAAATCCCCTTACAA
This sequence comes from Fibrobacteria bacterium, assembly GCA_043750055.1. Taxonomy (GTDB): domain Bacteria; phylum Fibrobacterota; class Fibrobacteria; order UBA11236; family UBA11236; genus Chersky-265. The sequence goes on from JAYVCH010000333.1 coordinate 875, forward strand.
GATTCATCTTCGGAAATTCGTTGAATACTTTCCAGGTATTTTTCCGACCCCATTATTGGTCCATCGATTTTGAGGACAGTCAGGTGTAATTTTTTTTCTTTAAATCCGCCGGTCCCATTTTCGGCGAAATGGCCCACGAGACCCACCAACGAACTCATGAATAAAAAGAAAGAGATAACGGCAATGATACACAATACCGCCATGATTTTCAGAAACCTGGACATGGAACACTCCTTGAATGGATTTATTTAACTCGGATCCGGATTCCGGATTTTAATACAGGGGGAATGCGGTCATTGAGCGCTTTCAATTTTTGCACCGTAGTATGAAATCTTTGTGAAATATCCCAGAGACTGTCTCCAGACTTAACAACATAATACTGTTTATCCTCGGAGTCTGATTCGTCTGCTTTCACATCTGGTTTTACCCGTTCGCCCAAATATTTCAATCGTTGTCCAACAAGGATTCGGTTGCCGCGAATTGCATTCCATTTTCGAAGATCATCTTCACTGACCTTGAGTTTTCTAGATATGGAAAAAAGGTTATCACTGGTGGCCACGGTATAGACTTGGAATGTTGGTGACACGGAAGATTCAGGTGTATGTTTTGACTTGGGGGCAACGGGGAGTTGGGAGGGCAGTCTAGCCGTTGGCTCCTGATGGTTTTCTGAGTCCTCATCGCCGGTAATGACGCTCTTGCTCCCTAATTTCAACTTTTGGCCCTTTTGAAGTTTTGCCCCTGGACGAAGCTTATTGGCAGCTTGAAGTTGGGACACTGTAGTATTGAAACGTCGCGCAATGTCAAAAAGGTTATCGCCATTTCGCACGGTGTAACTTCCACTTCTAAATTTCCCTCCGCGTGTCGTTGTCTCGGGAGTGTCGGCTTCGGAATACCTGAGTGCATCGGCTGGGGCCAACGGAATGAGCAGGCTTTGCCCCCGGTGTAAGCTATTGCCCTTGATTTTATTGGTGGCCTTTATGGCCGCAACTGAAACACGATATCGAGCGGCAATAGAACCCAGGTTGTCTCCCTTAGAGACTACATGGTGATGCCAATTCACCAACTGACTTTTATCTAGGAGTTCATAATTCTGGCAGAAAAGCTCGCGCGACCCTGATGGAAGGTGAATCATAAAGTCGGTCTTATTAGGTGGAGTGCACCACCGTCTTAAGGCCGGGTTCAAACTTACAATTGTGTCTTCACTGACCCCGGCCGCTTTGGCTATGGTACCAATTGATAAACAATGATGTATGGTAGTCGTGTCCGATTCTAAAGGCGCTTCCGGATGGTCTAGAATAAATCCGTACCTCTCAGGATTATGTCCGATGATCATGGCCGCTAAAATTTTGGGAACATAAAAGCGCGTCTCTTGGGGTAAAGGCATGTCCCAATAACTAATACTGGAATCTTTGGACTGGTATTTTCGAATTCGACCTTCTCCACAATTGTAAGCGGCCATGGCTTTATACCAATCGCCGAATTCGTCATTCAAATCACCTAAGTACTCAAGGGCGGCATCGGTAGCAAACTTTGGGTCTCGGCGTGGATCGACCCACCAGTCATCCTGCAAACCATAGCGCCGACCTGTCGGTGCTATGAACTGCCATAGCCCGCTTGCCGAGGCCTTGGACCAAGCTTTAGGATTGAAGCCACTCTCGATCATGGATAGGTAAATCAAGTCCTTAGGCATTCCCCTGGCTTCTAATTTGGAATGGATCATTTTTTCATAGCGTGATTTTCGATTTAACCATTTTGAGAAGTACCCTTTTCCAGGACCCATGAAAACGGAAATGGCCTGAACAATGCGTGGATCTAGGGGCGTGCTGAGTGGAAGATCATATTCTTTTGGATTTAGCCTATGTGTTAATGAATCTAAAGCATGCACAGATGAATCGGAGACCTCTTCCATTTTTTCATCAAAGAGTTGAGTCAAGGGAGCGGGCTCCGAGATTTGGCTGGCTTTACCCACTGTAGCGATTTGAAGTTTGAGAACGCTATCTCGATATACACTGACCATACGATAGACGCTAGGGCTCAGAGAGTCGGTCGCCTCCACTCCAGAAAGTTGAACCAGGGCGCTGTCGAAATCTTCTCCTGCCTGAAACCAAAGTGAATCCGTCATACTTTCGAGACCCAAGTTAATGTACTCGGCGACCTCAGAAAAAAGCATTTCTTCTTCGGGTACCAAAACC
>JAYVCH010000334.1:0-3123 GCA_043750055.1 Fibrobacteria bacterium
TGATAAATGCCTGCAATTCCTTTTTCCGGATTGAACATTTCGGAAGCGGGAAACTTGAATACGGCTTTTTCCCAGCCCGGCAAATTCAAAGTGCTAACATCTCGCAGTAATGAAGTTGCACCGTTGATGATTTCGGCCTTCTCATTGAGCGAAAAATTTTGCTCCTTGCCAACCCCTTGATTTTTAACGAAAAATAATGCGCCATAGGAGGCTCTACCGCCAGTAAACTTGGGGTCTTCGGCAACACCTACAAGGTAGCCGCCCACGCTGTCTAAATCCAATCCACGGAACCGAAAAACCACCGTCCCGGAAGTACCACCCGCGCCCTCGACACCGTTGATGGGTCCTAGCAGCGTGATGGGTTTTATTTCTTTAACCTTAAATTCAGTGGTTGCCACAAGTTCAGTAAATTTTTTTCGCTCGACCAATCCGCCATCGACGGCATGATTCAATACCCATTTGGTTCCTGTGAATCCAAGAATGAATTTGATAATACGATAACTGGTATCTACTGGGACAGCTTCGGCACAAGCTAATTGGGGATCCCAATTATTTCGACCATGGGATATGACCGTGGATACCTTTACGGCGACCTTGGCCTCTTGATCGGTTACGGATATGCCGCCGTCAATGCTAAATTCGTCTTTGATTCCTTCTTTGACGAGTTCGAGAACCACAGATGAATTCAGTTTTAACTGTTCACCTAAAAAACGATCATCTGCGCCATTATTCATGGTGTTAGAGGAAGGCACGTCAAAAATAAAATCCTTGCCATCCAAACTTAGCCGATTGTCAGTTTTTGACCATGTAATTCCTGTCGTTACAGGGATTTCCTTACGATATACCTTGGGAAGAATACCTGGTGAGGAATGGGCTTGCACCCATAAAGTGTCTTTTTTATCCACCGAAGCCACTTTACGTAAGGCGGTATGGGTTGAACAAACTTGCGCGTTCGCTCTGTAAATAGGGGCTAGGAACCCGGCAGTCAATCCATTTTTTTCCGAAACTTCCCGACGAATTTGATCTAAAAATTGTTGTGAAGACAGAAATTGGGTTCCCACTTCCATCCGGAAAGCTGGATCAAGATAGCCTGCCATACGGCCAATATCACCTTGTAAATACGCATTGAAAAATTCTTCCATCAGCAGCGCAACCGCCTGGTCCCGGCCCGTTTTATCCTTTGCGGCGCCTTCATAGTCTTTGACTCCAAAGGTGACTTTAAAAGTATTATCTAGGTGTTTTCCGTTCAGGTCGCTCAGAGTATCGGGGACGCTAATTGTATAACTTGTCCCGACTTTGAAAGGCGTCTTATGTACGAAGGAGATTTTTGCCCCCGTCACTTCCCAGTAACCTTCGACTTTTGGGTCCAGAGTGACTGCATTTAAAACTGAAAAAACTTGCGGGGGTCGCGAAAAACTAATTTGCGGATTCTGCGTCGGTTTTAAAAATTCTTTTTCAGTCGGGAAGGTAGAAGAGACGGTAAAAGAAAGATCCGCGACCTTGACGTCCGAGGCTGCTTCGAATACGGCTTTGTATTCTTTCTCAAGGGGGTTTTTGGCCAAGTCTTTTAGAGACGTGGGGATGATGATTCCGTATCGGGTACCGGATTCCAGGCTTCCCATAGATAATGTCAGTTGTTTGCTGTCACCACTCCAGGAAGGGATAAGGCTGGAGCTGGAAATACTATCTCGTAGTAAAAATGTTCCATTGACATTGTTCGCATCAATGCGGCCGACAACCAGACCTTTTACACTTTCTCTTTGCATGGGTTCTGAAAACATGAGTGTAATTTTTGCATTTTTTGCCGGGATAGGTCCGGATAGAAAAAGACCGGAGGCATCCGGTGAAGTTGCATCATAAACGCCGGTGACGCTCGGGTTGGTAACGTCTTCAATGGCTATGGCGGTATCCATTTTAGCCAAGGAATCTTTTTTGCAATTGATGAAAGGGATGGATGCGGTAATTAGACGAAAGGTTTGTAAATCGAGATGGACAGCAAAGCCGTAATATTTCCCCCCTTTTAGCACTGCGGAATAATTCCCTTTTTTGTCCGTGGTGAGAGTGGTTTCAGCTGCGGTGGTTGCGCGTAAGGCATCGAAGATAAGGATAGTGGCGCCTTCCAGCGGAACGGGAGTTGTATTTAAATAACGTTGTTCTCCTGCGGCATTGGTTCCCGTTTTCAATAATCCTTTGATTACATCTTTGCCTTCACCTTGCAACGCACCGACGATAACGCCTTTGCCCGCAGCCTTAGCAGCTTTCACCAAAGTGTCCTGACTGGTTTCGCCTTTGACCGTACTGCCGATAGCTTTATCTTTTTCACATGCGCAGGCGGATTTTTTTGCAGAGGTGGGGCTGGAGCATCCCATCCAAATAAAGACGGAAAAGGCAATGAGGGTAAAAAAGAAAATATTGAATTTGCTTAATGTGGGGGTGGGATTATTTGTCCGTTTTGTTTGCATCACTATTGAGTCCTACAAAATATTATCGGACCCTCCTAGCTGATTGTACGTGTTGGCTGTCACAAAATATGAGAACTTTCAACAATTTTTAAAATTTAGTTTTTAAGGATTGAGGCTATTTTACGAGGAGCTTCAACGATTTGGTAAAGCCTGAAACTTCTAAACGATAGACATAAGCACCCTTGGAGAGCATGCCTCCACTCTTCGATTCTGGATGCCACAGAAGGCTGTGGGAACCGGGCTTAAAGGACCCTTCGGTTACCTGTGCGGCCAAACGTCCAGAGAAGTCATAAACATTCAATCGCAAGTGATACAATTTGCTTTCTCTCTTTCCGTCAGAACCCCAGGTTTGAGGTAGGAAGAAACGGAAAGTCGTGAGACTTTGAACCGGGTTTGGGAAGTTTTGAGAGATGTTGAAGTTTCCCTTCAACCTTTCCGCGAAGTCTGAATGTGGAGAAACCACCAATGAATAATGGGTTGTATTGCCTTCCATGGCAAGAGTGGTTGGTTCCTGGGTACTTACAGGGAGAACTTCCCCCTTTCTTACAATGAAGACATGCAATCCTGCTGCGAGAACTTTATCAACTCCTGGTAGAGTGAGATTGGCTTTTTCAAATCCAGATCCGGAATTCTCCAAAGTGAAGTCCCACCATTCTTCATT
>JAYVCH010000335.1:0-3258 GCA_043750055.1 Fibrobacteria bacterium
CATGCCGCCTTCATCGTCCCATCCTCCAAATCGTACTCCGCGAATTCGAGTGATCTCGGAAAGCAGGCTATCGTTATGTTGGACACGGACAGATTTTGCGGAAGGATTTAGGACAACGACTTCGGGCGGCCATTTTTCCAAGTGAGTAGCGACGAAATCATTTGGTTTTGTGCTTGAGGTTGCGGGCAAAGCAGCTTCAGCAATGATTGGGCAAAGGCTAAAGGCAATGGCAAAGGACTTAATCATTCGGTCTCCCAAAGTAACAAACCGGAGCCTTTAGGGGATTTGACAGCGGGTGCTCAGTATCGATATGCGAATGTCATTAGGGCACGATGTTCATGATTGTCCATGATCAAGCCATCACCGGCCGTTCCCCAAAATGCATAACTGTAAGCAAGGTCAATGGAAAGTGAACCACTCGCCAGAAATCCGACTCCAGTGCTGAATCGACTTAAGTCATAGGTGGAACTGAAATTGGTTTCGGGAAGCGTGTTGAAGGTATAACCCCCGCGCACCAGCATATTCAGGGGCGCAATTAATTTTTCGGCTCCCAAAGAAAGCAGAACTTCATCATTGTAACCGGCTTTTTCCAAAACCGGCGCGCCCTCCAAACCATATTGATATTGACTCCAACTATACACGCGACAATCCGCAGCCAAAAGAAAATCGTCCCCTTGATACGACCAACCTATTTTTAATTGAAAGGGGTTTTCAGCTTTATAATTCGTTTGCCGATCTCTTTGGCCTTTGATTTCGTACACTTCCTGCAAGCTCATGATCTTTTCCCAGAGCACCAAAGACAAACCTAAGCGCATTCTTGGAGTGAACTTAACCATCAAAGAGGGTTCTAAATTCAGGCCGTGATACGTTCGTAGATAGCCTACCAGACCACTATCCTGAACTCGAATACTTTCCTGTCCGCCTAAATAACCAAGGGCCATTCCAAACGTGATATCGGGTGAAATATCCAATCCCATTCCTGCTCGGTACTGATTTTGAGTGCCCACGGCTTCGTAATCGTAATTGCCACGAGTCGTGGCCAAGGAGTCTTGATATCGAAGCACATCGGAAAAAGTGCGAGGTCGAGAATAACCAAATGCAAATGTCAGACCTCCTCGTGAGGTAGGAATCGGCAGTAGGTAGGACAGGCTTTGAATACGCATGTCCACCAATTGCGGACTATGAGTGGGGTAGCCATCTGCGCGATCGAAGCCGAATAAAGCCGTTCGTTCCAACGTCGCGGCTATTTCATGTTTTTTTACTGCACTGAGCCCGGCGGCATTATAGTAGAGCGCGGAGGCATCGGATGCGACTGCGGTATAACTGCCACCCAACGCCATCGGTCTTGCCGCGATATCTTGGCTACGACCCAAATCGAATGGGGTGGGAGCTGGAATTTGGGCTTGGTTGACTATGAAAATCAACAAATTGAAAACCAAGATTTTATGAAAAAGGATTTCAATTTTTGGAATCGACACGTTCATCGGCGCTTTCCTTTTTCCAATTTCGGATGATCGGATTCATTGGAATCGGTGGATGTGGTCGAGTTGTTGGTTTCGGTCGAACTTTCAGATCCCGTTTTTGGAACGGCGGGAGTTGAGGGCTCGGAGCGTTGCGAACGATGGCCTTTATGGAGTTCGGGATATTCTGGAGAAGGGGTGAAAATGTGGGGAGTCGCAGGGTTTGGTTCCCTATGGCCTTGGTAGCCATGATAGGGTTCAGAGTAATATCTTCTTTCGTAACGCGAGTCATCCCACCAATAGGGATTGGAATACGATCGGTAGCGTTGCGAATAAATTCCAAAAGAAATAAAAGGATAATCCCAATCCCAGCTTGAATATCCACGATAGGGGCCATAGTCCTCGTAATATTTTTGAATAACCACGGTTTTAGGTTGGAGAAAATCGCGCTTGCGGGATAAGGACTCCTCAACGAATGCCTTCGCATAAGCTTCCCGTTCGACAGAATCCATCAGCAGCGTGGCTTTGGCCCGCCGGTGATAGGAAGCGTAATCGTCCTCCTTGTCGAGGGTACGCTCCGCGAGTCCATGAGTATAGAGTTGGGTATAACAACCGCTAAAATAAAGGGCCAAAAGTAGAAGGACCAGATGTCTTGGATTTAACATGCTCTACAAAAAAAGCAAGGATTGTACCAAAAGCAGTTCATCATCGGCGCGCGAATTTATGCCGAAACCGCCATTTGCCTTGAAGTGATTCTATTCGAAACGTCCACTTACTGGACAGTGTAAAGCTTGTGGTCAAGATGTTCTATCGTTCTAGGGTGCAACTATTGCGCAAACTGCATACACATAGAGCTGAACAGTCCCAGGTGTCCTTATTTGATCCTGCATTTCTCGCGCTAATGCATACCAGCCACTACTTGTGGGCATGCTACTCACAAGAGCCATCCATGGGGGAATGGCACCGTTGGATGCGAGAATCTGGGCTCCACCTCCGACAAGAGTTTTCCCCGAAGGACATGGGACTGTTCCACTTACCAAATCCATTGAACCAACATTATCGGCCATGGTAAAACTAGCGTTGGCCACAGTTATTGAACTGAGACCCGTAGCACCCGTTGCCCCCGTCGCGCCTTTTTGGCCAGCAACACCCGAATCCCCCTTCGGGCCTGCAACTCCGGCTGGGCCCGTTGCCCCTGCAGGGCCCACCGGCCCCGTTAGCCCATTAGATCCAGCAGGGCCCGCTGGTCCAGCAGGACCGGTCGCACCTCCTACAGCCGCATACGTCAACATTACCAAGGGCTTCATGGCGCCTTCCTTGGAGCTGAAGGTCGCCGATAGGCCATCATCCGAAGCCAAGGCAAACCCTTTGAAGGCTGTATCCTTGACCAAGGTCGTCACATCCACTTGCAAGACTTTCTCGATGTCCGCCGAGGTAAGAGATAGTTTTGCTGCGGCCGTGGCCCCGAACTTAATTTCCGTGAACTTGACGGAGTTTTCGGGCGCGGTGATGGCCGAGGTCAGAGCATAAACGCCAAGCGTGCCCGGGACAGCCAGTGAATTCACGTACAGGTTCAAAACTGCTTTTTTACAATTCGCCAAATCCGATTCTCCTGTCACATAAGTGATCCAGGAGACCACTTTCTTGGCGCCGCCTACAACTTCCAAGTCTTTTTGGCTGCCGGACATAGTGGAGACATCTGCCTCGCCATCCTTATGCGGAAACAAAGGCGTGGTGACGGATTGGGCAGTGGCTAGGCCCAAGCAGAGAGCGGGAATTAGGGCAAGGATGATTTTCC
>JAYVCH010000336.1:0-6206 GCA_043750055.1 Fibrobacteria bacterium
AAAAAAGTGATAATGTTAGCACTAATCCCATTAAGGCATTCTAAATCAGGACATTCTTTCTCTAATATATCTGGAAAAGTATCAATGAGGAGTTTCAAAAATGTTGATTAAGGAAGATTTTGTTGATGTGTCCACGCCCTGCGGACTCATGCGTATCCATCGGTATCAACCCACAGGGGGAGGTCCTTTTCCTGGCCTTGTCCTGTTTTCGGAAATCTTTCAGATTACCGGACCAATTCAACGAACGGCCCGCCGGCTTGCAGCTCACGGATACATTGTTGCCGCGCCCGAGGTCTATCATGAATTTGAACCGCTTGGTTGTGCTCTTGCGTATGACAAAGAGGGCACAGACAAAGGGAATCGATATAAAATTGAAAAAGAGTTGGCCTGCTATGATAACGATGCGCGCGCGGCGATAGCCCACCTGAAGTCCTTACCAAATTGTACGGGAAAACTCGGATCGGTTGGAATCTGTCTTGGTGGACACTTATCTTTCCGCTGTTCCATGAATCCTGAAATTTTAGCAGGAATGTGTTTTTATGCTACCGACATTCACAAAGGCAGCTTAGGCAAGGGCTTGAACGACAACTCACTAGATCGAATTCCGGAACTCAAAGCCGAGATGCTTATGATTTGGGGAAAACAGGATCCGCATGTTCCTCAAGAAGGTCGTGACCTGATCTACAAAAGGATGACTCAAGCTGGTGTCAATTTTACTTGGCATGAATTCAATGCCAGCCATGCTTTTATCCGGGATGAGGGTTATCGCTACGACTCCGCCCTGGCGAATATCTGTTTCGATTTGGCATTGGAGATGTTTAACCGTAGGCTGCAAGTTGGAAATTTAAATTGAATTTTCAACCCAAGCTAGCCGAAAGTGATCTGTAAAACTAAAGGTCAATCGCTTTACACAAATCTTTGTAAACCCGGCCGACGCGCTCTACTTGACCTTTGGCCGGGAACCGTTCGTAAAAACCTTCGGACTTAAAGGCTTGCTTGAGTTGGGTCCAGGGTTGCAACCGTTCGACCCAGCGTTTAACTCGGCCATTCGGCTCGGGATCTTTTTCGGCAAGGGTCGCACAAACGCGGACGAAAGCTTTGATCGTGACAGGTTTGGTGACCATGTAGTTGCCATTGCCCCAGGTCTCACCCCAAACATTGGCGCAAGCCTTGAAAAAGTCACGGATGATGGGGTAATAATAATGAGCTTGGTCCGTAGGCGAAAGCTCTGCTTTAAAATCCCATTCTGATTTGACCCAACGATTCACTTCATTGAAAAGTTCCGCTTGTAAAATCCATTTCTCGGCCTTGCTCTTGCCTCCTAAGCGATTGATCCGATATTGCAGCGGACTGTCATCATTCCCATAGAGGAATTCCACCACGCGTCCGCAACAACGCTTGTCCGGCGATGCGAAGGAAACTTTTTCATAGAGATCAACGAGATGACTTTTATTAATTCGTGTGGGTGTGGAATTGATAATCACAAACATTTCGGTGGCGAAATCTTCACTTCGACCGTCGAAAATAATACAAGGGACATTAATCGATGCGGCTTCTGAGGGACTTTCTCGGAAATAGAAATGGAGGGCGGCCAAGCGATGCTGACCATCAATGATCAGGTATTTATTGTCCGGTTCTTGCAGATGACCAACGCTTTCCTGATCACTCAGAGTGCGAAATTTTAGTCTTTCTGGCGTGAAGAGCAAAATGGTTCCGGGAATGGGGGGCTGGGTGGTCGCCGTTTCATAGAAATTTCGAATGGAACGGATTTTCTCACGGGCCATTGTGCGTTGAAATGCTTTGTCAGAATGTTCAATTTTAGAAATAAAGCGGGCAACATCGTCTTCGGAATTAGGGGCCTCAGCCGCAATGGGCGTTCCCTCATCATAAAAGCGAGTACTAAAACGCACTTTTTCCAAAAGGGATTTAGCCGGGTAGGAAGCGAAATAGAACAGCGCGTCTTTTTGACGGACCTGAGTGGCCAGCATAGGATTTCCCCGCGTGATTAAGTGTTTGTTTTCTTAATGACCTTTACCCAGAAAAAGATACCTAGAAATCTCCGCCCAAAGCCAAAATATGGCTTAAAAACTACCTTTTGGGCTTAGCAGGGAAGCGATATGGAACCCGATCAATTTCCAGATAATTTGGGCCGTTTTGGCCAATTCGGCGGAAAATATGCGCCTGAAATCCTTATGCCAGCTTTGGATGAGCTGGAAACCCATTATCTCACCCTGAAGTCTGAGGCTTCCTTTCAAGCCGAGCTGAAAGAACATTTGCGGGATTTCGTTGGACGTCCATCGCCCCTTTATTTCGCCGAAAGATTGACCAAGCACTGTGGTGGCGCCAAAATCTACCTCAAGCGCGAAGACCTCAATCATACCGGTGCCCATAAAATCAATAATGCTGTGGGCCAAGTGCTTATCGCACGTCGAATGGGCAAGAAAAGAATTATTGCTGAAACCGGTGCAGGGCAACATGGGGTGGCCACATCCGCAGCCGCTGCAAAATTTGATCTGGAATGCGTGATTTATATGGGACGCGTGGACATGGAACGTCAGGCCCCTAATGTGCAAAGAATGGAATTGCTGGGCGCGACCGTGGTGCCTGTTGAATCGGGCAGTCGCACTCTCAAAGATGCCATCAATGAAGCCATCCGCGACTGGGTTACCAATATTTCCGGGACCCATTATGTTTTCGGATCTGCACTCGGCCCTCATCCCTATCCGCGGATTGTTCGCGACTTTCAAAAAGTGATCGGCGAAGAAACGGAAACACAAATTCTGGATCGAGAAGGACGGCTACCAGATTACTTGGTGGCTTGCGTTGGGGGCGGATCAAACTCCATCGGATTGTTCTATAACTTTCTCAACAAGCCTGCCGTTAAGATGCGCGGCGTGGAGGCGGGTGGACATGGCATTCTCACCGGAATGCATGCGGCACGCTTTGCCACGGGAACCTTAGGCGTCCTCCATGGAGCCAAAAGCTATGTCTTGCAAACCCCGCAAGGACAAATTGCCGAAACCCATTCGATTTCGGCCGGGTTGGATTATGCTAATGTGGGTCCGGAACATGCCATGTACCGAGACCTAGATCGCATTCAATACTCCTCCGCTACCGATGACGAAGCCCTGGCCGCGTTCCATTTGCTAAGTCGAACTGAAGGCATTATTCCCGCCTTGGAAAGCGCCCATGCCATTGCCGAGGCCTGCCGGCTTGCGGCAACCCTGCCCAAGGACAAGATTGTCGTCGTCAATCTTTCCGGACGAGGAGATAAGGACATGTCCACCGTGCTCGCGGCAAAAGCCGAAATCGCCTCCCAGGGCCGAGTGTCCGTCAAAACGGGATCCGGTATCTCGAATGTTACCTCTGCAAGGGGAAGCGCAGCCTGATGAATCGAATCGACGCCGCTTTCGCCAAGCTCCGCGAAAAAAAACAAAAAGCCTTTATCCCCTATATCGCAGCCGGCGTCCCCGGCTCAGATGAAACCGTTGAAATTGTATTGGAGTTGGAAAAGCTGGGCGCAGACATCGTCGAGTTGGGTTTTCCGTTTTCGGATCCCATGGCGGATGGCGTAGTCAACCAGGCTGCGGCCAACCGGGCCTTGGAATTAGGCGTGGACGTGGATGCCTATTTTTCCATGGTTGAAAAAATTCGCCTGCGCTCACAAATCCCTCTCCTTGTTTTTTCCTATCTCAACCCGCTTTTCAAGGTGGGCTTTGACGTTTTCGCTAAGCGTGCCAAGGTAGCGGGGATAGACGGTATTCTACTTGTGGATATGCCGGTTGAAGAATCGGAAGAGTTGCAGGTGATTTGCCGTCGCGAAGATTTGTCCTTAATTTTCCTTGTGGCCCCTACAACTACACCTGAACGATTGGACCGTGTCCTAAAAGCCGCGACCGGTTTCCTCTATTACATTTCCCGCACAGGCATTACCGGAGAGCGCGACGGTTTTCAGGTCGATTTTGAAACCAAGGTAGCCAATCTTAAATCTCGATCCCGTTTGCCTGTGGTCGTGGGCTTTGGGATTTCTACACCCGACCAAGTTCGCACCGTTTGTCGTTTGACCGATGGTGTTGTTGTCGGCAGCGCGATTGTGAGGCGCACTTTGGAAAAAAGATCTTTTTCATCAATGCTGAAAGAAATCGTCACCTTGGTCGCTCCCCTTTCCGCTCCCACCAAGGAATCATGGACTTAGCCGATTGGCGGAAACGCATCGATACCCTTAATCTCCAACTTTTGGAACTCCTGAATGAGCGCGCCCAATGTGCCCTAGCCATTGCGGAACTCAAGAAAGAAAAATTGTTGCCCGTTTATGATGCCAGTCGCGAGAAACAGGTTTTCGAGGCCGTGCATGCGAACAACAAAGGACCGCTTTCCGACGACGCTATTCGGAGAATCTTCGAAAGCATCATCATCGAACATCGACTCCTGGAGGAGTCCTCCTGATGGATACCACGCCCGCCGCCCTTTGGCGTCCAGGGCATATGGCCGTAGTCGGCTTAGGCTTACTCGGTGCCTCCTTAATCGAAGCCGCTCGCCGAAATTGGCCCGGAATCCAAGTCACAGGAATCTCCTCTGCCGCCACCTTGGAAAAGGCACTAGAGGTTGGACTTATCGATCGAGGCTTTTCATACAGTGACATTGACTTGGCTTGCGCAGAAGTCGATCTTGTCATCTTATGTACGCCCATTGATCACATTCAAAAATTGCTGACTAACTGGATTCAAAAACCACCGACATTAAAATCGGGATGCATCGTGACCGATGTTGGCAGTACCAAATTCGGGATTTGCAATTTGGGCCGCCTCGCTTTTCAAAACGGGCAGGTCGTAGCTCAAGGCCAGGTTCGTGCGCATTTCATTGGATCGCATCCAATGGCCGGAAGTGAAAAAACCGGATTGGAAGCACGTGACGCGCTCTTGTTCCAGAATGCCTCTTGGGTGCTTTGTCCTCCTGACAATTCAGAAGACCAAGAGGCAAGGCTGGCCCTTTCGCAATTGGAATCCTTCGCACAAGCATTGGGCGCACGTACCACGCAGATGACGCCGGAATTACATGACACTGTTGCAGCACATGTTTCCCATCTACCCCAATTGTTGGCAACGGCCTTGGCCAGTTTTATCGGCACACGACGAAATGTCGTCGAAAACTGCCTACAAATCGCAGGTGGAGGATTTCGGGACATGACCCGCCTCGCCGCTTCAGCCTTCTCGGTTTGGGAACCGATACTACAATCCAATCGCGACGCTGTGCGAGTAGTCTTCGACGATTTCATCCAGCATCTCACCACCTTATCCAATGCGCTTGAAACTAATTTAGGTGCACCATTTTTCGAGAACGGCAATCAGTTGCGTGGCCAGATCTCTAAAGCCCGCAAGGGCTTCGCACTACCCTTGTCAGAAATCCTCGTCAACCTGGAAGACCGGCCTGGCACACTTCTCAAGGTGTTCAGCCCATTGGCAGCAAAAGGCCTCAACGTATTAGACGTGGAAATCTTAAAGGTGCGCGAGGGTGAAGATGGTACAATGATGTTGGGCTTCCACGGAAATGAAGAAGCATTGGCGGCCTTGGACTGCTTGCAACAATCGGGATTCAAAGCCCGATTGCGATGAGTATGAAAATGGGATTGGAGACCGAATTCAGTTTCGGTTCCGAAATGAATCGAGACCTTGAATAATGGAAAAGGCGGGACAGTTGATGGAGGTTTTGTTGGAGAATTCCCTTGAAATTAAAAGAAGCAAGCGATTAAAGGGGCAACCAACTCTGCAGGGAGATGGATTGGCAGGCTTCCAAGCCCTATTATTGGGCGCGCTTGCCAAAGGCCCGACTCGACTGGAAAACCTTCCCAATACGCCTTGGTTCCAAGATATCCTGGAGGATTTTATCCGCATGGGATACGCCCAGCAATCCCTGGATGGCCAATGGATCATTCATGGGGGTACCGCGCCGGTTTCGGGTCCCGAGCCGTTACGGGTACGGCATGAAGCGGAACTGCTTCCCTTGGCCGCATTTTTGGCCGCGCAAGATTGTCATCGAACCTTTGCCGTAGATGCCGATTGCGTTTCCGGTGAAACTTTGGAATTGCTCGGAAAAATTCTCAAGTTGGAAAATTCTCCCCTCTTCGAGTCCATCGCGCCCGACGCCCCAGGCAAAGCCCATTTTGTATTCAAGTCTCCCATTGGCCTTACCTCTAAGGTTTTAAATCT
>JAYVCH010000337.1:0-8460 GCA_043750055.1 Fibrobacteria bacterium
TGATAAACATGGCTCCATTGACAGATTGCACCTCCAAGGAAATAAAGCGCACAAATTCGCCAATCGTGCCATTTCCGATCGATAAAACCAAAATAGGAAGTAAATAATACGAAGCAACCGGCCAAAATTTGAAGGTTCCTTCAGGTGGTGTTGTTACGAAAAATTTGAACACACCAAAAACCAAAGCCAAGGCGATGTAGCCAAGCACAAAAACAGGAATTGAAGAAAAGGTATACAAAGCCAGACTCACCACCTTGCCCAATGGGGATGCTGGCCTTAATCCCCTCCAAACGCCAATGGGGATGGCAATCAATAATGAAATAAAAAGCGAACCGAAAGTTAAAAATAAAGTGGGTGGCGCATATTCGGCTATCAATGAGGAAACTTTGGATCCGTTCACCATTGAAATTCCAAAATCGAATGTAAGGCAGCCTTTAAGCCAAAGAATAAATTGGACAGGCAAAGAACGGTCTAAATTTAGTTGGTGAGCCGTTGCCGAGGAAAGGTTATGAATCTCTGCTATATTTCCTGGTGTAAGGTGCACTATTGAGAAGATCAACAATGCAACCAGCACCAAGGAACCGGCGAAGAAGCCGATAATCTTCGCGATCGAGCGCATGACTATTCCCTACCCGGTTTGAAAATGGAGGTAGGGGTTGTCCAGAAACTCAGGGACTAGATTTTAGGATTTTTTCACCTAATCCCGTGGTATTACCTTCATTTGGACCGCCTTCCATGACGGCATCTTTCCCATCGACTTCACGGGATAAACGTAGAACGATATTTTTATTCGACCCTTTTTTAGGTTTGAAAGCGCGAACGTAACCCATGTTTCCATCCTTGTCTTCGGCTATCAGGGTATATTCGTTTTCATCGATAATATTCTTACCAATTTTAAAATCCCCATCCTTGCCCACCCGAACAGATTCCGTGCGAGGACTAGTGTAGACCACGACGTTGGGATCGGTAAGCTCTGACCCATCAGGTTTAACCACATGCCCCCTGATGGTAGTTCCGCAACCCACCCACAATAAGGGTGACAGGAGCATCCCCCACATTAAGCAATTTCGAGTATTGGCAGCCATTGCGCCTAATCCCTTTCGTCCTCTGGAATAAACCAGTCGTTTATAAATGTAAAGAACCTGTAAGGGTGAACAACCGCCTTTTTGACTTTGTTTTCAATGGCTGCGTTCTTCTCCAAGGTCCAAAGGAAAGTATAGGGACATTCTTGGGCTAAAATTTCATGCAGCTCATAATTTATTCTACGACGAACTTCATGGTTGATGGTAGTCGAAAATTTCTGAAGAAGACTGTCCACTTTTGGGTTCTTGTAGGAAATAAAATTATCACCGGATGGTGGAAGATTTTTGGAAGAATGGAAGAGGGAAGAAATATCCGAAGAGTTATCGAAAAGCCATTCTGCAAAGACAATATCAAAATCGTGTTTTCCTTTAACTTCGTCCTTCCATTTTTCGTATTCACGATGCTGAAGCTCAACTTGAACGCCCAAGGTTTTCAAATAGTTCTGGAATCGTAGACAAACGGAAAGGCCGCCTTCGTTTCCGCTATAAATCGGAATTTTAAGCTTGAATTTTAGTGGCATGCCCTTGTATTCTCGAATCCCATCTCCATCCGTATCCTTGATTCCGACCTTATCAAGTAACGCCTTGGCTTTTGAAGCATCATAGGGCCAAGGAGCTACGTCTGGATTATACCCCCACGAAGCAGGAGAAAAGGGGCCCGAAATGACTTCACCTTTACCAAAATAAATATCCTCAAGCATTTTATTGCGATCCATTCCCATGGTAAAGGCTTGGCGAACTTCTTTTATTTTCAAAATAGGGTTGTTGTTATTATAGCCGAAGAATGCAAAAGCAAGTGAGTTATAAGGGATAATCATGAATTTACCCGTATTGGCAATTTCAGCAATTTTTCCCGGAGGCACTTCTACTACTAAGTCAATTGCATTTAAAAGTAGGCTCTGAACCAGCAAAGACATCTCAGGTTGATAAACCATTTTGATTTCACCAATATTGGGTGGCCCACCATAGTGCTCGGTAAATGCCGTCAGAATCACGTCGTGATTTTTGGTTTCACGGTCAAATTTGTAGTAACCAGTGCCGATTGGTGACTTTGAAAATTTGGAAAACTTAGACAAAACCGGTTTTCCACTAAACATGTGTTCCGGGACAATTTTGAACAGGAATCGGCGTTCAGGTTCAGCTACACTCGAGTTGAAATCGAACTTGACGACATAGTCACCTAATATCGAAACACTTTTAATAACTTCAAGTGCTTGACGGGCTTCAGGCCTAACGTCTGAAAGGGGATTCATGATTGCATCATAAGTAAATTTGACATCATTAGCAGTAAAGGGTGTTCCATCATGCCACTTGACGTCCTTGCGAAGGTAGAAGGTAATCCTTTGATTGCCATTAAAGACATTCCACTTTTCAGCGAGTCGTCCCTTAACTTCACCACGGTAGTCGATAAAGACAAGCGATTCGAATAGTAATTCGGATAATCTTAAAGATGTTTCATTGTCAGATGTGGTAATAGGATCATAGGTATCCGGCAGAATAGGTTCTGCATAAATCAGACGCCCCCCCTTAAGTGCATCTCCCCCCTCACCTTTAGCTGCAAAAACAGCCGAATGGCAAAAAATCGTCAGGAGCGCAAAGTTCAGAATTTTTGCTTTTTGCATAATTCCCATCCTGAATACCCAGTTTATGGCTTTTATCCCCGTCATGATTCCTTTCACGCCTAATTCTCTCATTGACACTCTCTGGCTGGCCTAGCCGCCCTTACGGAATATCCGTTGAGATTCAAAACTTCGTGCCAGTCCGGCCGATATTCCTTGCATGCAATAGTGCATCTGTCGACAAGCTGGAAATTCCTTTTGGAGATGATAAAGTGTCTCGACAACTTCTTCATACCGTAATTTATTGGTTTTAAAAATGGCGAAAGCATAGTCAACCATATATTCCGGGTCGATTTGATCAATTCGGTTCCGATATTCAATTTTATAACCCTTAGCATATTGTTGCATGGCTGCATCGATTTGGGTATTGACGAAAAGAAGATTTGCATAGGTCCTATAGTAATTAGGGCTATTTTTTTCACGAACAGCTTGGCTGGCTAGCTTTAATCCCTTGTCCAAATCAAACCCCAAAAGATAGTAACAGTCGGCGATATCTCTCAGATCCGAGGGATTTTTGGTTGAGCGGGAGATCGTTTCCAGTAGAACTTGCGCCTCACCTGTTTTATTTTGATGGGCCAGTATTTGGGCTTTCAATAAACCTTTATCAATGTCTGTACCTATCCCCAAATATTCCGCCGCTTCTTTCCATTGACCAAGCCTAGCGCAGGACTCGGATAGGGCTAAATTCGTATTAAATTTCGCTGCCAATTCTGGGAACTTCTTCTCTTCTTCCTTTATCCGGATATTGGTCAATTTACTAAGGGTATAATAGCCTTCAGAGATTGTCTGCATCAAAAAGGGGTCATAAAAATTAATCTGGGTGTTTTTCCCTTGATCAAGATAGGTTTCCGGAGACTGGGCATCATCCAAAACAAGTTTCATACTATTTTCAATATCTGAAATCGCCGTTCCTTGGGATTTAACCAATATTTTTAATTTACAACGGCGTCCGCGTTGTGAAGATAAGGCTAATCCATTTGGATTATCAGAAAATCGGGTACCTTTCAATTCCTGAGCTTCCCACTGAGCCGCATTATCCTTTTGGTTCGAAGTGAAATCCCCACTGACCTCGCCCAAACGTTTCCGAGTGAAAAAGAGAAAAACCTCCGACATCTCAGAGACAGGATTCCCTGCGCCAGCTATTTTTTTTGCTTTTTCAAAAGCGTTTTTGGCGTCCTGGAGTTTGCTAGACTGAAATTTAATTTGACCTAAGTAGAGATAATGGAGAGCACTTCCCGTTTCTGAAATCTGATGAGAATAATATTCTGCCATGATCTCGGTGGAAAAGTTCTGGTATAACCCGAATAAGCTTCCAAGCCTAAAATAGGCTAGCGATTTTCCTTTTAAGGCACGGAGTCCTTTTTCATCGATTTTAGCGAGGTCGATATCCTTATCCCATGTACCAATGGCCTCCACATATCTGTGGCGACGAATAAGTTCAACGGGATCATCCTTAGCCTCACTTGGCCGATAAAAGGCCGCGAAGAGGAGTAGGAGAAACGGCCCAGTCGAACCCAGAAAGTCTTTAGTTCTTAAAGAGGTCATAATTGGCCAAATCCACCTTTTCCGCACCGAGTCTTAAATCTGATCCAATTAGCACAGAAGCGAAAATTTGGAAATCCAGGCCCGATTGGCCTGCAAAAACAATGATGGGATAGTTGGGAAGGCAGTCTACATCCCTATGAATATTCGACTGAGTCGTGATAGTTGCACGCACATAATTTTGGTCGTAAAGCCATTTCTCAAGGTTAACAACTTCTAGAGGATTTAACCGACTGGATTCACGCTTGGCATAAACGATAGCTCGAGAACCAGGAAGCCAAGTCGGACCGGTATAGGAACTTGGGTAAACATTTTCAGCAATTTTAGGTGTCTTACCATGAAGATCGGCAACCTCAACCAAATGTCCTTGGGGGTCAACCTTTAGTTGCATCACACCGATATCTACGACCCGATCGTTCAGGTCATTAGAAATTTGATAGGCAACGAAATGCCCATCAAATGACCAGGATGGATGGCTCTTGTTATTCGATATTTGGTTATTGAAAATTTTAATTTTATTCGTGTCCTTGAAATCCATTAAGGCGATAGTATATAAACCTCGTTTTTTGTTCCCACTGGTCCTTGTCGTGTAGGCCAAAAATCGACCATCAGGAGAAAATGCTGGGAACATTTCTTCCCCGGGATTAGTGGTTAGCCTTTCAAATGTACCTCGAGCTTCTCGCTTGATATCCTTACCAAGAAATTTGGTGATATCTTTAGCCAAATAAAGGTCGCCATCTCCAGTGCGAGCTGACACAAAAACCAAACTTTTTCCATCCGGAGACCAACGTGGACATGCATCAACTTCAGGATCAAAAGTCAAACGGGTATGCTGTTTTGAACCTATTGAGCTTATATAAATGTCATGGTTGTTAACCCCTCCAGCGCTCACATAGGCAAAGTACTGGATGCCATCATGGAGAACCGGGCACCATTCCAATTCATCTTCATAGCCTTTGAAAATACTCTGGTCCGTATCCTCATCAATATTAATATCTTCAATTTTGCTCGAAGCAGCTTTAGGCGAAATTTGCGAAAGCTCTTTAGTCTTGGAATCGAAGAGCCAAATTTGACGGTTATCTCTGATCTGTCTTACAAAGGCGATATAGTTGACCAAATTAGGACAAATTTTGGGATGAAAAAGTTGTCCGGATATTTTTGGATTATCACTGGATACAACCACCACGGTTTTACTTGCATCAGTGGCATCCGCAGCCATCGTACTCGGCAGGACCGAGGCCACTGCGAAAACAATACAATACACAAAACTGTTGCTCATCATGGCAAACCTTTTCCCTCTTGATCTCATAAGCTGCTTAAGCTTTTGAGGTAATTTTCAGCCTTCAGGTTCTCGTTTTTGTACTTGTCATTTTTTGAGAACCAGACTTCATAATCTTTCCACTTCAATACAGCCTGTTGTCGATAATAGATTTGTTTGTCCGGGTTGGTTGCATTTTTATACAATCGAGTCCACGCTAAGGCCCAAAAATATTTTGTCCTTTGCATCACATCATCAAAAACAGCTGGCTCGATAAAACTTTGATCTCGAACTACGGCTTCAAAAGCCTGGTGAGCCTTGGCATACTGTTTAAGGTCAACGTAACAGATACCTAAATTCATATTTGCTAACGGATAATATTTCTCATACTCCAAAACGTTTTGAAATGCTGATACAGCCTCACTCATATGACCGACTTTGAGCAAAGAAACACCTTTTAAGAAATTTCCTTGCACATATTCTTCCCGATCCGATCCCCCTCGTTTTTTTGAAACCGGTTTGGCCAGAGCTGTAAAAGATCGAATGGCGTTGACAAAGTCCTGTTGTTTGTAGGCAGCCATTCCTTGTTTAAAATTGTTAGACCCAGTCGTAGGTACATCCGATGAAGGGGATTCAGACTTAGCCGCAACGGGAGTAGGTGGCGTCACCACTGCGAGTCGAGTTTCTTCAGTGGGTTCCACTTTTGCTGGCAAAGGTAAATCTTCAGGAGGAAAGGATTTTACCCCGGCTTCAGGGGTGACTGCTTTTGCGAGTCCTTTGGACTGAACAACCGGTGTAGGCTCTGGTCTTGTTACTTTGGGTTCTGGTGAGGGTTTTGGAGGCGATGGATCTTTCTTCGCAACAGGAGTGGTTTTAACCGGTGCAGCGTCCTCCTTGTCAGCCATTTGAACTTCCGGTTCCTTTTTCAGATCAACGGCTTTGACACTCTCTACTTTTTGTTTAGGAGACTTGGGTGTAGTCACCTTGTGCTTTTCAGATTTTACAACCGACTCAACTGGCGCCTCGACCAATGGCTGAACGTCAACAGGGTAGGCGGTGGGCGTCACAGTAGTTGGTGTGTTTTGAACGGTAACAGCACTAGAGTCTGTAAAGGGCTCCGATTTTCCTTCAGGTTCTTTGAATCCTGGCTCTACTTGGCTATTCAATGCATTCTTGATTCGTTCTGCGTTTCGGCTTTTCTGCAATTCAATCCATCCCCATACGATCATGCCAAGCAGCACAATTGATACGATGATGAGAACGGAAATGAATTGATTCCGCTTTTTCCGCTTCGCGGAAACTTCCATGTAACTAAAATTCGTATCGCTCATATTCAATCCCTAGAAATATATTGAATTCAGGCCAATTTAGAGCCTATTGATTCTTCTTGTCTTCCGGAGGCCCCAGTGGCAATGTTGGAAGCTCATCCTTTTTGGTTGAACCTGCATCCTTATGGAGGTTTTCAACCCAATACGCCGCAACCCCTCCTCCAACGCCCAGAACACCCAGAGAAATCCATAAAGCCTTATTCGATTTACTCCCACCGCTCGAAATTGCAGTATTTTTCCGGACCTTATCATTGCTGAATAAAGTATTGAAAAAAACTTTTTCGTAGTCCAGTAATTTGATCAAATCTTCTGAAGGTTGAGGGGGAAGTTCCAACACCAGTGATTTTGCTGTTATATCGTACATTGCCAATCTGTAAATGTAACTTCGACCATCCCGATAGAGCCTTGAATATAGCAAATTAGATACACCTAGCTTCTGGCCAAGTCCGATCATGTTCTCGAGGGACGGAACCACGGAAAACTTGTTGATTTCAAGCGCGGTTAATAACTCCGTTAACTCGGTTGGACTCATCAAATCGTAATTCGAATGTCCATAGACGCGAGTACAGACCCGTTCGAAAAAAGCCCTCGACTGTAAGGAGTTTTCACTCAGGTCAATCACGGCCAATGAATTTCCGTGTTTGGATTTGTCTTGGTCGATTTTAATTAAGGTCAGCTCCGAAACGGAATTAGAAAATGCCTTATCAAGATTTCTCATCTTTTCATTTTCTGATATGCCTTCGG
This sequence comes from Fibrobacteria bacterium, assembly GCA_043750055.1. Taxonomy (GTDB): domain Bacteria; phylum Fibrobacterota; class Fibrobacteria; order UBA11236; family UBA11236; genus Chersky-265. The sequence continues at coordinate 7,574 of JAYVCH010000337.1, forward strand.
CCTGAAGCACCTTGGTCCAAATAATTTTTGCGGTTGGAATATGCAGAACTTTAAGGGTCACTGCATGAAGGGATGTAAGGGTTGAAATAGTGCCAAAGAGCACGTACTCGGCTTGGACCACATTTCCAATATCAAAACCGCATTGGGGATTATTACAGGCTTGATGCGGGTTGAGATTGAATTCGTTGAGGCGTTTTGCAATCGAGTCTCGGTCGAGCACCGTCCATTTATGACTGGATCTCATGTTTTTTCGAAGCAGTTCTGAAATCTCAGGCCGCGGTTGATTATCAGCGAGATCCACTATTTCAAGCACTGCCATTCGTCCGGCCGAATGAGCCGTATCCACTTTGGGACTTGCGGCACTCAGTAGGCTGACAGGAATAACCAAATAACACAGCAAAAATCTCATTTATAAGTCAATTTTCAATGACGTGTACTGCCAAAATCTTAGGTGAATTAGAACTCCATACCGATTCATGACTTCTAAAAATAGACAAAGACCGAAAAAATATACCCCGTAAATTAAAAAAGTGAAGAGAAAGCCGAGAGATATCCTTACAGATAGCTTGATTACACAAAGTTATCCATTCAATAGCGCTCTTGGAATTGAAAATTGGATGTTTTTTTTTAACTTCAACCATGTTGGCGACATACCCAAGTGGTAAGGGAGAGCTCTGCAAAAGCTTTATTCAGCGGTTCGAATCCGCTTGTCGCCTCCACTTTTCTCATCCGCATCCCTATTCTCTTCAAAAATAAAACTTGGGTTTAAAAAAAGCCGCCGGTATAGACCGCACGGCGATTAACGATATTTAAGCAATCAAAAAATGTAGCTATTTCGATTTGAAGTCAACCTTAACATTGACGGTCTGTTCCGCTAGTACATCTAC
>JAYVCH010000338.1:0-3256 GCA_043750055.1 Fibrobacteria bacterium
TTGCTCCTAAAATATTCGAGCACCGCACGTGCGTCGTCTTGGGCAATGATGACCGACATCTGGGTCATGTATTCGCCAAGCAATGCTTTTGCCGTGGGAAGGTGATTTCTGGAATTTGGTTTCCGTATGTCTAATTTGGATCGGGAAACAATTTTTAAGAGGAAAATATTTTTTATGGGCAATATATACCTTGGACATGCGAAGCCGGGAAGCGCCTTTTATATCGACAAGGCCACTTATCTCGTTTTAGGCGGCAGTAATGACAAATCCAACGCCAGTTCCGATGTTACTGCTGAGCGGGCCAAGGAGCAAAAACACGAGAATAAAGCACTTAAAATAACGAAGGAAATTTCAGAACCTAAATATTCGTGGATTAAGGCCAAGGCTTGGGGCCATAAAATTTTAAGGATTGGTAGGTAGACTGGAAATGTCTATAGGAAAGCGCAACTACGCATGGATGAAAAATGAAACTGTCAAGTGAAAGTTTTGTCACATCTGTCAAAAAATATCTTCAAAATCATTCAATGGGGATAGCAGGACTGATCCGGACATATTGTATTATTCAATCCGCTATTATCCTAAATGATACGTTTCTCGATTCCAATTAAAACCAGGCTATGAATAATGCATTTTTGGGCTAAAACTACCAGCGAAAATAAACCTGGAACATCAGTTTTCGGACATATGGGTAATGTCGGGTGTGTTGCAAGAGCTATTGCCGAAAAACATCCTGCATTAATTGCTCGTCTTGGCTTAGGAAGTTCCGAGATTGGTGCCCTGGCAGCCTTACATGACCTTGGTAAGATTTCTCCTGGTTTTCAGAGAAAATGTGAATCTTGGCTGGAAGAAAATGGACTATCCTTAATTGCAAAAAATGGTTGTTGGGATACAGTGATGGAGGCAAATCACGGAAGGATTACCCATTCATCTCTACAATCGTTTCTTAATGAAAAAGGAGTTGAGGCGGAGAGCGCAAAATTCATATCTGCTGCCATTGGTGGGCACCATGGGAGAATAAATCAACCAAATGATAGGGGCTACAAGCCGCCCGGCCAAATGAATGAGAGTCCTAGTGGTATTGACTGGGCCTCTGCTCGAAACGAGGCTGCCAAAAAGATTTGGGAACATTTTGGATCACAGGGCGCTTTATTAGAGCTTGATAGTGAGTCACCGGCGCTTTGGTGGTTAGCGGGAATCACGACAGTTTCTGACTGGATCGGTTCTAATGAAGACTTTTTCCCAACGGAAATAAAAACCAAAAAGTTTGACCCTGCCCTAATTGCTGAAAATGCATTAACCGCAATCGGTTTTCAGCCACCTAAAATCATAAAAAAACTTTCGTTCCAAGATATTTTCAAATTTGTTCCAAATTGCATCCAGATTGATGCCATGGAGGCAATAAAGGGGCCAGGTGTATATGTAATTGAAGCACCCATGGGAATGGGTAAAACGGAAGCCGCATTGGGGGCCGCGTATAAGTTGTTGGAATTAGGTAAAGCCACGGGAATATTTTTCGCTCTTCCCACCCAAGCGACGAGTAACCGAATTCACATCCGCATGGTGGATTTTATTAAAAATATTACTGAAAAAACGGTAGCAAGTCGGTTGATTCATGGGAATTCGTGGTTGATGGCGGAAGTAGCGGGAATTTCACCTTCCCGCACAGGCTCAGTAAAAGGGAGTGAGGATGCTAGACTGGGAAGGGACTGGTTTGCCTCTTCAAAGCGTGCCCTCTTGGCACCGTTTGGCGTGGGTACAGTTGATCAGGCATTGCTTGGGGTAGTTGCAGCCAAACATTTCTTCGTGCGACAGTTTGCACTTGCCGGTAAGGTGGTAATAATCGATGAGGTGCACTCGTATGATGTATATACAGGGAGCCTCATCAATACCCTTATAAAAACTCTTGAAGGGCTGGGTTGCACTGTTATTGTCCTTTCAGCCACTCTTACAAAAAAGAGGCAGGGGCAAATAATCACTAATTCAGATAATGCCAACAAGGGCTTCGAATCTCCATATCCACTAATAACGGGGAGAATGGATGGCAAACCAATAGTACCTATAGCATCGACACCCCCTGAGTCGAGAGTTGTAAAAGTTGATTTTATTACCTCAATGGGTGCTATGGAAAAGGCCATTATCGTTGCCCGAGCTGGCGGGACGGTATTATGGATATGCAACACCGTTGATGTCGCACAAAATCAGTATCGCAAAATTAAGGCTGCTGTTAAAATGGATTTTCCCGTTGGCCTGCTCCATTCGCGATTTCCGTTCTGGCGTCGAGAGGAACTGGAAATTGAATGGATGGATCGTTTTGGAAAAATTGGACAGACCAGATGCGGCTCTATCCTGGTCTCTACTCAAATTGTCGAGCAAAGCGTAGACTTGGATGCCGATTTGATGATTTCTGAATTAGCCCCTACGGATATGTTGTTGCAGCGACTAGGTCGACTTTGGCGACATCAACGAGAAAGCCGTCCGGTTAGCGTGGCCCAGATTTTCATTATTGAGGAAGAAAGAAGTCTAGAAGAATTTCGGAATGCCGACACTAAGACCATTTTAGAATGGCTAGGAAGTAAAGCGTATGTTTATGCTCCTTTTGTACTCCTCCGTTCGCTTGAAGTTTGGAAAGCGACTCTACAAATCTCTATACCATTGCAAATACGGCGTTTAATTGAATCGACTTACAGCGTCCGAGATAGGGAGCCTGAATCTTGGGAAAAGCTGTATGAAGAATGGTTCGGAACTGATTCTGCAAAAAAAATGGTAGCTGCTCGAAACAGTAATCTATGGCAGGTTGCACTTGAAGACGAAGAGGGTGTACAAACTCGACTCAATGAAATGCCGACTGTTAACTTAGTGCTTTATAAATCAATTAAAGACCAAGAAATTATTTTTTTGGACAATTCAAAATGCAAATTCGGGGGTGATACCTATTCATTTGAAATGGCAAAAGGGACTCATAAAAATTTGGTTAAGGCGCCTCGCTATTTATTCGATTCAGTCGAAACGTCTCAACCATTTTCTGAATATCTCCATGGTGCACAAGGTGCCGTAATTCTTGAAGGGAATGGGTATCTTGAGATAAATGAAATAAAAAATGGGGTGTTGCTTTTTTATTCAGATGAATTAGGGCTTGTAGTCGAAAAGGAACCAAAAGGGAAAGAATTATGAATGTCGCATTCGATCCATGGATACCCGTTGTGTCCCCCGCAGGGAAACAAGAATTTGTAAGCCTTTGTACAGCAATAACTGAAGG
>JAYVCH010000339.1:0-7161 GCA_043750055.1 Fibrobacteria bacterium
CTTTTGGATTTGATCCAATCTTCTCAAGTGGACGAAAAAGATAGCAGTGGAAGCACCTCTATTGACGCTATCCTGGCTTCCGGTTTTTATTCGGATTTAGATTTGGAGTGGACTCGCGCGGTTGGAGAAGATCGAGCGAGTATTGTTATCGATGCCAAAGAAAAATCCCAGATTCGGTTTTTAGCGGGATGGAATGCCGCTATTACACAAGCTCGGGTGACCGACCGTAGCCCTCAGATGTATGGTGGCCTTGCCTGGGATGAGCCATTTTACCTTCCCTTCCACGGCGAAGTTGGAACCTTGCTGGGAGGCGCAAACCCAGGCTACCAGGTCTGTGCAATGGTTCGGCCAATTTATCCAATCAGGCTCGACATTGGGGTTTTGGGGATTCATTGGGAAGTGCTTTATCCCAAACCCCCTGAAAATTTCCACACTTTAGATGCAATATGGTTTCCCTTAAACCGGGATCTAAAAGAGGTATTCATCAAAGTTTTTCCCACCCAAAATTCTTATTTGAGAACATCTATTCAAATCCATGAAATGTCCATACCCGGATTTGATGATCCCACACTAGAACCATTTTTATCCACCGATTTTCATGAAACTGCATTTCTGGGTTTGGGACAAAAAAGTCAAGGGGAAGGATTCAACCACAGTTTACGAATTCGTTACCGAAATTTGAATCGGGTGAATCTTAGGGGAGCGATTAAATTTTCAACATCCACTTTGGAAACAAAAATTAAGACCGGGTTTCATGATTTTCATCTATCAGACCAATTTTATTGGTCAAATCAAGATACCCGTGATTTCGAATTGTATGATCTGATTGAATCGGGAAGAGTAGATGTTTTTTCGTTTCAGGATGAATATTTTTTAGGAACATTTCGGTCGACTAATTTTCAAGATGTAAAATTGGAGTATAGCCCTTCTTTTGGGAAAACGGGAGTTCAGCTTGTAGTCGGGGCTTTTCGCCAATATGGTCCAGAATCCTTCTACCCAGATCAATTAATAAACCCACTACGAACCCATTGGGAGGCGGTGCTTGGGGTCTCCACACCACTTGGACCATTACGAGCAGGGTTGGGTGGGCTCGATGGCGACAAGCCTCTATACTTCATTAAAATTGGGACGGATTTGTCCTTGGGATTCGGGGAAATCGAATAATACTGAGGACTGAAATAAAATTTAAGTTTAGGCTCTAACCGCCAATTTGATTCATCGATTCATGCACTTCTGATATTCGACCGACAGGCTTCATACCCATCACCTCTCGAAGTATTTCCGGATAATCCAATGGATCTTTTCCTCGCAAATTTATTCCCTGATCCGAGAACAAACATGCCCTTAACTTTCCCGTCGCGGCTAATCTCAAGCGAGAACAGGTGCTACAGAAAGGCTTGGATTCGGAAGCGATGAAACCTAACTTGGCCCCATGGTCGGTTTGGAATCCAAAAGAAGTCGAGTCCTTCGGTGACTCAATAGGATGTAAATCGTAGCGCGTTTTTATGCGCGCTATCATTTCTTCCGCAGAAATAAAAAGACGTTCATGTTCGGCTATGGAAGGGCCCACCCGCATCAATTCTAAAAATCGGACTTCGATTCCGTGCTCTTGGGCGAAATGTAAAAACGCGAATAATTCGTGGTCATTTCGGCCACGCGCCACGACGACATTGACCTTTACCGAAAATCCCATTTCAGCGGCTTTCAATACATTTGAATAAACTTTTTGAAAATGGGGGCGTCGAGTGATGGCATTGAAGGTGCTTTCTTGCAAGCTGTCCATAGAAATATTAATGGAATCACAGCCTAGTTGTTTTAGCAATGGCAATTTCTCTCCAAGCAATAGGCCATTGGTCGTGAGGCCAAATTTCTTCCAAGGAAGAGTAGACAGCTTGGTCATGATTTCATCAAATTCAGGACGTAAAGTTGGCTCACCACCTGTCACTCGGATTTCATCCACACCTAAATGAAAAACCGTTTGCGAGATCTGAATAATTTCTGATGGGGATAAAAGGCTATTGACCGGTAGAAATGAAGTCGCTTCCGACATGCAATAAAAACATCGAAAATTACAGGCATCGGTCAGTTGAATGCGTAATTTGTGGATATGACGACCATGGGTGTCTTGTAATTGCATAGGGTAAAAATAGATTTTTAAATAAATAGGCTTAAAAGGAAGGTTGTTTGTTCGGAAAAATATAGGTAGATTCGAATCGTTAATTTTACTTTGGCCGGTTGTTAGTCCTAATTTGAGTGATTGAATTAGGACCAATCCAAAAATAATGTCGCCATAGATTCTAGGCATTTAGTCATAAGAATCGGCGAGGCCAGGTATTGGGCAATGTCATTGTTATTGGGAATCATATGCAAACTACGCTACTTAAAGAAAAACCGGATTTACTTTTCAACAACCCCTTAAAACAAAAAGTTTACGTTTTTTTGAAGAGCAACCCAGGTAAGGAGTTTGAAACCTTTCAAGTTTTTACTGGAGACACAATAGTTTCTCGACAACTTTTCAATGAGGTTGAACAAGCTATTCGTTCCCGGGAAGAACGCGAAAAATCCAAGGGCAGCGTCAAAGAAGCCAACAATTTATTTCTTTTTGGCAGCACTTATAGTAAGCCACGGCCAGTAACACCATTATTCAAAACCCAAAATTCAGATATAGAGGAAACGACTTTGAAAAAATTCGAGAAGAAGAAATTGAATGAGCGTGCGAAACAGTATATTCAATCTAATCCTGACTGTACTTATGAAGATTTGATTCAAAGTCTGAATTTTAGGGAACTGACCAAACCCCATTTTTTCAGTATGAAAACTCAATTGCGAAAAAAAGGGTTAATCTCGCATGAAAGTCGCGCCCGTCGAGGCCGTAAGCCAGGAAGTAAATCCACAAACACCGTGAGGTCCAATCAGCCCGTGTTATCCAAATCGAACACCAAGACCATTGAAATTCTCGAATCCATCGATGCTTCTGATTTTACCGAAGAAATCCGCGAGCATTATAAAGTCGGCGTGTTACCGCTTTTGAAACGGCTCTTACCCAATGGCGAAAATTTGCAATTGGTCATGCTCTCCGATCCACCCACAATCGAAATTCGTCGCAATCTTTACTAAGAAGAGGGTCCGATAAAGGAACCGACTCTCCGGTTCCTTTGGTTCTCTCCGTTTAATTATTCAGTCCATGGCATCGTCGAATTTTCAGGATATCATCGCCGGCCTGGATGCATCCAGCCGTATGGACAATGGTTTTCTCCTGGAATCCCTTTTAGAGTTGGTTTCCCTTCGTGGACTTACTCTTTATCCTGCCCAGGAAAATGCCATCCTGGAACTTTTTGATGGTAAAAATGTGATCCTCAATACTCCCACCGGCTCTGGGAAGTCTTTAGTCGCTTCGGTATTGCATCTTCAGTCATTGGCGCAAGGGCGACGCTCCGTTTATACCTGCCCTATAAAAGCCTTGGTCAATGAAAAATGGATGGCGCTTTGCAAAGAATTTGGTCCTGAAAACGTGGGGCTATCTACCGGCGATGCCACTGTTAATCGTGATGCCCCAATACTTTGCTGTACGGCAGAAATTCTGGCCAACATAGCCCTTTCAGAAGGCTCGGCCAATCAAATCGGAGATGTGGTGATGGATGAATTCCATTACTACTCCGATCGGGAAAGAGGGGTAGCCTGGCAGGTACCCTTATTGATTATGAAAAATACCCGGTTCTTATTGATGTCCGCCACCTTGGGAGAGACGGTATTTTTTGAAAATGAGTTAACGGATTTGAATGCGAGGGCTACCGTAACTATAAAGTCGCAGGACCGGCCTGTGCCCTTAACCTTCAGCTATTCCGAAAAGGCTTTACCCGAAGCAGTACATCGACTTGTAGTTGAGGGCAAGTCCCCGGTTTATGTGGTTCATTTTACCCAAGCTGAGGCCGCGCGTAACGCCCAGAATTTTACCAGCCTGGAACTCTGTAGCAAGGAAGAAAAGATCGCCATAGCTTTAGCCATGCAAGGATTTCGCTTTTCAAGCCCTTTTGGTCCCGATATTAAACGTTGGCTAAGACAGGGAATAGGGTTACATCATGCCGGCCTACTACCCAAATATCGGATCCTGGCTGAAAAACTAGCGCAGCAGGGATTGCTGAAAGTGATCTGTGGCACCGATACGTTAGGAGTGGGGGTTAATATTCCCATTCGAAGCGTTCTTTTTACCCAGCTGTGTAAGTATTCTGGAGATAAAACTGCGATTCTCACTGTCCGTGACTTCCATCAGATTTCCGGTCGAGCGGGGCGTAAAGGGTTTGATGATGCCGGTTATGTGCTTGCCCAGGCGCCGGAACACACCATCGAAAATTTGAAACTCTCCGCAAAAACCAGCCAATCCGGAAAAAAATTCGTAAAACGAAAGCCTCCTGAAAAAGGGTATGTACCTTGGGATGAAAGCACATTTCGCCGTCTGATTGAAGGTACACCAGAAAAATTGGTTTCCCGTTTTCAAGTTTCTCATGGAATGTTATTAAATGTACTTGGACGGCCCTCCGATGGATGTCGCGCCATGCGCGATTTAATTGCCCAATCCCATGTTTCTGATAAAGAGAAAAATGCGCATAGGAAAAGGGCCTTTCAACTTTTCCGAGCCCTGGTAGAAAAGGGCATTGTTGAAATCAAAAAACCCGGTGGCAAGCTACGAGTCAATCTCGATCTGCAACAAAATTTTTCCATGGATCAAACCCTTTCTCTTTACTTACTGGAAACCTTGCCATTCTTGGATGTAAACCATCCCGACCATCATCTCGATGTATTGACCTTAGTTGAATCTATTCTTGAAGACCCGGATCAAGTCCTTAGAAAACAATTGGATAAGCTGAAGACCCAGAGAATGACTGAGCTTAAAGCCGCGGGTGTTGAGTTCGATGAGCGTATAGCGGAATTGGACGCGATGGAATATCCCAAACCGTTACGGGAATTTGTTTACAGCTCTTTCAATGCATTTTCCGAAAAACATCCCTGGGTAGGAAATGAAAATATCCGCCCCAAATCCATTGCCCGAGAAATGATGGAAGGCTACTTCACCTTCTCAAATTATGTCAAAGGATATGGTCTCGAACGATCCGAAGGCATACTACTCCGATACTTAAACAGCGTGTATAAAGTATTGGCGAATACCGTTCCCCATTCCGCCAAAACGGAACCGATAAAAGAGATGGAAACTTTTTTTGGGGAAATGTTACGACGCGTCGATTCCAGTTTGTTAGAAGAATGGGAAAAATTACAGAACCCGGATTTCCGTCCTGTCGAACAAAAAGAATTAAGGCCGCCGGGAGCGGAAGAGTCTTTGTTCAAAGATATCACCGCAGACCCGGTTGCATTCTTGGCAGCTATTCGCAGCAGAATTTTTTCTTTCTTAGCTGCGCTGTCAAGAAGTGAATACCCCGGTGCCTTGGAGTCCTTGGCGGAAGGTTTGGAAGATGGGATCCTTGTGAATTCAGGCTCTAGCCCTACAATCCCTGTTAGCTTGCTACTAGATGGAGAAGGTATTCCCTGGACTGAAGATCGATTACGGGAAAGAATGGCAGCATATAGACCTGGGCATGGGGTTTTGCGCTTGGACCCGGAAGGGCGCGCATTGCGTTATTCCATTCTTGAAAAATCGGACGCGGAAAATCAGAATTCGAGTCAGACTTGGAAAATTAATCAAATGCTTCAAGACCATGAAGGTCATAATGATTGGGAGGTAGAATTCTCCATAGACCTGCCCGCCTCAAGAAATGCAGGGATTCCTATTTTACGCCTGCTTCGCATCGGTGAAATCGAGCCATAAACTAAGGTTTGACGCTTTGCCGTGATGGAGTGGGGTTCCTATCTTTTCAGTCATGAAAAAAGTGAAATTCATTTTCCTACTTTTAGTTCTGTGTTTGGGTGGCGGTGTCTATTATTATATGACAGGGAACTATAGTGATGGATTTCGAGCGGGCACTATAGTCAAATTAAGCCACAAAGGCTTTATTTTTAAAACCTATGAAGGCCAACTAAACCTGGGGATGGTGATTAATTCTGATCCCAATGCCTCAACTTCTGTCAATAATGTATGGGAATTTTCCGTGTTATCGGAATCGAAGAATGTCATCGATTCTTTGGAGATGGCCATGACCGCAGGTCAACGAGTACGATTGCATTATCGTGAAAAATTCCGGGCCATGCCATGGATGGGTGAAACCCGTTATTTTATTTACAAAGTTGATTTCTCCAACAAGGACTGATCTTATATTGAGTCAGTCAGGTCTTGATTGTCCCTGTCGTAAACCTTGGTATGTACTTTAGCAATCGAGGCTTTTTGAAAATACGGATTAGGTTTCGAATTTTTTTACCCCTTTTTTTTGTCCTTGTTAATCTCAGCTTCGGGCAAAATTTGGTGGACTCTGAGGGCCCGGAAATCCCCTCCCTCCGTTCTATTCCCAAACGTTCTTTCACGCTGTCGAGTGGAAATGGGATTGAGTATGGGAAGGGTCGACGCTCCTATGACAGCCTCCGTTTGCAAGATTCTGTAATGGCAAATTTCCGTCAAAAAGTTGGACAACAACGCTTTTCGGAAAGCATCGATATTTCCACGGGCACAAATATTCAAAGTCGACATCTAGTCGAAGGGAATATGGACGGCGCACTCAAATATAGTGTGGCCGGATTTTCTCTCAGTACCTACGCCGGATTAAACATTTCCAACTTCATTTACAATTCCTTCACCCGGCAAGAAATCACAGATACAACGGCAAAATTAAACCTCTCAAATTTGAATGTCGTTGTAGGAGCTCAAGCAGGAAAACAAATTTATTTAGACGCGGACAGTACTTGGTCTATAAATACATCACTCTCCTATAATGGTTTTCTCGGAGCATACCACACGTTGAGTTTATCCCTATCCACAGAAAAAGATTGGGATGACTTCATGGGGTCCCTTCGACTTTTTGGAAGTCAACAAAAAGCCGATCAACAAAAATTAGATTCCAATTCCCAGAATTGTTCGCGACTTGGGAAAAAAGGCAATTGCTTGTCTGGCGCAAATAATGAGTGGACACGGGGCCTAGGCGGCGGTTTGGAATTGGATTGGAATCCAGGTAAACATCTGGTCTCCATAGGTTCCAGCTTAGATTTTTTTCTGTCACACTC
>JAYVCH010000340.1:0-3232 GCA_043750055.1 Fibrobacteria bacterium
GCTTCTTTGGCTACGGTTACTGAACCGGTCGCGGGATTGACAAGATCCAAACCATCTGTAAAAAGACTTCTGGCCTCTCGAGCGGTGACAGGTTTTAAGCTAAACGCTTTGGAACCTTCATCCACTGCGGTCATCATTAGGCGATAATCATCTTCGCCCATTTGTACCACGGAGGCTGTAGCACCCGTTCCTTTGGCTCGGTTGATCTTAGCCGCGATATCTTTTAAGGTGTCTGTCGTACTCAAGTCAATGGTGACCGAGGTCGCAGTTGGATCCGCCTTTAGGGCAGCGGCTGAAGTTGAAACGGTAAAGGCACCGGTAAAACCAAGAGAATTGGTAGCCTGGGTTTTTGTAAAAGTTTTCGAAGCAACTTTAAGCGAACTGGCTAAAGAGTCCACGCGAACATCGAAGTTCCCGGGAGTGGCATTGACACCTCCACTGATATTTGCAACGGTGTCATCGGAGGTGGAGTTCTTGAAAATATTCAACGAAGTGACTTTGTTCATATCCACGGATTTGGTGTTGAAGTCACCCAACTTTGTTTTCAATTCATTGAAGGTGGTGAGCTTAAGCTCATAGTCGGATTTTTTATCCTCTTCAATGGTGACTCGCCTGCTCTCAATTTTGATAAGACCGGTAATCACGGATTGGGTATCGATACCCGATGCCAACCCGCCAACCGCTAAAGAGCCATCTGCCATAAATCCCCAAACTGTGGATCGTGTACATCATGTTTATCGTCAGAACTAGGCCGAGGCTTTAACCCCTTTTCCCTCTTTCGTCAGCTTATTTATTAGGGAAAATCCGAGTAAAGTCATAATTAGTGACAGTTTTTGGTCCATCTTTAGCCGTTGTTTAGGTTTTTTTTGGATTTATCCATTAATATTCGTAACAGTTTTATCAAAAAAGTCTGGCTTTGACATATAAAGTGACGTATAATAAGAATCTGTCATAATAGATGACCTTTTTAAAAATGATGAGAAAAAACCTTTACAAATCATGGAAAAAATAGCAGTCACTTATTGGAACGGCTATTGCTTGCCATATGAATTGAACACTTAAACTACGAGGCCTAATAAATGACCTTCGATACCACCGACGAAACACTTAAGCGTTATCTCGAGGATATCCGTAAGACCAGCCCTATCGATCGCAAGGATGAACACTTATTGTTCAAGCTTTGCCGAGAAGGCAGCCGTGCCGCTCGCGAAAAGTTGGTCAGCGCCAATATGCGCTTCGTCCTTAAAGTGGCATTGCAATATCGAGGCTGCCCCATTCCATTACCCGATTTGGTTAGTGAAGGGGCTATGGGTTTGATTCGCGCCATAGAAAGTTTCGACCATTCCCGCGGCCTCAAGTTCATTTCTTATGCCGTTTGGTGGATCAAGGCCTATATAACCCGTGCTATCAACGAACAGGGTTCGCTTATCCGCTTGCCTGCCAACCAGCATCTTCGCGTCCGCAAGGCCCTGAAGGAAAAATCCAAGGGTAAAGAACTCGGTGACGATATTCGCGAGCTCATTCAGCTCGGTGAAGCCGGCATTTCCTTCGACGCCCCTCTCAAAACCGATACCAAGACCACCTACCAGGAAGTCTTGCCGGATGAGAAGGCCGTTAATCCCGAAGCGGAAGCGGAAATCCAAGCCGTCGAGCACCTTGCTAAGGATTTGCTCTCCGAGCTACCCGAGCGGGAAGCTCAAGTCATCAAAGGTTTATTTGGCATCAATCATGAAGCCCCGCAAACCTTGCGTGAAGTCGGCGAAACTCTGAATATCTCTCATGAACGCGTCCGCCAGCTCCGCGACCAAGCGTTGCGCCGTATTCGGAAGAACAAGAACAAGGAAGTGCTCCGTGAGAAGTATGAAGGATATTTGCAGGCCTTAACTCACTAGATGATTCGTTTGTCGGCCGGTGGACCGGTCGAACAATGAAGCCGTCGGCTTCGAAAATAAATGAAACGGAGAAATCCGGTCGGGCCCACGGAAACGTGGGTCTTTTTTATTTAGAGCGAAATCCCATACAAAGTCGAATATTTCTGGTTCAAATACGCCAGGAACGGTGCCGACGAAGTTTTGGAACCCGTTGCCTTTTCCATCAAGGTCTCTCCGTCAATCATACGGCCATGCTTATGAACTTTTTCGACCAACCAATGTTTAAGTCCCCCGAATTTTCCCTGACCGATATCGACCTTAAGGCCAGGGAGGTCGCGAAGGGCGGCATCAAAAAACTGCGCGGCTCGCAGGTTGCCCAAGGTGTAGGTGGGGAAATATCCGAGCAGGCCGCAGCTCCAATGAACATCTTGCATATACCCCACGGATGGGCTTTTTGGAGTAACACCTAAGTTACGTAGCATGCCTTTGTTCCAAGCATCCTCCAAATCCTTCGCTTGCAATTCGCCACCGAACAGGGCCGTCTCGAGTTCAAAACGCAAGACAATATGCAAGTTGTAGGTGACTTCATCCGCTTCCACGCGAATCAGAGAGGGCTTTACGCGATTGATGGCCTTGAGGAAGCGATCCAAAGTTACTTCCGATAGTGGTCCGAAAAAAGTTTCCTGTAAGCTGGGGTAATAACAAGACCAGAATTCGCGGGATCGCCCCACTTGGTTTTCCCAAAGGCGCGATTGTGATTCATGAATGCCCAAGGAAACCGCTTCCGCCATGGGAGTTCCGTAATAGGCGGGTAAAAAATTCTGCTCGTAAATACCATGGCCCCCTTCATGCAGCGTGCTGAACAGAGCAGACATCAAATCGTCTTCACTATAGCGCGTAGTAAGCCGCACATCCTTTGGGTAAAGGCCTTCAGTGAAGGGATGGGCGCTTTCATCCAAACGTCCAGCTGCAAGATCAAAGCCCATGTCGGCAAGAATTTTCTGATTGAAAAGCCTTTGTCCTGCGATTGGGAAGACCTTGTTTTCCAAGGGTTGATTTTCAGATCCTTGCGCATCCATGAGCTTACCTAAAATGGGAACCAAATCTTCTTTGAGAGAGTGGAGAAGTGTTTTGAGATACGCTGTCTTTGCGCCCGGCTCGTAATTGTCAAGTAGAGCATCATAGGGAGTATCTGCATAGCCAAGGCATTCCGCTTCTTGACGGCGCAATTGTATGATTTTTTCTAGCCAGGGATTGAAGGCCCCGGTGTCGTTTTTGGGACGCGCTTCAGCCCAAACCTGTTGGGAAAGAGAGGCTGTTTCCGCGATGGCGGCAGCCAAAGACTCGGGGATTTTAACAGC
>JAYVCH010000341.1:0-7342 GCA_043750055.1 Fibrobacteria bacterium
GCGCCAATGGTGCCCTGCTCCTCACCCAGACGCGAATTCATGATCACTACTCCTTGTCTCCTTGCGGAGCTTTGGGATTCGCAACATTGTGACCGCTAAGACTGAGGACATAGGCGGTAGCCAAACGAACTTTGGCTTCGCCCAATACTGGCTTCCAGGAAGGCATGCCTTTGGTTGGATACCCTCCCGAAACAGAAGCAAGAACATTATCGGGTTTGCCACCATGGATCCAATAAGCATCGGTCAAATTGGGACCGACTACTCCTTGGCCTTCGACTCCATGACACGCAATGCAGTTGGCTTTGAAAATGCCTTCGCCTCCTGAAATCGAAGCGGGTGAAGCCATAAATGCTTCTAAAGCTTTATGGTCAAGCTCTTGGGGATGAATGGACGCGGCGGACTTTTCAGCCTCGTGAACCGCAGCTAAATATTCAGCAGCACTGAAACTTAATATCTGCCCTACGCCTGAGACCTGAGTTACGCCGTAACCAAAACCTGTGTAATAACAAATATAGAGAATGGAGAAAACGATCGTCGAGTAAAAAAGATTCACAAACCAAGACGGAAGGGGATTATCATATTCCTGAATCCCGTCATTATCTTGATGTGTTTCATGGAGTTTGTCGGAGTCTTGCATCCTTTAATCCTTTCCTTTTTTAGGCTCTTCATTTCCAAGCGCTAATTTGGATAAATTCGCGTAAAATACTGCCGACCCCGGTCTATAAAGCCAAATCAACATGGCGGTGCAGGAAATCAAAAAAATCATAAAAGAACAAATGGGCCAAAAGGTAAGCCCGGCTCTTTCCATCACTAAACGGATCATTTTGAAACTCCTGTCGGAGTACGACCTTTGATATCCGTGCCCAACCGTTGCAAATAGGCAATCAGGGCCGTCACTTCCTTGTCTGCCAGCCCCGTAACGCCCTCCTTGGTTAAGTCATCGCTAATTGATTTGGCTTGGGTAACTGCCAAGGTACGACAATTTTTCAACTCATCATCGGAGTAAGGCACGCCCAACTTGCGCATGACTTTAATTTTATCCGGCAGTTCTCCAAGATCCAATTTGGCATCTAAAAGAAAACGATAGGCGGGCATGATGGAACCCGGAGAGGTCAGTCGAGGATCATCCAAATGCCGAAGGTGCCAAAGATTATTGTATTTACCGCCTATGCGATGTAAGTCCGGTCCGGTCCGTTTCGATCCCCATTGGAAGGGATGATCATAAACAAATTCTCCGGGTTTGGAATAATCTCCATATCGAGCTACTTCATCGCGGAAGGGGCGAATCATTTGTGAGTGGCAATTGTAACAACCCTCACGCACATAAATATCCCGGCCTTCTAATTCCAACGGAGTATACGGTTTCACCGCCGTAATAGTGGGGACATTGGATTCGATAAGGAATGTCGGCACAATTTCCACGATGCCACCGATGGCGATGACAACCGTGGTTAGTAAGGCCAAGGCTAAAGGCTTCCCTTCCAAGACCGCATGCCAATAGTGAACAACACCCGGAGTTTCCACTGCATAGGCCTCGGGAACCATGGCCTCTTCATCCACGGGTTTGGCAGCCAAGTTGATGGTTCGAATAACATTATAGACCATGATAAACAAACCGAACAAGTACATGCTTCCGCCAAAGGCGCGCAAATAATATAGGGGAATAAGCTTAGTTACGATTTCGATAAAGTTAGGATACGCAAGCACGCCCTCGGGAGTAAATTGCTTCCACATCAATCCTTCGGTAATTCCAGCAATCCACATGGATACGATGTAAAACAAGATTCCCATGAAGGCCAACCAAAAATGCGCATTCGCCAATGATTTATTATAAAGTTCAACTCGCCATAGTCGTGGAACCAACCAATAAATCATCCCGAAGACAAGCAACCCTACCCAACCGATAGCGCCAGAATGCACATGACCAACCGTCCAATCGGTATAATGGGAAAGGGCATTGACCGATTTGATAGCCATCACCGGGCCTTCGAGAGTGGACATGCCGTAGAAGGTAATGGAAGCAGCAAAGAATTTGAGAATTGGATCGGTACGCAGTTTATGCCATGCGCCACGCAAGGTTAAAAGGCCATTCAGCATGCCGCCCCAAGAAGGCGCTAACAACATGACTGAAAATCCCATGCCCAGATTTTGCACCCAGTCAGGTAATGCGGTGTAATGAAGATGATGGGGGCCGGCCCAAATGTAAAGAAAAACCAACGCCCAAAAATGCATCACCGAGAGGCGATAGGAATAGACAGGACGTTCCGCAGCCTTGGGCACGAAATAATACATCAAACCAAGAAAAGGGGTGGTCAGAAAAAATCCAACCGCATTATGGCCATACCACCATTGCACCAAAGCGTCTTGAACTCCCGCGTACAATGGGTAGCTCTTAGTCCAGGATACAGGAATGGCAAGCCCATTGACGATATGGAGCACCGCAATAGTGATGACAGTTCCCATGTAAAACCAAATCGCCACATACAGATGTTTCTCGCGCCTTCTGGCAATGGTCCCAAAAAAGTTGATAGCAAAAACGACCCAAATAATGGCTAAAGCAATATCCGATACCCATTCCAGTTCTGCATATTCTTTACTTTGCGTCACACCAAATAAAAATCCAATTCCACCTGTGAGGATAATCAATTGCCATCCCCAGAAATGGATCCAGGAAAGCGTATCACTAAATAAACGTGTTTTGAGCAACCGTTGCAGCGAATAGTAAACACCACAAAAAATGGCATTTCCTCCGAAGGCGAATATCACGGCATTCGTATGGAACGGTCGTAAGCGACCGAAATTGATATACTTGATTCCCAAATTAAATTTCCAGTTCGCAAGTTCTAAGGCGGCATAAAGTCCAGCGGACATGCCTATGACCCCCCAGACCAAGGTCGCAAGCAAAAACATACGGGTTATTTTATCGTCATATTTAATTCGAATCATTTTTTACATTCCTGGGTTTAGATTCAGGGAAGAGAATGCGCCATTTGGGACTTTCCAAATCATCAAATTGGCCGCCCTTAATGGACCAAATACAAATCGCTACGAATCCTATCGACATGAGGAGTGACACTGCAATTAAAATCAATAGCACCGACATTAAGGGGTTTTCTCCGGCCGCCAGGCCGCCGCGATGGCTTCTTCCATTGATAGATACTGACCTTTCACTCCAGGTAGAGAAGCCAAGTAGTGCACTATAGCCCAACGATCTTGAACAGAAAGAGAGGCTGAAAACCCTACCATGGCCGTACCAGGACTACCATTAGAAATGGTATGGTAAATATCGGGAAGGTTACGCCCGTGGGTCCACTTCTCTTGTGGATCGATAAAATTACGGGGAGCGGGCTTCAGCGCAGTTGCCGCTGGCCCTTGTCCATCCGCTGCGGGACCATGGCATGCGACACAATTGGTTTGAAATAGGGCATGACCTTTTTCCTCATCCCCTGGCATACCCATAACGATGTCTTTGTAATCCACGTTGGGAATCCTTGCGGTTTCGGTATGAGGATAGGCAATGACGGCTTGCTTTTCTCCATGAGCCACACCTATCAAGGTTGCGACGGGGGCACCAATACCAAGTAAAGCCGCCAGGAAAAAAAATTCCAATGTCCGCTTATTTGTCATATGTAATTCTTTGCCATCAGTGGCAGCTTGCCGTTCCACGGGTTGCGATTCCATATATCCTCCATGCTGAAAGTCCTAAAAACACCATTCCTAATAATCTTCGATACAAACGTCCGGTTCCCGGAGTACGGTTAAATAACCCGCTAGGTAACACCGCGAATACGGGAAGCGTTGCGATACCGAGCATTGCCATAGAACCGGCCGCCTTCCATATATGATCGAGTCCTAAACTCCACAGCATCACTGCATGGGTACTAGGACATGGCAAAAAGCTTGCCAACATTCCTCCGGGGAAAAGCAGCAATTTGTTTTTCCCAAGTCCTGCCAAGCTCCCAAAGGTTTTCGCCGGAAATAAAAAACTCAATTTTTTTTCTGGGTCCAAGGTTTTAGGTAACCATCCCAACAGGCCCATTCCAAATAACGAGTAGAGAATCGCGAGCAGAATTCCGGTGGACACGCGAAACCCAACCGTGGAAAAAACCGTAAAGACATGGCCAATGGCACCCAAAATTGCACCAATCAAACTGTAACCGATGATTCTTCCCGCATGATAAAGCCAAATCATACGACCGGCGCCGCCTTGAGTCGCAAGAAAAAAATGAATCGGGCCGCACATTCCCGCGCAATGAGTGAAAGAACTCCCCAGTCCGACGACAACTGGAAACAAAGCTCCACCGAAAATAGCTGGGTCTTGTAGAGAGTGTAGAATGCTCTGCATCTTTGATCCTGTATGCTTTCGAACCTAAAGATATGTTCTGGCCGATGTCTTTTTCATCTACGGAATTTTGACATTATGCCGTGGGCTATTGCCTTTTTGTCAGCCGTCTTTCTGGAAAAATGTCAGGATGACAATCTCACTACCCTTGCTTGTGAATACAACCAAATTCTTAGCCTTGAAGTGTGGCACTCCATTTGCAATAGCTATGCGTGGAGAATTCCTAAAAAAGAGGCTGGCATGGCAACGGTATCCGGTTTAGAAGTAATCCAGAAATACAATTGGCAGATACCCCGGTACACATCGTATCCCCCTGCGCCCCATTTTAAGCAAAGCCCCGTGGAGGCGGGCACGAAGGAAATGGTGATCCGTTCAAATCAAATTGGACCTAAGCATGTTTCTATTTATTTCCATATCCCCTTTTGCCCCAAGCGATGCTTGTTCTGTGGTTGTCATACTGAAATAGGCAGGCCCGGTGCCTTTATTCGAAATTACATGGAAACCTTGGATACGGAATTGGACCTATTGCTTTCCTTTCTCGACCGTAAACGCACCGTTACCCAAATCCATTTTGGTGGAGGGACGCCTAATGCCGTTCCTTTTAGCTTTCTCGAAAAGCTTCTCCAAAAACTACGTGTATCCATGCGCATTGATCCAAAGGCCGAAATTGCTATCGAATGCGATCCAAATCTTTTAAGCCTTGAGAAGGTACGGGAATTGGGAGCCATGGGCTTTAACCGCCTGTCCATCGGCATTCAAGATTTTGATGTGAAAGTGTTGGCCGCAGTGAATCGGAAATTTCCGAAAGTGGAGCCCAAGGATATTTTTTCGGTCGCTCGTGAAATGGGGTTTCACGGAAATAATTTGGATCTGATTTATGGTCTGCCCTATCAAACCAAGGAATCCTTTCGCATCGCGATTCAAAAAACCATGGAAGCAAAACCCGATCGTATTTCACTCTTTCCCTATGCGCATGTGCCTTGGGTTAAAGGCCATCAGGGACGCCTTCAGTCGTTGCCAATGGCCAATGTTCAGGAGCGCTTGGAAATCGCATGGGAATCTAGAGAAAGCTTGTTGTATGCGGGCTATGAGGCAATTGGTATGGACCATTACGCCCGCCCCGATGATGAATTGGCCGTAGCAGCCAGAAGCGGTGGCTTGCACCGAAATTTCCAAGGACATTGCACATCCGCACGGGCAGGACAAGTTTACGCGCTTGGCGCATCGGCAATTAGCCAATTACAGGAAGGCTATATCCAGAATGCCAAAGATTTGGATACCTATTTGAATTTGGTTAAAAGTGGACAACTCTCCCACGAGGTCGCCTACCATATGCGGCCACAAGATTTAGCGGTTCGTAATATCATCAATGGACTTCTTTGCCATGGCGAGGCACACCTCAATGAATGCTTAGATGCTGAGGCGCTTGAGTCCGGTTGGAAAGAGGAGTATCTGGCGGAATCGAAAATCCAGCTAGCGCCATTGATCGCTGATGGCTTAGCGAGTCTAACGGGAGACTTGGTGAAGCTGACGGAAAAAGGTCATTACGCTTCCAGAGCCGTGGCCTCCATTTTCGATCCGATGCTTAAACCCAAAACGGCACAATCACAATCACAAGCCCGATATTCCCAAGCTTTATAAATATTCACGGCTTACTAATATGATCGGTTTAAAAACTGATGGCGAATCCTAATCCAGCCGTCCATTCATAACGACGGGACGCTATCACAGGAATTTCCATTTCCGGCGTCAGTGTATATCTGTTAACAATAAAGGGTGCGTTTACCCCCAGTGAAATAAAATCCCGCGATGTACCCTGTTCTAATTTTGAATTCAAAACATGCTGCCCACTCAAGAATGTTCCTGGAGTAAAGTGGCTTTTCCAAAAGGCCACGCCTGACCCAAGTCTATAATTCCATTCAAAATCCTCATGGGGGTGAACATACAACGGGGATTGTTCAATATGAGAAGGCGTTGACATGCCTTGTTGGTTCATCTCCATCGAATTTACCTCATGATGATGACCGTCCCCTACGGCAAATGAAAGCCCAGTGGTTCCACTAAAGAAAAACCTCGTCCCGATTTTTGTCCAGGATGAATAAGGCATAAGCATAAAATGACTTTGAGCAAGGCCCGATTCGTCATCACCAAAAGGCAGCTCGCCTTGTACACCCAGTCCAAGCCATTGTTTCTGACCCATGTACCAACGGTATTCCGCCATCGCTAAGGGATTTGAAAAACCAAGAACCGTTCCTTTATTTTTAGAGAGAGCGGTATAGGGCAAATGAAAATTAAAGCGCCAGGCTTCGGAAGGACGATAGTGTATACTCGCGACCCCTTCGGAATAACTCCCGGAAGTGCCTTGAATGTCAAATCCTGTTTGATGAAGGGACCAACCCAATCGCCAGGGGCCCTCGTGGGATTCATTACCAATTTGGCAATATTGAAGGCCACAAGAAGCACGACTCGCTCCGGATAAAAGCCCTATCAATACAAGCCAATAACTAAAAATATTTAAATGCGACATCACAACCTTTCTCTCAAAACCTCGAAGATTCCTATCCAACTTATGGAGCAAGGTAGATGCCAAGTTTAGTAAAGTGTCGATTGGCATATGGGCATATTGGCAATATGCCCATGACATTTTGCCAATATAAAGTTGTCGGGGAAGTGAAATAAAACGGGTATTATAAATATGAAACTGGTTCAATACGGAGATGAACTCATGACATACTTAGCATCCATTCCTTTATTTACATCGAATCATGCTTTTCTTTATTACCATCATTTTGCAGCTCTGGCGTCGGCAACTTTGTTTGTTGCAGAGGCATTGTTTATGGGCCTGTTTGTGTTTTCTGGAAAGAAGAAGAGTGACGAGTCCACTGTTACATCAATTCAAGACTAACCATGTCACCTCAGGAATTGTTGTTTGATTTTTTAAAGCTGCGCTTGAATGTCGCTTCGATTTCTTGGCTGGAAAAAAGTGTAAATGTTTTATCC
>JAYVCH010000342.1:0-16530 GCA_043750055.1 Fibrobacteria bacterium
TCCGGGTTGTCTTAAACCTTTAAAATAGGAAGTATGCGGCATCTCAATCTCCACTGCCTCAAATTATCGGAAAAATTGTGACTTTCCCTCCCCAATTCAAATGACTATCCTACTTGCTGGGTTGTTAGCTTTAATCACAATGGTATGAAATTAACAGGTGGGCATTGAATCAAATCGGAGCGAAGATCATGGCTAGCGAACAAGAATTCACTACTATGGAAACACGGACTTTAACTACGGGGCATACAATGCCTTCTGAAAATCCCGTCGCCGATGCCTCACTTTTCAGCGGCAATATCCCTTCCGATCCTTTTTCCGGAGATCCTTTTTTGGGTCAAATGGTAGGTAACTGCCGGATCCTGGAAAAAATAAATGAAGGTGGAAGCGCGTTAATTTATCGAGCGCATAATATGACCTTCAACTTGGACCGCGTGATCAAAATTCTAAAACCGACTTTGGCCGAAGACCAGGATAACTTCGAACGCTTCAAACAAGAAGCCCAGTTTACGGCGAGGCTTGATCATCCCAACATTCTGCGCGTTTTCGATACAGGTGTGATTGGAAAACAATTTTATATCGAAATGGAATTTGTTGAAGGCCAGTCACTACGTACTTTTATCAACACTCATCTTCATATTCGTGAATCAGACATTTTGGGAATCGCTTCCCAAATTGCCGGAGCCCTCGACTACGCCCACCATGTTCAGGTCAAGGACAATTTTGGGAATTTGATTGTGGGAATTATTCATCGTGACATCAAACCCGAAAATATCATGCTAACGGAAACGGGCCTGGTCAAACTTATGGATTTCGGGGCAGCGAAAGCAATGACCTTGAACAACCGTACCATGCAAGGTACGGTGGTGGGTACGCCTCATTACATGTCCCCGGAGCAAGTCAATGGCGAGGCCTTAGATGCTCGCAGTGACTTTTTCTCGCTTGGAGTTCTCATTTATGAACTTTGCACCGCGCGAAGACCTTTTGATGCCGAAAATCTGGCGGCTCTAATCTGGAAAGTAGATGCATGCAAGTATGAACCCATTGTAAAAATTCGCCCTTCCATTTCACCCATGACCCGTGACTTAGTTGACAATCTGCTCTCACGCAATCGGGATTTCCGTCCCACCAATGCCTCCGAAATTCAGGAAACGCTGCAAACCAGTTTGCATGCCTTCCGGGCCTGGGGCAATGGCCATAAAATGCGGATTCCTTTTTCATGGCGGAAGTCTTTCCCAACCATCGCTTTGACCGTATCCTTTATAGCCCTCTTACTTTCCGGTTTCACTTTCTGGAAAAGCTACCACCTCTTTCATACCGCGCCCCAATTGCAATCTTATTTTAGCTCGGTATTGAGGAAGGGTATCGAGGCGGAAATGACAAAGGATTATTCTGCAGCCTTGTCCTCCTATGAGTTAATCCCCTCTCCGGAAAAAGGCGGTGATAGGCCAACCTATTTGGAGGCACAATTGCGTTCGGCATCGATTTATTTTCGCCATAAGGATCAATTGACCAAGGCCCGTTCCATCCTTGAGCAATTGCGAAACAACTACCAAGATCCCGCCATCGATGCTTATCTTGGACAACTTTATTATTCCCAAGCACTTTATATGGAAGCGAAGGAAAGGCTCGATGATTTCTTTGGCACGAACAAAATCAGTGTCTTGAATGCTTCCGCTTACTTCAATCCCCATGAGTTTCAACGTGATGCCCTCTATGCTTACGCAAATGCACTGGATGCACAATACACCTTCATAGAGCAAAAATCAGAATTTTTGGAAGCGGCCGTGTCCGCCTGGGATCGGTTCGCTCGATTTTCGGATTGTAACGCAGAGTTGGAAGACAAACGTTGTCGCTATGCGGAAAAACGAGAATCGGAGCTTTCTAACCTGCGCAAGAAGTAGCCGCATTACTAGAATTACCTTTCATGGAAGATAAACCGGTCCATAAATGGATCCAGCCCATCTTCCTGACGGGGATTCTCCTCTTCCTCCTTTATGGTTTAAATAACCGCATAGGTCCCATACCTCCCCTTGGAAAACTCTTCAATCCCTTTTCTGGATTTTGGAGAAATGCCGAGACGGAACAAACCAAGGACTTGAGCCTTTGCATTCCCGGTTTACAAGAAACCGTTTCCATCGTTTACGATAAACGAGCGGTTCCACATCTCTTCGCGCAAAATTCTCATGACCTTTATCTCGCTCAAGGATATGTCACAGCTCGAGATCGGCTTTGGCAAATGGAGATTCAAGCTCAATCGGCAGCCGGTCGATTGGCGGAATTTCTAGGTCCAGCATTCGTAGAACATGATCGGACCGAGCGAAGATTGGGAATTCCTCAAGCTGCGGAAAAAGATTTGGCACTCATGATGAAAGACTCCGAAGCCCGTGATGCGGCAGTTGCTTACAGCGATGGTGTCAATGCATATATCCACTCACTGTCCAAATCAACCTTCCCGATCGAATATAAACTTCTGGACTATGCCCCGCAGATTTGGAGCCCCATTAATACCGTTTTGATGATCAAGAACATGCAATCAATGCTTTCGCGCGGAAGTGAGGATGTACCGCTTTCCAATACCCTTTCCAAATTTGGAATCGATTTTATTCGCAAATTTTATCCAACAATCCAAAAAGATGTGGAGCCTGTCATTCCGAGAGGAACGGCCTGGAATTTTTTAGCACCTGCTCCAAAGGTCCCAAAAATGGACTCTGCCGCTCCCCACTCCCTCTTCCCCGGAATTCCCGATCCTCCCCTCTCTTCCAAATCAGCTCCAGTCCCGGTACAAATTCTTAAAAATAGACCTGACCCAGGAAATGGAAGCAATAATTTCGTGCTGTCTGGTGCAAAGACACGGGGCCGTTACCCTATCCTCGCCAATGATCCTCATTTGGAATTGGGACTACCGTCACTCTGGTATGAAATCCAACTCTCTGCTCCAGGCATAGGTGTTTATGGCGTCTCCCTTCCTTGTATTCCCGGAATTTTGATCGGCTTCAACCGACATATTGCTTGGGGCATGACCAATGGATCGGACGATGTTTTCGATTGGTATCGAACCACGTTTAAGGACTCGACCCTTTCTGAATACATATATGCCGGAAAATGGCAACCGACTCGCAAGGACGTGCAACTGATTAAAGTCCGGGGCGAGAATCCCATTTTCGATACTGTGCTTTTCACACATCAAGGGCCGCTCGTTTTAAAAAGTCAAGAACGCCCTATGAATCGAAATACTCCTTCATTACATGTATTGCATTGGTTAGCTCTGGATCCCTCAGATGAACTTCTCTCCATTCTACATATCAATAAAGCAACAAGCTTTAACGAATTTGCCACGGCCCTTACCCCATTTCAATGTCCTTCCCAGAACTTTGCTTTTGCATCCGTCAACGGAGACATAGGCATGTTCCACCAGGGTCGCTTCCCAAGAAAATGGAATGGCCAGGGACGATTTATTTTAGACGGGTCTGAACCCGGAAATGATTGGTCGGGATGGATTGCGGAGTCTGAATCGCCCCGCATAAAAAATCCATCCCAAGGGTGGCTCTACTCCGCCAACCAAAGTCCAACCGACAGCACCTATCCATACTTTTTGGGAAACCAATTTCAAAACGGTGTGAGAGCTAGACGCCTGGCTCAAATGCTCGCCGTAACCCAAAATGCCACGCCGGAAAATGCCTTTGCCATGATGCTGGACGATTTTGATTTGCATGCTTTCGAAATCCTCCCTTTCCTTTTGCAAAAATTGGTTCGTTCACGGTTGTCATCTCAAGATTCAACTGCGCTGAAACTGCTAAAGGCCTGGAATTATCGGGATGGATCCACGCAAGTCGCTCCAACGCTTTTTAACCTTTGGTGGCAGCAACTTTATCAAGCCATATGGCACGATGAATTTGGCGATGATAGTTTACAGTACCAGTGGCCATCCCAAGACCGAACTCAGAATCTGATCATGGAAGATGAAAAATCGGATTGGTTCGATGATATTTCTACTCCCGCTAAAGAAACCTTAGATTTTCTGATCACTCGATCATTCCGAGAAGCGCTAGAACTAAGTCGTTTGCCCTCCAAACCTAAAAGAGACACAATCCATTTTTGGAAATCCTGGAGTACTTTTAGGCCCGTGGCAATTCCGCATTTAGCTCATATCGATGCGTTCAGCAGATTGAAAATTTCCACCGGAGGATGTGCGACTTGTGTGAATGCGATGAAGCCAACTCATGGACCCTCGTGGAGAATGGTCGTTGCCTTGGATAAAATGCCACGAGGCCGTGGTATTTATCCGGGTGGCCAATCCGGAAATCCAGGCTCTCCCCACTACGATGATTTTATTTCTGATTGGGCCGCCGGACGTTCCTATGAATTGAATTTTCTTACCTCCCCAGGTTTATCCACAAGAAAATCCTTTAGCCTGCAACTTCGGAGTAAATAATGGCCTTCCTGATTATTTATTTCGCGGCTTTGTTAGGTGGTTGGATATTTCCCTGGTGGTGGCCAGCTTTGGTTTCTTATGGAATTGGATTCTGGTTTCCAAAAAATGCAGGCTATGCCTTTGCAGGTGGCTTCCTAGGCACAGCCGCAAGTTGGCTCACTTGGGCTGTTTTTTTTGACTTTCCTAACCACCAAATCCTTAGCGGACGAATGGCTGCACTCTTTCATCTGCCCACATCCGCTGCCGTGCTGGCTGTGACGGCCTTACTTGGAGGCGTTACGGGCGGTATCGCAGCCTGGGCTGGATTTGCGTTGGGTGCCTATCTCAAGCCGAAGTTCAAAACACATCCTTGAATCACCTTTTCAAGTCTAATCCATTTTATTTTTTCTTTCCCAGACCCAAAACCAAGCTCCCAACCAACACCAGCGCGAGTCCGGCAATCTGCATGAAGCCTGGACCTTCACCCAAAAGCACTGCCGATAAACCATAAGTTGAAACTGGTCCAATACTACTCAATATCGCTGCACGACCCGCGCCCACGGCCTTAACCCCATAACCGAATAAATAGACGGGCACCACATTGCAAAACACTGCGGTGATGCATGCCATGAGCTGAACCGATGCAGGCTGTGCCAAGGCGCTAAAGGGTGCCATAACTAGAAATTGAATGAAGACACAAACCGAAGCCGCCAACATGGAATAGGCCGCCAACCTTTGTGGACCGACTCGAAATACCATTCTTCCGTGACCTACAAGAAAGAGCGCATAGGTGACGGCACTCAAAAAGATGAGGAAACCTCCAAGATACGGTCGGCCGGTTCCCTTTCCTGTAAGTTCGCTGCCAAAGGAAAGCGCAATTCCCAAATAGGAAAATACTAAAGGTAGAATCATGAATTTTGGAATCGGCTTTCTAAAAATGACCGCCGAAAAAAGCACCACTAAACTGGGATAGAGGTAAAGAATCAATCGTTCCGTCCCCGCAGAAACGAATTGCAATCCCACCACATCCAAAACACTCGCGATGTAATATCCCAATAACCCCAGACCCGCGATATAGGCTAAGTCTTTGCGACTTAATGTCTCCGGCCTTCGCGAAGCCGGGATGAATTGGGGCCACAGTGCCATCCCCGCAAAGAAGGGCAAGGCATATCCCATTCTTAAGGTCATCAACACCACTGGCGTCGTACCGTGAGCATAGCACATCTTAATGAAGATGGACTTGGCCGAAAAAAGCACAGCGGAAGTGGCAATCGCAAGGTAACCAAACTGAATTGGCCGAACCTCACCGACTGGCCGAATTTCCCCAACTGAAGCCAAAGACATATTTCCTTTCCATCCGGAAAAACAACAAAAAACCCGCTCTTTGGGGAGCGGGTTTGGTTGTGATCCTGATTTGTTTATCGAATCAGTCGCATCCGCCCGCGGTCATTCCCTTGCTAATCGCTTTCCAGGCTAGCCAATGAGCTGCCACGGTTGCACGCGCATGTACGGGCATAACCATAATGGAACGTTTAAGGGTGATGCCGAAGTTGGCGGAATGTGTCATAAAAATAATTATAGGCATTCAACGGACAATGTCAAGGGTATGGCACCATTTTGCCTAAGCTCAAATGTCTAAAGTGTGTTCTCGTTGAAATTTCCCTTTCCGAAGATTTTCTCGACCGCGTCAATCGCCCATTGGCAAGGGCAATGACTATTTTCCTAGCATTCTTTTCCAGCTTTAATTTCCGGCACAGATTTCCAGTATTTATTTTACTTCCTTTATTTTCTTGCCGCGAAGGTCAGACCAAATTTCCTTACTGATTAAAAAATTCTTTTGTCCGTGTTGAGTGCGCACACTTAAATTTTTCTTGGGGGATTTTATTTTCTTGGAATTCAAATTAGGCTTCAAGGCCGTAGCTAAATTTCTTCCACCTCGAATCGCGATAAACCCAGCAAGGGGATTGATCGCTTTTCCTCCCGTTTGTTTTATGCCTTCTGCATTCAGCCAATAGCCTCCAGGGCTTGGGTCAATATTTTTTGTGATCGAAGGGTCAGAATTGAAGTAAAGCGAGCTCAAGGCTCCGGCTTGAGGGTCAGCGGGAGGTAAGGGATATAAAGAAAAATCGTCAATCCAGAATTGCACGGGTTGGGTATGATGCCAAACGAAGTCAAGACGAGCGGAGGTATCCCCCTTGGTAATTTCAAAAGGGAAGGAATAGTTAGACCAAGTGGTAGTGGTTTTAAAGTCAAAAATTTTGGCCACCGGGGTATAATCACCATGGGAAAGTCTTGGGACTATACCTAAAGATAAAGGAGAGGTGGAACGCAGGGAGTAACTTGCAAAATACTTGTCACCTACCTTTGCTTGAAAATTTTTAGGGATAACTACAAGGGGACCTTGGTTTAAGGGATTATTTGGTCCATCGATGCGCAAGGTGCCGCCATGTTCAGGGTTATCGGACGTGGGGTCGAAGGTGAGGGTTATGGTCGGCTCGGGCCAGGTGGTCCATTTTTCTATGGAGGATGTGAAATGAGAAGCGATTAAAGCCTTACCCGCGGTATCGCTTGCAGTACGGATTAGGGGACTTTCCCATACCAATTTTCCGTCACGTTCGCAATGCACTTGTAAGAAGGATTCTTGGCAGTCCAGATCACCCGTTCGATGGGAAATTACTTCACCTGCGTCTATGCCATATCGATGTTCTGCATAGGGCATTCCCCCAGTAGTAGTGGAATATAAAATATTGTTTTGCATTTCTATTCCAAACATATCTGCTACATTATCTGGCTGCAAAAGTATTTGGGAGATGCGATTTCCATAACAGATATTTCCACGAAGTATATGATTTCGGCAATTATGTAAAAAGATTCCTGCATCCGTTCCGGTTACGGTATTGCTATCTACGGTGATATCGTGAGTGCGATCATCTAAATAAATTCCCATAGCCCAAGTCGATTGATCGGGTATTCCGTCTGGTGCACCTATGGCATCGAGAATAAGATTATGGCTAATGATTGATCCCGCTGCGCCGGGATGAGTGAAATTATCGTTCCAAGTATAAATGGCTGCGCCATCATCGACCGTCATTAAAAAATGCTGAATAAAGTTATGATCGATTTTTACTCTTTGCCCTCCAAAGCCTATGCCTACGTATCCAATAGAATCGAGAAAATTATTTTTGATCAAAAGATCATCACCCGATGCATTAATCCCGCGCCCGGTACAACATTCTCCTGCTAATCCCGTGCTTGTCAAACGAGAAATTTGCGCAATTTTTTTCACGGAATTATTTTCGATTTTGCCATTTACCCCGTAGAAATCAATTCCATTGACATTGGCTCCCACGATTTCACAATGCTCAATACTATTATTCGCACCATCTAAACTAATACCACTCCCTAAAGAATTTTCTATTCCAAGGTGTCTCAAAGTGATATTCGATCCTGATCCCTGAATTCCATCGTCCCCTTGGCCTCGCAAGGAAATATTTTCCACTACAATTTGTTTGCAATTATTGAAAACAATTCCACTACCTGTGATAGAAACGGAGATACTCTGTCCATTGGGGTCACTTCCATCTGGTAAATAAACATAGAGGTTCCCAGCCTTGGCATCCCAATACCATTCACCCGCTGTATCGAGTAATCCAAGACTATTATTGATCCAAATTCCCCAATTGACGAGGATGGGATAAATGGTGGATTTGGATAAATTGATTTGTCCCGTAGCTGCGGAAAAATCATTTATGGCCTGCATATCCCAAGTCCAATGTTTGGTACGGGCGAAAAAAGTGGCGCCAGAAAGGTCCAATCCTTCAAATCCCTTTACTTGAAAATGCAGGGGGTCTATCACCTTAGTAATGGGAGTCGATCCTAAATTTGGATATCGTGCGAGAGTCAAACTTTGTGAATTCCAAAAAACTTGCTCGACGGTGTCTGGAATCTTGGTAACCCAAATGTTACTCTTAGATCCAAGGAGAGGATTTTTATTTGGATAGATTGTCCAAGGCCCAGCGACAGATTTTAATCCCGATAAAATTGGATCGGGACTGGATGTGCCATAGTTTGAGACGGTGATGGGATTGCCATTTTCACCAATCGCCGTAGGGCCCAGGGTTAAAGTTCCGGGATATTCTCCGCCGTTTTCCAGGAGAATTTTATCTCCAGCGGCTAGTGAAAGGGTTTGGATTTTGGAAAGGGTTTTCCAAGGTGTGGATACGTTTTGCGCTTGTGCAGCCGTATGGGAGTCATCGCCAGTTTTGGATGAGAAATAGTAAGTAGCCGAGAAGGCTTGGGAGGTGAGAAATAGGATGCTGCTGAAGCTGGAGAATAAAAATTTTCGACGGAATGGGTAAGAGAGGATGATTGACATTGAATCGATGTGAACCCCAAATTGATAGAAAGGATGAAATCGATGGAAATAAAGAGGATACTTTATTTCAGTATACCTGTTTACTAAGCATTTGGCTGGCTGAAAATGATTTATGAAGAATAGTTAGGGGTTGCATGGGTTAATTGCGGCAGTGTGCGATAATGGGTGACAGTTCACTTACTCCGGAATTGTATGGAGGACGCGATAAACCGGAAAGAGGGAGGATTTCGGAGGGAGAGGAAAGGAATTCAGTGATTAAAAATACACCTGCTTGGGAACGCTTATTTTAAACTCGTTTAAGTCGTATTCTTTGGTCTTTGAGCACAGGCACCTGCGAACCGCATGTATGGGCGCTCCCATATAATCAGCCTCCGATTTATGCCGATGAGAAGCTAAGTGCTAAATCCGGTGAAGCTGACCCGGCGATCCGGTCCAAGGTGACCGCCAGCCTTAAGGAGGATCCGGCGTATCGTACAGCAGCGGCCTCGCTAATTCTATGTGGTCATCCTATACTAGAAAAAACGCTTGTTCTGGATATTCACTCGGCGATCAAAACCCGCATTGCTGCTCAGCTATACTTAAAGCCATTGCAAGAGAAAGAGGTTTCGGAATTCATACGGTAACGATTGAAGCCCGCAAAAGCTAGTTCGGGTTTGTTAACCGAGGCCATGAAGCTATAGACCCAGCAGCCTGTTCCGCTTTCGGAAGGGGAATTTTTATTATGCAAAAGCGATGAAAGGAAAAAACGATGGAATCGGCAGGTCACGTAAAGTGGGATTTTTACACAGGCAGAGCGAAATGGAGTTTAAAGTAAAATTGAGAAAAGCCCCGCCTCCTCTAACTATAGACGAGGCCGAGGATAATTTTTAAAAAAGATTTGACTAAGGGATAGCTTGACCCTTCGAGTTAATTAGTACCCCTGATTTTTCATAATTTATTTTTCCATATGCTTTGAAATTACTGGTCCGTTTTAAATTTTTATTTATTCCCTTTATTCCAAAATGGGGCACGGCCTTTGGCGAATCTCCCAAACTTAAAGGTATTCCATTTCCGATTAATTCACGGACTGCAGTGAATAAATAATTGCGATCGGGATTATTGATATCATCCGTTAAACCCCATGCCCCATACCTTGTATAAGACCCATTCAAAGTGAATTGCATGGCGAGATTGCCACCTAAATCCCAAAAATTTGCTGCATAATTACTTTTATAAATATCTTTTTGCTTTGCATCACGGATTGCTAAAATCCGATTGGCAATATTAATTGTGGATCCGCCCCCGATATCTGGCCCAGATTCATAGGAACAAAATCCGCCTGGTAATTGGTATGCACTTGCAAGGTCAACCATTTTTTTTCGATCTGTCTTTTGGCCATCTGTAGCCTTTTGCATTGCATCTAAAATTTGGTCCACAGAATAGGTGGCCGTCCCATCTCTACCCCACGCAGGGTCGCCGCCATAGTAAAGAGGCATGGATATGGCATAAATATAATTTTTTGGATCTCCATAATTATCCTTTAGATATTTAAGCATTCCCGCGCAGCGTCCGGCAATAAAAAATCCTTCAGGATCGGGTGTCACACCAGCGAGTATTCCTCTAACCCGTTTATTGATTTGGTCTTTGCCAAAAACGGTCGCAAAAATATCCACAGCATTTTTCACTCTTTCTGCATGACGGCGTTGACCCCATACATCTTCATCCATCGATTTGTCATAACCGTAGTGAGCATTCCCCGCTTTCATTTCTTCTATTGCTCGTGTCTTATTCCAAGCATATTGGATGAATCCAAAATTCCAAACTTCATTACTATGCTCGATATAAATATTCAGATTTGGCTTTAAATTTTTATGGATCAAGGTCGCCAATTGCTGAATATAATCATCATCTACCGCCATCGGAATATTAATCCAGATATCCATATTCGCTTGATTGCATAAATCAATGGTAAATTCCCAAGGCCATCCATCTTTTTTATCAAGCGGATCCATGGGACTTACGGACACATCGGAAACTTTTTTACGCCCGCTCCATTTTTGAGTGGTAGTTCCCGTTGAAGTCCATTGAATATTCCCATTGGTGCCCATAACCGACATAAAGCGTATCGTGGAAAAGGCAGCACTCGAAAGACATTTCAAAAAAGCATTTGTAAAAACTTGGGTCGTTCCCAGCGGATAACCTGGTCGTAATAATTTGAATTCAGAAATTCCTGATCCAATCTTTTCGGATTGCGATCGTTGCGTTTCGGTAAAAGTTAGAATGATCAAACCATGGTGGGCTCCAGGAGTTCCAATGGTTAAATCAAAGGTGGTCATATTGGTAGTAGCATTATAGGCTTGATTGGAAATCTCAAAGGGGCCCTCTATTATAGTCAGCACCGCTTTCCCAATAAAAGAGCCCAGATACTTCCCACTTTGGTTTACTCGATATTTTTCAGGATCATCAATATTTCCAAACCATTCCTGCACGGGTCTACTATCGGAAACCCATCGGCAATCGGACTTTGGCCAGCCCAAAGAATCGGTATCTCCGGCTTTCAAATCACTCCAACCTCCATTCCCATCAGGTTTTGCCCAGCGATAATCTGTTTTTACAATATCGACAAACCCATCATTGGATATTTCTACACCGAGCTTGCCTTTATAAGGTGCGGTGACTGGTTGTGCATTTAATTTAGTTGGCAATAAATTGAATGCCAAAGCACCTAAAATAATCCATAACTTCATTTGATACTCCCTTGTTTGGTATTGAAAGCAATATTCATTGCCTTTACTAAATCCCTCAGTTTACGATTTTCTTTCGTAACACTCACAATATCTATCCTCATCTTATTCCAAAAATCTGGGTTAAGTCCGTCGATGGCATAACCTCTATCAGGTCCCCACTGACGTTGTCCACATTATTAGTTGGAGTCCAATCCATGGTGTGAAGTGATTCAGAGAAGGCCAATTCCATTAGTAAGGTGGGATTCCAGGGATTTTCTCCCACGGCAAGAACCGCATCCTCTTTGGAGATATCAACATGTATTCCCCAAGCAATATCCCCAAAATTTGTCCCAAGGTCCATGGCCGAGACCTTGGTTAATCTCAGAAAAAATAAAGAATAAACTTCTGAGAAAACTGGCATAGGGACTCTCATTTTGTGGATATTTTTTTTACCCCTGTATACAAATATATTGAAAAGCCGTATAATTTCTACTAATAATCTAATTTAATAGGAAATAACGTGGATTTTAATATCCACAAATTTTAGGATATCCAAAATGCAGATCGACCTATTCGCTTATCTCGATTACAGAAAATTTTTAATTGATTGGTATCACGAAAAAAAATCAACCAATGGGTTTATTTCATATCGTTACATCGGAAATAAGGTTGGGCTCGATGCAAGTTTTCTAGTTAAACTTTTTCAAGAACAAGTTCATTTAAGCCAAAAATCCATTTCTCGATTTATTGAATTTTTAAATCTCAATCCCAAAGAAAAGGAATATCTCGAAGTATTAATTTCTTATAATCGCGCCAAAAATTCTTCTGAAGTACATATCTATTATCAAAGATTGATTTCTCTGCGCATGCCGCATATCAAAAAAATTGAGTCCGACCAATATGAATTTTTTAACCATTGGTTTTATACTGCAATTTATGAACTAATACGATGTCATAATTTTAAAGGGGATTTTCGAGAATTAGGCCGTAAGCTCCGTCCCCCCATTTCTGCAATTGAAGCAAAAAATGCGGTCAGCTTATTAGGACGATTAGGGTATGTAAATCTTGGCTCCGATGGCAAGTATCAGGTGAAGGATGCCTCTCTTTCGACGGGAGACAGTTGGATGTCACAGGCGATTAGCGAATATCAAAAAAAGCTTATCGGGATGGGAATCGAAGCAATCGAAAATATTCCCAAAGCGGATCGCGATATCTCAACGGTAACGGTGAGTCTTTCCCGAGGTACCTTTGAAAGCATACGCGAGAGAATTCAATGCATGCGAAAAGAGCTGCTGGAATTATCCAGTTTAGAAAAAAATCCTAGCGTGGTTTATCAAATGAATTTTCAGATTTTCCCTCTCTCCATGGACGCTGCGGTTCAAGGGAAGGTGTCATGAGAAATATTATTAAAAATAAAAGTGAAAAAATCATAAACCATATTGCAATAATTATTTTTTTAATTATTGTAACTATTCCACTTCAATTTTGCTCACGACCAGGAGTTGCCGGGGTTGAAACGACGAATGGAAATACCCTAGTCGCCATTCTTCCAAATGGAAAACCAGCAAGCCATGCTCGAGTTTTAATTCTGGATCAAAATCTTTGGGCTAAAACTGTAGTTCAAGAAAATTATGGGAAAGTCGATAGCCTAAAAACAGATTCTGCGGGAAGATTTTTTTTAAAATCCAAATATTACTGTAATTATAATATCCAAATAGATGGTTTAAATTCGGGACAAATCCTGCGAGACCTTCACTGCGATTCTATATTTCCGTCTGAAAATATTTTGGATACAGCCAAGCTCACAGCCTTTACCACGCTATCTGGTTTTGCTTTTTCTAAAACCGGTCTCGCAAAATCCTTAGTTGTTGCCGGTACCGATTATCACGCAAAAATTGATACTCAAACAGGACAATTTACCCTCGAAAATATTCCAAATATTCCTTTGAATATTTTTCTTGTCGTCAAGAATTCACAAGATACCGTTTTGTCCTTTGCAAAAACCATCCATCCAGAACCTGTACCACTAGTCAATGAGAGCCTTTTGGTTTCACCTGGTCGAATAGTGGTTGACGATTTTTCTCATTCTAATATCTGGGCAACGACAATTTCGGCGCTTACTGGATCCGGAAATTGGTATCCATTTTCAGATCGAGATCTCGGCGGAAATAGCATGGTTAAGATTTCATTCCTCCCCGATATTAATACTTCAAGCCAATTCGCCTTACAATTCGATGCCAATATTAAAAAGGATTTTAATACCTTTTATGCAGGCTTTGGCATATCATTTGGGCCAAGAATCATGGGGCACAGCACTTATTATAATCTTTCAAAAATGACTTCTTTTCAATTCAAGGCCAGAGCCGACAAAAATCGCGAGGTCTCAATTTTATTTTCAATCTCTGCCACTGTATTGCCAGTGCCAGCAGTGCCTCGCCTAAATACCATATCGGACTATCGACCTGATCTTTATCTGTATGGATTTCAAAAAACTATTTCCGTAACAAATCAATGGGCCTCGTATACAATCAATCCCGATTCTCTCAGCTCATCGGATACTACCCTTGGCGCAAGTAATATTTGGAGTAAAATGAATTCCAAGATTGATAGAATTCAATTTATGCCCTCGGTAACCACCGATAGCGCGTCCGATTCCCTTTCAATTTGGATGGGTGATTTAATCTTGCAAGGCCTAAATAGCGAAGATTTATTTCGATAAAAATCCGAACTTCCTAATTTGCCTAAATCCTTTCGGCAGCAGATGCACAAAAAAGCGCTCTATAAAATTATCGACGGCAAGAACCATTGCCGCTTTCTTCCCGTCTTTACGATAATTCCTTAACTTGAAGGTAACCTTCCCATCGTCCATGGGTAAAAGCCCCGAATTGGAAATGGCAACACGGTGCGTATTCCATCCAAGATTAGCTAATACTTGCTTCCATCCTTCTTTCTGTGAATGGTCCGCTCCTTAAATGTTCCGCCTTTTTTATTGAGCGCACTGCAGGGAAAAATCATATGCACATGCAGTTGACTCCTTAAATTTTGACTGATGGGTACCCGAAATTTCGGCAAGAATTATATGAGATTTTTTCATAGACGCATCCTTGGGTCTGGCAGCGGATTAAATGGATGCCCAGCTTTTCCCTATGACAAATTTGATCGAAAACGCGCCGTCTCGAATCATTGAACCTGTGGAGCCATTGGTTCTCCAGGCCTGAGCGGCTCTTAATTGAGCCGCTTCTGCCGAGGTGCGAATGGACGGCGACTCCCCATCGGAGCGTGTTAAACCGCTCTTGGCGACAGTCCAAAAGTCAAAGCGAAAGGGATTCTCCGACCTCCGGTTCCTTAGGCCCGGGAGCGCTTCGCTCCACTCGTTCAGGCAATCGATGGATGCGCTTATTTCAGGAACTGGATTTGAATCCTCTATCCAATTACCCTTCGCGCATGGGCCCGAATTTCAAATCCACCAGAACTCCGTTCACATCTCGGCGTCGTTTTAGTCCCGAGGCTGTAAGCCGCCGAAATCGATCATGAAGGAGGCCAAGGCACTGGCTTCGGGATTGCCCGCGAGAGCGAGGTTCCGGTGGATCAAATCCTGATCTTCCCTGCTCCTGTTCTGTCCGAGCTTGAATTTCGCTTCCAGGTCCGTCACTTCGATTTCGAAAAGCAGGATCGCCGAGGAGAGTTGTCCCACCATGGATTGCGGCATGATCGCCTCCGGCAATCCCTCAGCCCCCTCGTATTTGCTGACTAACTCCGAGAAGTATGCCTGTAAGCAATGCGGACCCGGGAAAATCACCACGGTCTCCCGCCCTTCCGCTACGGACTTGCAATGCGGGTTTGATATCGCGAAATGGATGGCCAAGCGGAGAGCGTCCCCATCGCGCCGGAATAGAATGGGGCAATGAGTGACCATTATGGGCGAATCTGAGCTGACAACGGTTCCAAAGGAGAACCGATCCATGAAAGAATCGATTTTTTCCCGCGAAGTAACCTTGAATGAATCGGGTATGTACATATTCTTTCCTTTAGGTGGGGTTTTCACAGCAGGATTCTTGGCCTATGGCATGCTGCATAACGAGGCGTTACTTTCCAATAAGTCCGAGACCGTGGAATCCTTATCAATTCAGTCGATGATCTTCTCCATTGCGCGTTGGAAGGGTTCGGGCCGGGGAGAATCAAAGGCATCCTGACGTAAGTCGAGGGCATATTGCAATTCTCCTTCGCGATCAATCGCCCAAAAGGATAGATCATAAACGGAGTAAACGTCGTTGAATTCGCGAATGCTGCAAGGGTCCCCTTTTACCTTGCGGATAGCCGTGGTTTTCCCGATTGAATCGATGCACACATCTTGGTGCTCAAGACCTTGGGTATACCGCTCGGATAAGGCGCCAAAAAACTCCGCCAGAGTCGGACGTCCCGCGATGACTATCCTGATCGGGATAGCAAAGGTAATTCGAAGCCCTTCGCAAGTGGTCGCGTGAAGAACCATTCGTTCGTGGACCGCAACCAGCGTATCGCAGCATTTCTGTTGGTATGGTTCCTGAGCCGTCACCGGGCACTTTATCGCGCCGATGGATCCCAGAGTCCTCATCAATCTGATCAACCGGAAAAACTGAACATGACCGAATCCATTCCAAACTGCCTTATAACCGCGACACCTAAATTCCTAAGAAAGAGTTGCGTGGCCGAGCCATATCAAGTCCATGCTCAATCTATGACCTGCGACCCAATATCCATTTCACCTTGAAGACCGAGCGTTTGGGGTATGATGACCTGAAGAATGAGAGTCTGGGAGATATGGAAAATCTTCCCGACTTAGCTCAATCCAGATATGGACGGGAACTGGGGACCCTTACCGCAATTTATCCTATCCCCCGAGAGGACGGGGGTTACGACCTTGAATTACAGCTGACTAATGACACAGTTAGGGTGGACTTCGAGGAAGCACGCGTCTATGCGTCAGACAGCATGGGCCGAGCCTTATTTCGGAGTACGAAGGAGAAATTTTTCACACTCAACGAACATTGCCTGCATAA
>JAYVCH010000343.1:0-10969 GCA_043750055.1 Fibrobacteria bacterium
CAAAAAATTGCTTTGACAACTAATGGAAAATATTATCATGCCGAGCCTGGGCGATTCGAGCTGGAAGCGATTTTAAAAGAAATTAATCAAAAAGAAAAACGGGAATTGGAATCGGAACGCATGAGCCAATATGAAGATAGATTCCAGATTCCTCTCGGTATCGCTCTATTTCTATTAATTGCCGAAATGTTGATTTCCGATCGTAAACGTCGTCGCCAAGAATGGTCTGGGAGGTTCACATGAAACTTCTATGCCGTACAGTATTTTTCCTCTTGGAACAGAGTTCAGTTTTCTTGCGTCTCACACTGTCGATGGCTTGGCTCCTAATATTCTACTTGATGCCACCATTAGCCATGGCCCAAAACCACAAGAATGTATTGATACCCTTGGGTGGAGGAGGAAAAGCGCAAACTAACTCTCAAAGTGTTCCTCCAAATTCCAATGCAGCAAATGGATTTCAAAATGATCCAGATTCGGGATTACAAGCCTCGCCGTCTGCTGGCATTATTGACACTTCCACGTCCCAGGGGAGTGCGGACCTACTTTCTCAGTATGACAAATCACGCACCATGCCATCCCTGTTCCACAAGATTCTGGGGTTACTAGGGGCAGGGAGTTCGCCCAGTAAGCAAGCAGCTAAAGCGTATATTGAAGGCGATTATGATCAATCGATTCAAAAATATGCAGAAGCTCAGTTGGACCATCCCGAATCTCAAGCTTTGTTTTATAATATCGGCAATGCCCAATTTCGTAAGAAAAAATATGACGATGCCATCGTCGCTTTTAAAAAAGCCCTGATTGGAAATGATGCTTCCATTGCCGCAAAATCCTACTACAATCTTGGAAATGCGGAGTTCCGCAAGGGAGAATTTTCGATTCAATCCGGAAAACAAGAAGGCATTGAAGATTATCGTGAAGCCATGGCCCATTATAAGAAATCGTTAGAGGTCACTCCTGACAACAAAGATGCCAAACGTAACATCGAAGTGGTTCAGGCTCGCATCAAGGAATTACTGGATCGACAAAAACAAAAGCAAGATCAACAACAAGACAACAAGCAGAAACCACCCGAACCTAGTGAAAAAGCCAAAGAAATTTTGGCCAGGGCGATGCAGTTGGTGCAGGAACGGCGATATGGAGAAGCTAAATCCCTTCTTGAAGATTTGATTCAAAAAGATGCCACAGCAGCCACCTATCAGTCGCATGTTCAACGCATCGATGATGTCATGAAAATTCTACGTGGAGAACAACCGACACCCCCTCAATCACAAGACCCACGGGCTTCACAACCTGGAGTAGGTGTGATATGATGAAGCCTGGAACACTTTGCCGCTTACTAGTTCTCATTCTCTTTGCTTTTTCAGGGATAGCTTTTTCCACACCGAAACGAAGCGTCGATGACTATTTACATGGTGGGGCTGGAAAATATATTCAGGGTCGACTTCAAGAAGCTTCGGTTGATGTTGAGGAGGGTTTGCGAGAATATCCACAAGACTCCAGGCTCAAGTCCTTGGCGAATCAACTCAAGAAAATGAAGGATCAGAAAAAAAAGGATCAAGGGTCCTCAGGTTCTCAGGGTGGTGAAGATCCCAACAAAAAGGAAGACAAAAAAGATTCGAGTAGTCAGGGTTCCCAAGACAAAAAAGACCAAGAAAAAAAGGAGCAAGACAAAGCCAAGGACCAAAAAAAAGCCAATGAGGACAAAAAACAGGGTGAAGAAAATAAACCTGAACCCGGTAAAGAAGACAAAAACAAAGGCGATTCTTCGGGTCAAGCCGCCGCTCGTGCCAAACCTGGCCAAATGAGCAAAGAAGAAGCCGAACGATTGCTAAATTCTTATCAAGACGATGAAAAACGTGAACATCAACAGATGCAGCGCAAACAAAAGCGTCCAGTAGAAGTGGAGCAAGATTGGTAAACGCACTGCGTCTGGCCCTATGCCTCTTGCTAATGTCTTTCGTTTGTTCACGTGCGGAGATAACCGCCGAAGCTTCGATTTCAGCCAATCAAGTGAGCGTGAGCGAACCGTTTCAAATCACGGTACAAATTACCTCCGAAGAAAAGCCAGAGAATCTCCCTTGGCCATCCGTGGAGGGTCTGGACAAATTTACGGTGACGAAGAATACCGGAACGTCTCGAAGTTCTCAGACCACCATCGTCAACGGACGAATTTCGAGTCGAAACCTATTCATCACCCAATTTGTTTTCACTTTGACCGCACAAAAGACGGGAACATTTGCGGTTGGCCCCATTCGTTATGCCTACAAAACCTTTGATAAAACCTTGGGTTCAGCCAATGTCACTGTATCAAAACAAGAAGCGGGATTGACCTCGGAGGGCACGCTTAATAAGCATACGGCCTACGTTGGTGAACAGACCTTTTTCAACCTCCGCATTATACCCACCCAAGGCGCTCAGAATATCAATATCACCCAAGATTTGCAGAAGCTCATCGGTGAAAAATTTTGGTTTCAACGGTTAGACAAAACTGTCGAGCCCAAAATTTTAACCCTGAATGGACAGAGCGTTCGCGTATTCGATATTCGCATTGTGCTTTTTCCCCTCTTAGCTGGTAAAGCGGAGCTTTCTGGAATACCTGTTCAATACCAACAGGTACAACGAAGCCAGCGACGACGCCAAGGATCAGTTTTCGATATGTTTGATGACGACGTTTTTGGAGGGGGAGCATCGGTCATTAATATGACGGCAACGACAAGCCCGACCTCCATGGAAGTGATTCCCTTACCGAGTGGGACACCGGCCGATTTCACCGGAGCCGTTGGTAATTACTCGCTCACTGCCGTCATCGACAAAACCACCGTTCCCTCGGGCGACGCCTGCACCCTGACCATCACCATTCAGGGAAATGGTCAGCCAAAATCCATCACTAAGCCGCGCCTTCCCGATCTTAGCCAATTTGAAATTTTTGATCCAGAAGAAAATACCACTTCGAATACCCAGGGTAACATTCTGGTTACGACCAAAATTTTCAAATACGTCATCGTGCCCCAACGCAAGGGCGAGGCGATGGTGGGACCGATTATTTTTCCTTATTTTGATCCCGTCCATAAAATTTACGCCGAGGCCAAGTCTCAGCCCATTTCCTTAGCGGTGACACAAGGAAAAGAATTGACTGCTTCACAAGGGCGTGTCATGACCCAAAGGGAAATTACCGACATCGGTTCGGATATCCGCCATATAAAGGTTGCCTCAACCCCACTACAAAATGAAGACGATTTCCTTTACCGTCGCGCTTGGTTCTGGCTGCTTTTCTTGCCTTCACCCCTTGCTTTCACCTTATTACTAGCTGTACGACGTCGTAGCCGGTTACTAGCGACAGATGCCACCCTCAAAAGGAAAACCCAAGCCAGTGCCCAGTTAAAACGTCGCCTGAAAGAAGCGAATGAAGCCTTGAAACAAAAAAATGCCAAGGAGTTTTACAAAGCCTTATCCCAAGCCGTTGTCGGTTTCGCCAGTGACAAACTCAATGTGGAATTCCGAGGCCTGACCATGGAAGATTCCAAAGCCAAGTTGGTGGAATCGGGCTTGCCAATAACCAGTTCGGCTGAATATGAAAAACTTTTGACCTTATGTGACTTTGGTCAATTCTCAGGTGCGCAGCGAGATGATAAGGCTTGGAAGGAAGCGCTGGACGGAGCCGAAGCGCTACTCCGGAAAATGGATCGGGAATTATGATCACTAAACCTATCCTAAAAATGTCTTATTCCATAGCAATG
The DNA here is from genome assembly GCA_043750055.1 of Fibrobacteria bacterium. GTDB lineage: Bacteria > Fibrobacterota > Fibrobacteria > UBA11236 > UBA11236 > Chersky-265. The sequence goes on from JAYVCH010000343.1 coordinate 3,738, forward strand.
CTACTTGCAGTCTGCTTCGCTTTCCTTTCAACCCCATTTGCGAAGGCTGCTTCAGACGAGGCTTTGATGAGGGCAAACAAATCTTATCAACAGGCCAATGCTGCCTATGAGGCCACCGACTATAATAAAGCCTCGGAGCTGTACCGCCAAGCTATCGATGAAGGGATCGCGGACTCACGGCTATACTACAATTATGCCAACAGCCTGTTTCGCTTGAACCAACTCGGCACCTCCATTCTTTATTTTGAAAAAGCGCGAAAACTTAATCCAAATGATGACGACATTATTTATAACCTCCGCTTCGTCAATGCCCAAATCGCGGATAAAAATCCGGTCACGGAGAATAATGCTTTAACCAAAATTCTTTGGTATCTCCACGCCTCCTATTCCATAAACCAAGGTATGTGGATTTGTCTTGGACTGGTTTGCGGCATTTTCTTGAGTGCAATGTTGACCTTGTTCTCAGGACCAGGTATAAAGGGCTTCCTTTATACCTTCATGAGTCTTTTGGCCCTGTCCCTGCTGACAATTGGACCCTCTTTGGTTTACAAGGTGAATCAACAAGAGTCTTTGCAGTTTGGCATTGTGATTAAGCCCGCGGTGGAAATGTTCAGCGGTCCGGGAGAAAATTTTCAGGTGTTAACTAAGGTGCATGAAGGCACAAAATTCGAGATTGTGGAAACACGAGGAGAATGGGTATCGGTGAAATTACTGAATGGAAAAGGCGGTTATGTCCGCCTTACTGATTTAGGAAAAGTTTGACCGGGCATATTCCCAAACCCAAAAGTAAAATCCCCAATACAGCAACTGCAACCTTTTGCGGCAAAGACAGAATTATCATCCCTTCCAATTCCGATTCCTTGACCTCGATGATATAGGCCTCTTTCACAATTAACATGTAGTAGTAGAATGAGACAACTGCATTCGCTACAGCGATTCCAACTAAGGTATAGTGCCCTTGTTCCGCAGCCGAAGCAAACAACAAGAATTTTCCTAAGAAGCCGGCCAATGGAGGAATTCCTGCCAGGGAAAACATACTGAGCAGAAGGAGTGCGGCCAAACCTGGACTACGGCGACTTAGTCCTCGAAGACTGGAAATATTTTCAGGGGCCGTTTTTCCAACAATGCTGACAATAAAGTATAGCGCAAAACTAGTCACTCCATAAGCGATGAGATTATACTGCAAAGCCAGTCGTGCCGTGTCCGCTTCACCCAAAAAGGCGATAACCATATACCCAACTTGGGCGATGGAGGAGTAAGCCACAAAACGACGCAAATTGGTCTGGCGCAAAGCTCCAAGATTTCCTAATACCATGGAAAGGACGGCACAGCCGGTTAGGAAACCGGATAATCCTATCCGTATGGATTCTAACGGACCAAGGAATAAAACCGTCGTAGCAGCAACGGCAGCGGCCTTGGAGCCCACGGAAAGAAAAGCCATCACAGGAGTGGGTGCCCCTTCGTACACGTCCGGGGCCCACATATGCAGGGGCGCCATGGCCAGCTTGAATCCCAAACCACCAAGTAGGAACAAAGTACCTGCCCAAAGGATCGGCAGAGCCGGATTACTTTGCGCCGCTGAGGCCAAAATATCAAAACTTAATCCCCCCGAAGCGCCGAATAAAAAGGAAATCCCAAACAACGACAAAGCGGAGGAAAATCCGCCCATAAGCACATACTTCGCTCCCGCCTCGACAGAGTTGGAATCATGCGGTTGAAAAGCAGCTAATGCATAGAGCGGCAGGGTCGCCAGTTCTAGACCTAAATAAAAAGTCAGAAGGTCATGGGCGGATACTAAGGCGAACATGCCTAGGGTGCAAAGTAGCAGTAACCCGTAGAATACCCCCGGTTTCGCAAGCATACCCCGAGCATTGCCACCCATTTGAAAATAAGGTCGTGACACCAAGGTGGTACCCAATGCAGCGGCTGTAAAAAGCAATTTCCAAAGTATAGTTCCTGAGGTGATTCGGAATCCGCCAAAGGATCCTTCACGAGACTCAAGGGGTAGCCATAGCATAAAGGCCCCTAATGCCAGCAAGCCAAAAAACGTAAGGGAAAAAGCATTTTTGCCTTCGTCGGATCTCAAATCTGCAGCCAAAACCATTAACGCCAAGCCGAATAAGGCCAGGTCGGGTACAAAGGGTAACTGGGTTTGATTCATGATTTCAACGATTCAAGTTGTTTAGAATGGGAAGAATGGCTTGGTCTAAAAGCAGGGATAAGCGTCCAGGAAATATGCCCATTGCGATTATGCAGAGGAGTAATAAGATCAACGGTATTTTATCTACAAGTCCTGCATCGGTCAGATGAGATTTTGGGTTTTCTTCTAAGACGCTTAAATGCGAGACATCGGAATGGTGTGCGCCAGAATGGATGTTTGGGGAAGAAGGAGGACCGTGTAAAATTCCGTTGGTGGCTCGTAAGATGTAAATAGCGGTTACCACGATGGACATGACTGCGAATGCGGAACAGATAACAGGAAGTGGGCGACCGGAGGAAAAACCACCAAGGAAAACATTTAATTCAGCTGCGAAACCGGCCATTCCGGGAAGACCCAATGCCGCGAGTCCGGCAAGAATAAAACATATGGAGAGGAATGGCATCGATGCCATTAATCCGGACATCTCCGAAATTTTCCGGGTATGGGTACGCGAATAGATCATGCCGATCAAACAAAAAACCGCGGCGGTGATAAATCCATGTGCGAGCATTTGCATGACCGCACCTCGCAATCCTGTTGAGTTAAGGACGGTTAATCCCAGGAAAACCAAACCACAATGAGAGACGGAAGAGTAGGCGTTCATATATTTTAGATCTTTTTGCTTAATCGCCACGATACCGCCCCAAACCACACCGGCGGCAGAGATGACCAGGAAAATATCCATCCATGCCCGACAGCCTTCTGGTAGCAGGTACATGGCGATACGCAAACAGCCATAACTTCCAAGTTTCATATGCACACCTGCCAAAAACATCGACACAGCGGTCGGAGCCGAAGCGTGACCATCCGGTGACCAGATATGGAAGGGGAACATATTCCCCAAAATTCCGAAGCCGAGGAATAGGCTAGGAAAAGCCCAGAGTTGGAAGTTGCCATCAAACCGAATGCGGGACAACTCCAGAATGTCAAAGGTATGGATGCCGGATTCAAAATAAAGGCCAAGGATTCCAAGGAGAATTAATGCAGAGCCACCCATCAACATTAGGTTTAATTTCATTGCGGAATATTCTTTACGACCACTTCCAAACATGCCGATCAATAGATAGGTCGGAATCAGGGTCAATTCATTAAAAACGAAAAAGGCGAAAAGGTCGAAGGTGATAAAGCTTCCAAAAACGCCGGCCGCCAAAATTTGTAAGAGGATAAAAAATTCTTTGGTGCGCTGATTGATATTCCAACTTGCTAAGGTTCCGCAGAAAACCACCACACCGGCCATCACCATCATTGCCATGGAAATAGCGTCCACCCCAGCATGGTAACGGATATTGAGAGTCGGGAACCACGCTACGTCGGTAACAAAAGCAAGTACGGATATGGATGAACCCGTTGGGACTTGCGGGGGATGCAAGAAAAATGCCGCGCCCAAAACTCCAATCAAGATCAAATTAATGGTATTGGCCGCCAAACTGAAGCGACGGACGGCAGCGCTATTTTCCGAAGGAAAAAGCATTAACACAAAGGCGGAGACTAAAGGCAAAATCCAGGTTCCATTCAAGAGCATGGGGGCAAAAGGCAAAGAGGCGAGCATTAGAATGAAAGTCCTCCGTACCAAGCCATTGCGAATAGCCCCACAAAGGCAACGGCGATATAAAATTGCACTTGACCACTTTGGAACAAGCTTTGGACAAAGGCGAATCTGCGAATCAAAAAGGTGACCCAATCAAAAACACCATTTATAATGGTTCTTTCGATCCAAGTAATGGGTGTGGCTACGAGTTTGGATGCGAGCCTTTTGATCAAAAAGTGATAAAGTTCATCGATATAAAATTTATGATAAACCAGTCTATACAGTCCCGGTTCCGCATTTTTTGGATATCCAGCCCCAATGCGTTTCATACCATAGAAATACCAGCTGATCAAAATGCCACCAACAGCGAGTAGTGAGGCAACAATGGGAAGCCAGTTGGCGGACCCGTGAATCGCGCCACTCCCATTTTCGCTTGCGGCTAGGGAAGCCACTTGAGAAACAGTTTGCGACCAGGGTAACATATGGTGTTTAAAAAATTCTTTGGAAAAATAACCGATAAATAGACTCGGTATGGCTAGAACTAAAATGGGCAAAGTCATTAATAGACCTTCATTCCCCCCAGTCGCTTTCGGATGGGACAAGCTCGATTCGGAGCGACCCTTTCCGTGAAAGACAAGGAAGAAATAGCGGGACATATAAAATGCCGTTAGTGCGCTGGTCAAAAGCCCGGCCAGAAACGCTCCGTATCGTCCGTTCTCCAAAGCCGCGTGGAGAATCGATTCCTTGGACCAATATCCTGAAAATGGGAAAATACCGGCGATGGCCAATACTGCGATGAGGGTTCCTAGATAGGTACGAGGCAACGCCTTTCTTAAACCTCCTGCGTCACGAATATCACTACTGTGAATCGCATGAATGACCACCCCAGCGGAAAGAAACAAAAGACATTTGAAAAAGGCATGTGTGAAAACGTGAAACATCGATTCGGAATAACCTGTCCCTAAGGCAAACATCATCAAGCCCAATTGGGACAAGGTTGAAAAGGCTAGAATCCGTTTCAAATCTGTTTGGGTACACGCGATTAGGGCAGCGAAGACGGCGGTAAAAGCCCCGATAAATTCTATGACTCGTAGGGTATATTCAGCGGCCGAGAATAAGGTGAAAAGTCTTGCGGTCAAGTAAATACCGGCCACCACCATAGTCGCGGAGTGTATCAAGGAAGAAACTGGCGTAGGTCCTTCCATGGCATCGGGAAGCCAGACGTGGAAGGGGAACATGGCAGATTTTCCCCAAGCACCCATATAGATCAAGAGCGTTCCGAAGGTCAGAAAATTGATTGCGATGAAACCGAATTTAACCGTATGATTCAAAGCTTGCGCGGCCGCGGGACTGTTCAAATCCAAAAAGTCAAAACTTCCGACCTTTATTCCCACAACAAGTAGACCCATTAAAAAGAAAGCATCGGCGAAACGAGTAAGAATAAAAGCTTTTTTACTCGCGGCTACGGCTGAGGGCTTATGATACCAAAATCCGATCAATAGATAGGAAGCGGTTCCAACCAATTCCCAAAAAATAAAAGTCTGAACCAAGTTACTCGCCACAACAAGTCCCAACATCGTGAAAGTGAAAAAGGAAAGCAGAGGGAAAAACCGTCCCGCACCTTTATCGCCATCCATGTATCCAATCGAATAGAAATGAACCAGGAAAGAAATGCAAGAAATGACCACGACCATCATCATGGAAATAGGATCCAATAGAAAGCCCAATTTTGCTAGGGCGGGCGAACTTTGTCCCAAATTGAAAGCCATCCAAATGTGTTCAAAGGCGAGGACCGATCGGCTAGGATGAAGTTCTGGCTGTAAGAGTACATGGTGATAATATCTAGTCGCCAACGTTAAAGCTAATCCAGTCGTCGCGCCCATGAACAGGGTCGAGGACCAAGCCGAAGCCTTCCAATTTTTGCGCCCCAACCAAAGTCCATTGAGAAGGAATGACAGAAAAGGCAATAGCAAGATGCCATAGGCTAACTTAGCCATGCAAGCCATCCAATTTCCGCACATCCACATGCTTGCGTTGACGATGTACGGCGATGACTATACCTAACGCCAAGGCCATTTCTGCCGCGGTCACGCCCACTGCGAATAATGCGAAAAGACTGCCCGCCTCGGGATCCTGGGCTAACCCTTGTGGTCCCCCGAAGCGGGCAAATGCGATGAAATTGATCAACGCTGCGTTAACCATGATTTCTAATGACATCAAGGCGGCAATCATATTACGTCGTGTTAATAATCCAAAAATTCCGATAGCGAACAAAGCCGCGGAGAGCAACAGGCATGACATCAAATTCATTTGGAATTTTCCCGTCGCGCCAAAGCAATGGCACCGACCATGGCTGCGAGTAGAACCACCGAAATCAATTCGAAGGGAATCAAGAATCCGTCCGGGCCAGGATCCAAAAGTCGAAGTCCTAAGGATATAATGTCGGCGATGTTTCCAAAATTGGATCGGTCTCCGGATGTGATCGTATTTGTGTACTCATGAGTGGCGCGGATCAATTTGAAAATGCTTCCAAAGACGGCTCCCGCCACAATCAATGCCGAAATAATTTTCAAAAGGGAGGGGCGGGCCATTTTACCACCCAATTCGGAAGTCAATAGCACCGCGTACAATACGAAAATCATAATGCCGCCGATATAAACCATGATTTGCACCAAGGCCACCATTTCAGCACGTAACAGGAGAAATAAGACTGCGGTACCGAGTAACAATCCGAGCAGACCCAAGGCTGCACGAAACAGATTGCGCGCCAACACTGTGACCAGGGCTAGTCCTAGCATAACCGCGCATAGTGCGTAGAAAAACAAATCAAGCACGCCTAACGTCCTTCGGTTTTGTTGAGGACATAGTCCAATTCGTCCCGTTTGTAGGAAGACATTTCAAAACCATGACCCATGCGGATAGCATCGAAAGGGCAGGCTTCGATGCAAAGATTGCAAAGGGTACAAGTAGAGAGGCGATAGATAAACGCGCCTAGAACCCGCTTTGAGGCGAGGTTTTTGGTGGTGAGAATGGAAATGCTGCCATTGGGACATGCTTTTTCACAGAGTGTGCAAGCGGTACAAGTATGGTCGTTGTTTTCATCGTGCGGCATGATCACTTGACCGCGAAAGCGTTCAGGAAATTTCAGCGTGTCCCGATTCTCAGGATACTCACGAGTAACCACGGTTTTGGGATGTGAGATATATCGAAAGGTTACGCCCATGCCCTTGAGTAGGGATGCCGTGTCCTTCATGAGTTGGCTGAACTTCATCGAATCCTCAACTTGTTCATCGCGACCGCACCTTGTTTATCGTAAAATCAAATTAAAAGTGACCAGGGTCGCGGCAACGAGCAAATTTACCATCGAGACGGGAAGCAAAAACTTCCATTCCAACGAAAGGAGATGATCGATCCGGAGACGTGGAAACGTCCATCGGAACCACATATAAAGGAAGATCAAGACAAAGGTTTTTGCGAAGAACCAAATGAAGCCGGGAATAAAAG
>JAYVCH010000344.1:0-3605 GCA_043750055.1 Fibrobacteria bacterium
CACCCCGGAAGTTATTAGATGTATCCCGTTTAAAATCCTTAGGGTGGTCTGCGAAGGTATCTCTGAAAAAAGGGATAGAAGCTGCTTATCAAGATTTCCTTGAAGGTAAAGTCCGGAAATAACTATAATTCCCCAAATGACAACTACTTGCAGTGTTCGTCTTTATCTTTTTTCATTGTTTTTGTGCATTCCTTTCCTGAGCCTTGCCCAGAGCTTGGAAGATAAAGTGTCCCAAGCGCGTAGTCAACAGGCCCTGTCGGCACAGGATTACGCTCAAATCGATTCTCTTAAAAAAGAAAAAGTCTCTCTGGGTGCTTCGAACAGTTCTAACCCTCAAAATAAACGGCGAAGCGGTGAAAAAAGGGCGAATTTAGACGAAATGGTTTCGGGTCCGTTAGAAGCCGATGGTCGAATGCCAGGGGAATTGGACACGGCTCTAATGAAGGATTCAGTTCTCCAAACTCAACGAAAAAATACCCGAGAAAAAAAAATTCCGCACCGTTATGAACAACGCATTTTTCAGAGTCTCGACCGAAGCGCATTCAGTGGGGCAGGCGGAGCCGCAGGTAGAGAATATGTACTCGGTCCAGGTGACGAAATCACCGTTTCCCTTTGGGGTGACAAAGAAAAAGAATATTCCTTAAGCCTGAACAAGGAGGGAAAAGTTTTCCTCGAAGGAATTGGTCTGGTTGCTTTGGCTGGAAATAATTTAGACCAAGCCCAAAAAATTCTCACACAACGCTTGGCAAAAGTCTATTCCGGAATCACCAAGGGTTCCGCCCATGTTGAGGTATCCCTAGGCCAAAGCGGGCCAATTCGGGTTTTCCTTTTGGGTGAGGTGAAGGTGCCAGGCGGGTACGTTTTCACCGGTCACACCAGTGTACTTTCGGCTATGTATTTTGCCAAGGGGCCGACGGATATTGGCACGGTTCGAAACTTAAAATTGAACCGTCGAGGAAACAAATTTGATTTGGATTTATACCGATACCTTTTACGGGGTGAAACCCTTAATCCTGATGCACTGCAAGATGGGGACATTCTTTTTGCGACGCGGGCCGAGGTCCTGGTTGAAATCGAAGGAGACGTGGGGCGTGCGGCTATCTATGAAATAAAAAAAGGCGAGGGTATAAAAGAGTTGCTCGAATTTGCCGGGGGACTCAACCCAACCGTGGCCACTCAAAAAATGACCCTGCAACGGATATTCGAAAATGGAAGGTCAGATTTTCAGGACCTTCCTCCCCCACAAGATTTTATCTCAGGCAAGGCTAAAATCGAATTGAAAAATGGGGATAGGATTCTAGTTGAAAAGTCAACGGAAGCAAGCCAAAACTTTATGACTATCTCAGGCCCAGTTAAATATCCAGGATCTTACGAAGCAACTAATATCAATACAGTTTCCCAATTAGTGACCAAAGCCGGTGGCCTCCGCCAAGACGCGTATCTGGGTCGAGTCCACGTTGTCCGCTTTCGTCCGGATGGTTCAAGCATTTTAATGGCTCACTCTCTAGAGCACGCTAGCATTGATTCCATTCAATTGCAACCGAAGGACAATGTTCTGCTTTACAGCAAAAGAGATATGTACATACCGGATAGCTTACAAATCGAAGGTGCCGTATTCCAACCTGGTAAATATGAATTCCGAGACGGAATTTCCGTCAAGGATTTAATCATGCAAGCCGGAGGCTTTCTTCCCAATCATGAGGCTGGAAAAATTCTCGTTTTCCGCGGAACTCCTCTCGACAGAAAAGTTGAACAAGTTACTCTGAACGTTGAGGATGGTTTGGCGATGTCGGAAATAAGTTATTTGCTCAAACCGAATGACTTCGTACAAATTCCAATTGACTCGCGTTGGTATCAAAAAGAAGTCGTTACCTTAAGTGGCCTTTTCCGATATCCCGGTAAGTACACGTTACTCTATCCAAACGAAAGACTTTGTTCGATTATAGAGCGTGCAGGGGGGCTGAAACCAAATGGTTACGGTGAAGGTGGTAGGTTTTTCCGATCAAAAGATAATGTGGGTCGAGTGGGAGTAGACCTAAGCAAAGCGATGCGTCATCCTAACAGCAAAGCCAATATCACACTTGCTGGTGGGGATAGTATTTACATTCCGGAACGACTCATCACGGTCAAAGTTCAGGGGGAAGTTGGTTTTGAGACTAGCGTCTTATTCCAAGAGGGAGCCACAGTTGATTACTATATCGAAAAGGCGGGTGGATTCACCCGAAGAAGCGAAAAAAATAGGGTGGTTATACAATATGCAAATGGGGAAAGTAGCAGGGATGGGTATTTTAATCGAAAACCAGATGCTGGGAGCCTTATTTTTGTTCCCCAAGGACCACCACCTGAGGCGACAAACTGGGTTACTGGTTTGAATATTATTATAGGAACCATGACGGCTGGGGTTACACTAATCATCTTAACGAATCAATTGAACAAATAGGTTCTAAAATTTAAAAGACTGCATCCAAAATCTAGCTCAAAGATGATCTCCTAATTTAGACCCACTATTCGAAGAACCTGAAATCTCATTTTTGTTAAATAGTCCCAGCCCCAATTTGAGGCCTACTTCCCTTGCCGCATCTCCCTTCAAATCAACAACATACTTCAGTCCACTAACCGCATCTTGGCTCGGCAGGTTCTAAAGCGGCAGGCAATCCCATATTGCCCCTCACCTAAAAATCTCAGCCCCTCGGACACTATGAAACCAAAATTTCATTTTTCATACTGTAACAATTAATGTACAAATGGGGCCTAGTGCCCATTTGGATCCTAATGGTCTCCAACCAATATATCCGTACTTTTACCCCTTGGCTCTTTCGCGAAACGATTTTGTTTTTGAAAAATAATCGGGTTCTACAATATCTGAAATTGCAATAGATCAAATTCAAATTTTCCCCCATGATCATCATGGGATTATCACCGTTGTTTTTAAGGATTTACGAATCGCTGAGCGCATCGATCCTTTTTTGGGCGTCCATGAAAAGCGTATTGTAACGCCCGGTCAAATGCAAGCACTCGGTAATCCCATCCCCCCAATAAAAAAGCCTCTGACCGTTTTCAGTCAGAGGCTTTCCCTCACTCCCCACAATTTCACAGGTTATCCGCTTTCCTTCCCCAATGCCATCTCCGCCTTAATCGCCACTGGCGTCAACGTATTCGCATCCACCAATGGATTCTTTGCCAGTGCATTAAATACCACCGCCAAATATTTCCACGGATCTAGACCAATCATTTTGCACGTTCCTACTATCGAATAAAGTATCGCTCCACGTTTCGCGCCCGCATCTGATCCTGCAAAATGATAATTCTTTCTCTTATGCGGAGCTCAGCATAACAGGAATTATGCGGAGTTCGTGATTATGCTGAGTACTTGGTGGCACTCATCGCTTTCATTGCTCTCCTACCGGTTGATGAACTAAAAAGCTGTGCATAATCACAGCCCCTCGAGGAACTGAAGGATCTTGTCAGTAGGCCTAAACCGAGGAAACCGCGAAGCTGGTTCTTGAATTTTATTTAAGGCCCGCTCTTTCATCGACAAATCGGCTTCCATATAGATGTGCGTTGTGGAAGAGCTTTCGTGGCCTAGCCAGAGCGCGATAACGGAT
>JAYVCH010000345.1:0-3571 GCA_043750055.1 Fibrobacteria bacterium
TGATTGTTTAAAGCCGTGTCGGGCCTGTCTTCCAAGACCAATCCACCACCTGAATCTTTGGCTGCGGCGATGCTATGGCAAGAGTTGCAGCGTCGATTCATCACATTTTGAATGGTCGTGGTCTGGGTTTTATTATACAAGTTCATGAAATCAACGGTGTCTTTGCGTGCGGCCGGATGTTCGCTGACTTTTTGGGCATTGTAGAATCCGGACATGAAGTCCTTCAGCTCCGTCACTTTTGGAACGCCAAAAGTAATTGTATCGAGGTTATCATTGAAGAGGAGTATATCCTTGTCTTTATCTCGCGCGCCATGGCAACCGGTGCACATACGGTGTTCGCCCGGCATCACGTCAATCCATTGAAGTTGATTGACGAGCATCATGCCATTTGAATCCAAGGTTTGCAAATGCAAGGGCGTATTGGCTGGCACTTCGATGGAAAGGGATCCATCCGCGCGGACATCGCCGTAACCGATTACGCGTTGTTTTTCGAATTCGGTACGACCCACCCCATTTCGTGAACGGTATTGGGACGACATGGTTACGGCCTCGATGACGCGCACATATTTAGCAAGGCCTTTGCTCTTGTCGCTTTGACCCCCGAGCAATTCGCTTGCGGACATATGGCCGTCATTGTCTTGACGGCTATAAACGTCGGCGTCAAAAAACATTCCAGTCTTAGCTCCGGATTTTATGCCTTCGGCGATTTTGGGATTCATTTCATAGGGTTTAGAGGGAAGGCTGCGGGGTTCGACGACGATGGGGTCATAATCATTGTTGTACGGATCAGCATGAATAAGTTTGAGATTGTTTCCATCCTTGTCCATGATGAAGAGGTCATAGTTGACATAGGGTGCGGTGACTTTGTTGCCTGCGTCATGGGCGGATTGGGCAACCAAGATTCTTTCGTGACCGCCGTCCATGATCGGATAGGGCGTTTTGAAAATCGCGCTGGATGACTTTTGAGTGTTGTTGTATGGACTCGAACTGGCGGTGATGATTTGCGGAGCGGAGGTGAATTTGGAAAGGTCAACGATGCAGATGGCTCCGCCCTCAAACTGGGATGTTCTTTCCATAATGGAAGCGACCAAGCCGCCATCATGGAGCTCACGTGCTTCCATGAAGGTGCGACTGCCGCTGGTATTTCCTTTCCCAAATGTTTCATCCGAGCCATATAGAACGAATTGTCCGCTTCCATCGGGATGCACAGTGAACATTGGCATTTTATTAGGACCGCCCAAGTGATCCCAGCGGGTGAAATAGATGTTACCACTGGAATGCAGAAAGGGGTTTTGATCATGGCTCTGATTAAAAGTGATTTGACGGATATTGATTAGGCCGCCATCCGTACCGCCACGTTCTCCCACGAATAATTGCGGCACTTCGCGACGTTCATATTCATCGAGAATATGATTTCGAGTGGAGCCGAAAACAATATGGGTTTGGTCAATATAGGCGGGGTCGATGTCATCACCCAAATTCACATCCTCACCGAGCGCGGGCATGGTCAAGCGCACGAGATTGGTTCCATCCGTGTTCATTTCATAAATGCTCCAATGCTTATGTCGGTCGTTTTGAGTGCTGGGCATGCGCATCGAAAAGAGGATTTTGGTCCCGTCAAAGGAGACTTCCGGATCCATGGCCCCACCGTAATCATTTTTGTTTTCTACCGAACGGGTCCACTGCGCAGTCAGGTTCGTGACCTTACCGGTGGGCGAGATGGGGCTCAACATGCAAATATCCGTGCCCGGATAAAATTCATTTACATTGCTGGCCATGGCGACATTGTTGTTCGTGTTCGTATTACCCACACTAGGCTCTTTCACGAATACGATTTTGCCTTCGCCATATCGTTCCATGATTTGATCCGCTGGCTCAAGACAGGAGACCAGTAACCCGGCGGCTACCAAAATCGCGCCGAGAGACAACCACGAAATCCCACCCTTTGCACGACCAAGAATGTTGGTTTGAAAGGAGTTTTGTTTTTGATTCTCTGATGGTTGCATAAGCGACCTCCGGTTAGATATCAATAATACTTCTGGACTCCGATTAACAAAATAAAGTTTTGTGTTATCGAGGGCGTGGATCGAATTTTTTGTGAATAAATATGATCTCGAAATGCAATATTCAAAGCCCAGCGACCATTCGTTGGACCAAAAGGAAGGTTCATGCGATTTCCCCATCCCAACACGCCACCAATATTAGGGACCCCGCCCTGATAGATGGCGGTAATGCCGGCATTGAAATAAGGGAACAATCCCCCTGCTCGCCCGGCTCCATGTGCCAGGCCAGAATAGGTGTATCCTCCTAAGGCTTCGGTCGTGATCATAAAACTATGCGGGAAAACTCCGCCTCCAACCACGCTTTTGGAAAAGGAAGATTGCACCGTGCCGACTCCGGAGGTGAATTCAAAAAAATAGGATTCTTGGCCAGGGTAAATGTTCCAGAAGAAATTAGCATAGGGATTGCTACCGAGGACTTCGGCATTGTAAAAGCCACCGAATAAACCATACGAAGTGCCGTAATCCCGAGTGGGCCCGTTGCTGAATGCAACTCGAGTCCGTCTGTCTTCATGATCTTGATCACGGGCTGAGGAAGAGTTTAAAAACAGAGGGGCAGGTGATTGCGGAGGCTGTTCTCGGACGAATACGGTTTCTGGGGCAGGGCGGCTTTGGGGTCTATCGACTGAGGAAGACTTTCCCGATGGAGATGGTTTACGCGTTCCACCCCAGGCAACCATTTGGCTTAAAATTAAAATCGTTCCCAGGGCGAGGGGAAGGCGGTGGAATCCAACTACTCGGATAATGCAAGGTCTAACCGAATTCAAAGATGACTCCAAGGCTGGTGGATTGAAAGATAAGCAGTTCCTTACGGTGATCAGCACGATTGTCGATCCGGGTGAACAATTGTTTGGTTTCGAAGCGAATACCAAGGCGCGGGGACATATAATACCGAAGTCCGCCTCCAAAGTTGATGCCTATGGAGGAAATAGTCTGGTCGCCGACGGAGTTGATGGGAATGGTGAGAAATATCCCGCCTCCAACAATGCCATACGGAACTGTTTTCTTGGAATCGGCTAAATCCAATACGGCATTGAGTGTAACTGGATATAGGGTCGCGAGGCGTCCCATGACCTGGTCGGTGGCCAATTCCAAGGTGACGGGATGGTAGTTCATGGAAGCTCGAACTCCAATCAAGGCGCTACCTCCCATCACTCCGGCACTGGGACTGACTTCAAACTGAGCAGGTCGGCTGGCATCCGAACCGGATAAGGCTGTAGATCGGGGGGTCGCAGCATGAGACAAGACCAATGCACCTGCAAAAATCCACCGGAAAATCCTCATTGTTTAATCCCCATTCCCATGGATCTTAATTATAACCCCCCAGTCAAACGTTAAAAAGCAGTATTCCTAAAAAGTCTCACCCATTTTCGGGGCTTAACCACGAATGAGCATTGATATACCTTGTTTGCAAAGACAAAAAAAAACTAAAATCATAAAAAATAAAGATCAAATCGACGCAGGGCGATATTTGGCCCTAAACAGGATGTTACCGGAAAGGCACAATGGAT
>JAYVCH010000346.1:0-13356 GCA_043750055.1 Fibrobacteria bacterium
GATGATTTGGACGGTACCGTGGACGATACCACGCGTATTTATTCCATGGCAGGCGGGATGGTACATCCCGGTGTGACTTCGGAGGAATTACGCCGTCGCATCCGTTCCAAGGGTCGCGCACCAATGGAAAGGGATTCAGAATATCGTAAAATCTTAAAACCAAATCTTAAGGAATAATGATCGCAGATTGGGACCCTCCATGGTCGAGAACTATAGATAAAGTTAATTTTGAGCCTGTGGATTTAAAACGGAGATAAAGTGAATCGGGATTTGTGGAAACCTATTTCGCGAATGGAGGCAGTGCAATTTTGCCGGTCCCAAAAGGTGGCGGTATTGCATCGCACCCAAAGTCGTGAAGCCATGTCGTGGTTCGACTCTTCCAACCGATTTTATCGAGCCAATGGCCCCTATGATTATGACTCGCTTCGCTATTTCCTTTTTACTGGAGGCAGTGTAAAGCAGGGATCGGAAAAGAATTTAGGTAAACTATCCAAACCCCCGGAGGTCGAACTCGAGCCATTGGAAATTTTACTCGATAACGGAGAGACACTTTCTCTAGGCTCTCCCGTTAAGAAAAAACAGGAAAAGTTTCCCATTGAATTTCAATTGGTAGATGGTAAAGGAAAACCACTTAGCGGAAAGGATTGGGAAGTTGTCCTTCCCGATGGAACATCTCGCTCCGGAGTTTCCGGTTCGGATGGTATAATCCTCGTCCCCGACAATTTCCAAAAGGGGGATGCCAAGCTACGCTTAAAGCCTCAGGGTAAATCGAATTCATCTTCAAAAGCTCAAGCGTCTACGCCACCCAAAAAAACGGCGGAGGTTGGAGCGCCAAAGGTGGAAAAGCCTAAAGTGGATAACGCCTTCATTGTGGATGCGACCTCGAATGTAGAAGCAGTTGTTACAGCGCTTACAAAACGTCCAGTTGAAATCCGCTTGTTGAACGTCTTTGGAAATCCCATGTCCAAAACCGCATTTACGGCCACGTTTCCAGATGGGAGTGAAAAAAAAGGCGAGTCCGATCTCGAAGGCTTCATTCATTTTCCAGACAATACTCTGGAAGGCGAATTACTGCTTGTTCTGACTTGAACAAACGAGTCTTTTTAGCAGTGTATCAAGGATAGGCTTTCTGTAAGACCGCAGTATGCACAGGTCCGAATTTCTTCATCCCTTGTCCCGGTTTATCATTGGACATGACTGCGATGGTCGAAGGAACACTGCGCGTCTTTTGGGCTATATCGAATTCCTGGCAATGGCTAAGTCCCAAGGCATGGCCGATTTCATGTACGATGATGTTCGCCAATAAGCGTAAGCCTCCTTTGGTTTTTTCTTCGGTTATATATAAAAGATTGAACGAAGCAGTAGGTTCGCAGGCAATAGTTATCGGGCTTATGATTCGTTTAGTTTTAGCCGTGGCTTGAATGGAATCCAGGACTTCTCCCTCGGCCAATTCCGCAGATCCTCCCTTCAATTTTATTGAGGCATGGATTAGAAATTGGAAGAAGGGCACAATATGACCTTCTCCGCCAGCATTACTGATATTGGGTGGATTAGCAACCGTGGTCGAGAAGAGTTTTTCTCCAGTTGAATTCCAGCGCGCGTTGAAGACGGCATCGGTGGGGATTTCCTTGAGAGAAACGGCTGCGAAACCAACGGGCGAAAAGGTTTGGTTGATGAACGTTTCAATCGTGGCCAGGTTGAATGAACCCGGCACCAAGAATTCACACCGATTCCGAACTGTGTCATTCAGTAAAACTTCAAAGGTCGTGTTGACTCTTGGGATAGTCACCCCGGCCTTCAGCAAGGGTTTTCCAACAAAGAGGAGACTTAAAGGATGGCCCGAACTGGCTGGCCCAATCAACGTTTGCTTTACCGTAGGTTCGAAATCATCCGGGACTTCAAGTTGTAAAAGTGGAATATCCAATTTGTCGGCAAAGGCCGCTGATTCGAGGGAGCCGCCGATACTGATTTGAGCACCCAAGGTCAGGTTACTCACCGAGGCAGGAGAGAGTTTCAGATTGCGGGTGATAAAAGGAAGCCGTAAACTAAACGTGACCGAGACACCCCCAGATGGAAAAGTCTTAGTGTCAAATTCCAAAGTGATTTCGAAGTCGGTGTCGTCGATAGCAATCGATCGGCTAGGGGAGGCGGCGGCGAGGTTAAAATTGGGAACGTCATTGACAAGTTTTAATGTACTGGTCAGGGTGAAAATGGCCTTGGTTTTGTCTCCGATTTCGAAAACTTCGATAACGGCAGGCTGGTCCACGGTGGTTGCCGCTGTCGTGCCTTTCGCGCCGTTCTCAAGGGAGAGCTTGGCCCCACTTACGATTTTATATTCCCCTTTTGTGATCTTTATAGCAGTTACAATGGGATTCATTTTAACGGACAATTTATTAGCCATATGGAAATTCCTTAGTTCAGGCCAAGAAGCGGATTTGCGGATCGTCCTGCGTATTTAAAAGCACCAAGGCTGAGCAGGTTTCCGCAACGCCAGTAATGGTCAACGTATAGTCATCGTTGGGAATGCCTTTATGCTTTAATCGTCCGTCGGAATCGAGTGTTCCCTTCAAGGTGGTAACCCCATCGTCCGATTTGATGACATAGCTTTTTCCCGCCAAAGGTGTGACGCCGTTCTCGGTGAATAGCTGCATGAAAATAACCCCCGCATCCGCTGCGCGGTCTTGACCTGTAAAATCAACCGTTTCCGTGACTTGCTTTAACCAAGCAGGATATTCCGTCGACCCCTTACGAGAGAGTCTATCGGCGGGTTGAGGCGGAGTGATAGGCCCATCGAAAAAGAAAATTTCTACGCGCCGATTGTCTGCGTTACGGATTCCATCGCCGGTTTCCACCTCAGGAAAACTCTCCCCTGCGCCATGAGCCTTTGCGGCGATACCCTTGGGAAGGGATGTCCCGTCTTGGTTCATATATGAAACAATCAAAGCCTTGCGCGTATCTTTACCAGTGACCCCATCTGGTTTAAGATTATTTGCGGATTGAAAATCCTTGATGGCTTTGGTTGTCATCGGCCCTTGGGCTCCATCAATTGGACCTTTGTAAAATGGGGCATTGGCATCGGGGATGATAGAAAGCATCATTTGGATTTCGCGAAGGCCCCAACGTTTATCACCGGGAGTGGATGCTTCGAAAAACGCTTCCCATGGCGGGGTATTATCGGTGAGGAAAGCTGCGATGGAATTGGCCCGCTCCAGTGAAAGCGTTAGATTGGGAGCATCTTGTCCGGACGTATCCGTGTGGCCCACGATGAGCATATTGCTGTTGGGATGCTCGTCGTACTTACTCTTGATTGCCTTAATTCCGGGCATTGCCGTAGGCAAGAGAAAGGATTTGTTTAAATCAAAACCCATTCCTACCAAGCGTAAGCGGGGTAGGGATCCAATCACTTGTAGAACTATAGGAAGGCCGATGGGAATTTTAATTCCCTTTCCTAATTGTCCTAGGGTAACGTTGAGTTGCGCCATTCGTATCCTTGCACCTGCTTAAGGGCTAACGCCTTTTAACCACGCGAAGAAAGGCACCGCGCGCGATTGTACATCCTTGCCTATCACTTGGGAGTGCTGTGCCCAGTCCAGGTAGGCGCTCATTTCGGCATGGGCTGATTCCATTTTCCGCTTGCCCATTACCACATCAATCAGAATTTGCTGTGCGCGATTTAATTCGGCACTTTCGGAATTGGGTTTCATTTCGCGACCAGAGGCTAGAGCATTTGTCATCGGCACAATAATGGGTTTTCCATCAGGAAGTGTGACCGTTATCTTTGATTTAGGTCCCGAAACTTGATAGGCCACAATCCCTGAGGGTAAAGGTTTGGATTCGTAAACGAAGAATTCCACTGTTGGTTCGGTCGATGGCCAGGATGCAGGTAATGCCGGTGACAAGGTTAGGCCAAAGGGGACTCCCAATGACGCTAGCACCCGTTGCCTGAGTGAATCAATGGACGGTTGGCTTGCAGCCTCTTCCTTGGTCATGGCGGTCTCCTTCAGCAATTTTTTTTCAGGGACAACGGAGGCTTTCTTCTCGCCACAACCGAAGAAAAAGATCATAGATGCGATGAATGTTGCGGATGTTAGGCTAATCCTCATACGTTTTTCACCAAGGTCTTTCTCTCGGTATCGGTTTTCAAAGTAAGGTCACTGATTGGAGGCTTGGGTTGGGGATGGAATTCACCAAAAGCGAGAAAGTCTGTATCCTTGCCTGCATCCTTTTTTTTCTTGCTGTTCAGTGAGGTCAACAATTCAGCTGCCGTTGGTTTCATCACGGTTTTATCTAAATAAGGATCCATAACGAATCCGATACGAGGCGCATTTTTGCTAATCGCGTCTTTGAGATTGAAAACCGAAATTTCATCGCCCACATCTACTCGGGAATTATTCTTGCTGGTTGCCTTAGTGAGAATGGACCGATCTACAGTCAAGTTATAGACGACGAAAGCATGGTCCACGTTCGCGTTTCCGGAAAGTATCAACGCTTTTACCGTGTTTCCTGGCAATTTCATGATGCTACGCAATACTGAAAAAGAACAAAATGCATGTTCACCGCAATGACCAGTACCGTATTGTAGGGCCAAAGCCGCGCTTTTATCCACATCATTTCCCAAAAATGCCTCGGACAGCCGGCGTGCCATGTTCACCGGAGAAGATAACCAGGTATTCTGGTGTAAAGTTCCAAACAAGTCGGATAGAAGGCGTTGATGCTTTTCCGCTTTCATATCTTCACGCGCCTGACCCCAATGGTTGGCGGTGACAAGGTGAAGATCCAAATCCTCGCGCAGGTCGGTCGAAAGTTGCACTGGGGTTTTGCCCTTGTGCCTTCCGATAATCCCTTGGAGAAACAAGTCCGCACGGCTCATGTCCGTGTGATTGGCTAGATAGATTAACACGTTCTTTTCCCAAATGAAAACATCCTTACGTGGTGAATCCGGTTTACCAAAACGGGCCAGTTTGGACCAATCCATGGCTGTTAGCTTACGCATCAGTTCCTTCTGAAGCGCCGACGGAGTCGAACCGAAATCAATTTCGAGCATTAACTTAACCGCAGGAATTTTAGAACCTTTGGGAGGTGGTTTCACCTCGCTGTCGACGAGCGTAGCCTTGATTGCCGTCGCCTTCTGCGTAGCCGACTTGTAGGTAATGGAAACGGTCCCACCTGCAGCCGAATGAGTGAACGTATCCAGTATGGTTTTGGAATCGTTTGGGTTGGCAAGGTTGTGGAGATCGGCGTCGGCTCTAGTCATTTGCTCAAGGAGCACATCGAAGAAAGTATTGAAGGTAAAGGACGCCTCTAAGAAAAGTTTTGCGCCTTTTTTAAGACCTAGGAATTCCTCTACGATAGCCGAAGAGACGGGATCGGTCACGTAGAAGTTTAGCTTATCATCGTACAGCGGTTTTTGCGCCGTAGCCTTCCGCTCCAATATCCTCGTGGTCCCACCAAACAGAGCCGTGACTTTCAGTTCGGTCAAGGATTGGTTCGCGATGGGGTAGCTTTCGTTCTGAGCTGAGGATGTCATAGTATTCGGTATGCTATCGCCCTTCCAGGTGAGGCCGATTGCCACGGGTAAGTTGCCGGTAAATCCAAGTATGGCCATACCGTTTTAAACCAACACCGAATTGCCCTTGGGCAAAGGAAAATCGCCCAGGGCTTGTTTTCCAAACTCGGGGAAGCTGGCCTCGAATGGATCCAAGAAAGCATATTGTTCCTCGGGATCGAGAGCCTCTTGAAGTTTGGCCATTTTCGATTCCAAATCCCCGTTCATATCCCCAACTCCGTCTTCAGGAGCCGGAGCATCCACTAAAGAAAGCTCGCCCTCTGAATCGTCATCCTCCGCAGTCTTCAACGTATTTGGATCTACATGTTCAAAAGTGAAAGTGCCCTTGTGATAAACGCGATCGGGAGCATCTTTGGCTGACAAGTCCGGCTTGAGATCAGGTGGGAAGAACAACAGTTCTACGCGTCGATTTGCCTGTGAGGCCAGTCCATCTTGGTCGGGTTGATCGATTGGAAACCTTTCACCACAAGCCAGGCTCTTCTTGGTGTCATCGACAAATTTCAATTTGCCGCGTAGGGAATCCAAAGTATCCTGGTCGCCTGCCGCCAAAGCTAATTCTGCTTCGAGAAGATCAAAATAGGCGCCTCGGGTTTGATCCCCAACCGTGCCATCGACACTGATGGATTTTCCGAAGTCTTCATTATAGGCCTTTTGAAAGGCTTTTATTTCAGATGCGCTAGGCTTGGCTGGATTGACGGGTTCACAAGGAAAGCCCCTGGCCCTTGCTGCGAAGACAAGGATGCTCCCATCAGATTCAGGCTTGTCATGTGCCTTGGCAGCCTGCACATAAGCTGTCCTATTGCCCTCAAGCACGGCGGTCACACATTTTCCACGCGCGTCGGAAAGTTCTTCATTATGTCCTTCAGATCCAGCCCTGTCGGTATGTCCTGCCACAACTAAACTATGGTCGGAATGAGCATCGAGGAATTTCAAGGCGGCTAGAATCACTTCTAATCCTCCCGCGCCTTTAATTACTGAATCCTTGCCCGCATCCTTCGCATCCTCTGGCGGTATGAAGTCCCCATCTTTGGCGGATGCGACATAGTCGGAATGGTTTTTTTTTACGCCATCCCAAAATGCATCATTGGAAAATTCCCTGGGCTCACTGACTCCACTGCCATCGGATTTAGGCTTGCGAGGTAAGAATACGGAACTGTCAGTATGGAAATGAGCATCTTCGACTAAAATTCGTTTTCCGGTGCTACTGAGAACGGTGACGACATGTTTTTCTCCAGCCTTGGCGGTCACGCCCTTGGTCTCAAGGTCGAAGTGAGTCAGTTTGAATTCGGACATTGAATAAAAATAGCCTCATTGCATCAATGAGGCTATTTAAAATTGAAAGGCGAGGGCTATTTAGAGAAACGCTGATGCGCTAGCTTAGAAACCGTTCCCATTACTTGCTTTGATGAGATATATCCTTGCTCATCGGAAAATAAAACATGCCCCTTGATCGCGTGGGCTGTTGTTCAAAGGACTGGTGGCATTCGCCGGAAACTAGGCCGCCTTTGGCGTTAACCATCAAGCAATTGGTTCCTAGGTCCAAAAATCCTGCATTGGTTTGCATTTTATTAATCCCCACAGGCTTTACAATGCACGCATGAAATGTGGTGCTTTTCGGTTGGACATCGCATACCTTGTTCCGGGAAAGGCAGGCTGCGTTGGTTTCGCAATAAGCGGAATCAAGAAGTTCGATATCCTTGAA
Organism: Fibrobacteria bacterium; assembly: GCA_043750055.1. GTDB lineage: Bacteria > Fibrobacterota > Fibrobacteria > UBA11236 > UBA11236 > Chersky-265. Next base: position 7,269 of record JAYVCH010000346.1, read on the forward strand.
AAAAACCTGTATGTCCATTCCGCCGTGGGTCTGCAAGCCAAAGTAACCCTTCAATCGCCCCTGGTTATCGTTGGGCACATCGCGACCCAGCCTTCCGTTCACCCAAGATGTAATATGGGTGCCATTAGCCTCGACCATCAATTCATTCCAGTCATTCTTTCGGTGAACAGAATCGTGGAAGGCCTGTGTCACCTGAGCGACCCAATTGCGGCCATTGGTTTCATAAAAAGAACCTGCATCGCGGGTAGGATCAATTTCAACTTGCATTCCTGCGATGCTGACGATACTGGGGTCCCTATCACTGTGGAAATAAAAACCGCTGTTACCTAAAACATCTTTGTATTTGAGCCGGATCTTGAAGTTGGTGTATATCTTCTCTGACCAGCAGATGCCGTGCTTCGGCTGTGAGGCGATATTTTTGCCCTCAATGGAGCCGTCCGAAATGGCGAAAGGTGAACCGTTCAGGGGCCCGGGCCCTTCTGGGACCCAATTTGTGAAATCAACCCCGTTAAAAAGGGGGCGCCAATAATCTCCAGCACAGACAATGTTGAAAAATAAGATGGAGGTTAACACTATAATTTTCATGGCTTTTCCTTCTGTATATATTCACTATGTTTTACAATTCCATCTGCAATCGGAAGGAATAATACCAGGCTCCCCAATCAGACAAGGACTTCCAGTTTTCCGGCAAGGCTTCCACAAACACTGGGGATCCAAACCTATCGATGGGTCGCAAGTGATCGCTAGCAACTTGCAGCATGAATTCAAAAGGACGCATACGCTTAGAGGCGTTAATCGACCACTTGATGTCATCCCGGGTCCAAGGCTTTGGATTTTGTAATGAAACGCCGTCTAGGGCCTGCAGTTTGCGCACATTGGGAATAGGCTTGGTATACCACCAAACCTGGTAGGCGTCATTCAACCACGGGTTGCTCATACGTTCCACTTCAATGGAAAGCACATCCAGCACCTTGAAAGCCGGTATGTTAAACCCAACCATGATTGGTGTTCGGTCCCAGCGATTCTGGTAGTACAGGGGATAATTCTTCAATCCGATTATCGCCGTTTCCGTATACAACCGGAGGTCTTTCTCTCCCAGAAAATCCAAGCCGCCCATTAATGGCTTGGGATCAAAGGACAACCGAAACATAACTTTGGTGTCCTTAAAAGAGATGTACTGCCAGTCTTTTTGAATGGAGTCACTGAGGACAACGGACTTGACCGAGTCGCGAGGATCGGCCTTCGAATACACACCCGGTGCAAGATTAGCCATGCGGGTGGTGTCACCAATAATGTCTCCGTGCTTGTTTTTCATGATCCAAATCTTGCAGTTGCCAGTCGGGCAGCCCCCCCATTTGAAATAAGTGGATTCGTCTATCTTGGGCGTAGTGATGCTGGGACGATTGGGTATAATACGATTGAAGTTAATACCAGCCCCCATTTCTAAAAAGCTCCCGATTTTCAAGGAGGCTATATAAGACAAGGATATGTCGTAAAGAGGCGCAATATCAACACTGAAAGTGGCCAGGATGTCCTGTTTCAACTTTCCTTCTAGCGCATTCATTCTGAAATTCGCACCCCAGATGTCGGTATAAGCGCCCCCGGGCGCAATGGTGTTCCAGGAGCCGCCATAGACCAAAGTGGGATAAGCCTGGGTACGGAAAACGTATTCCCCCAAGTTTTTAGCATCGGGGTTGTATTTGTAAGGCTGTTGACCCAAGGTCAACTGATAGTTGGGCAGGGCCGGGTCGCCCCAGACATAAGAAGCAGATAGTTCAGTGATTGAGACCGCCGAACGCCGCACATTATTTGCACCCAGGTCGTTGTTGTAGGGAAAAATGTAGTAGAACGCGCCGCCTACGCCGGCTTTGAGAGTCAGGCGGTCATTTATCACGGCCTGTTTGGAAAACCAGCCCAAGGTCCTGTGAAGTGTCCACTGATCTGGGATGCTTCCCTCCTCATCGTGGATTCCCTGGTTTACCCCGTACAACTGTCCCATTTCAACCGCGCCACCACCGGTCATGGGCAATGAATTTATCTTTATACCCTCTTCAGCATGTACCGCCAGTGACGAGAATAGGATTCCAAAGTACAGTCGCTTTATCTTCATTTTTCCCCTATTTCACAACTTCAAACGTTAAAGACTAATATAACGGGTTCTCAGTTTTTTTTGTTCCCAAAAGATCAAATCTTTTCCGGAAATTTGAGGTGGTAGCTGCAAGGCAGCTGTTCGAATTTCCGGGTGTCGGTGGATTAAAACAGGGAATCGACTGATTCTCGCTTCTAAACTTTGACTTCCGCATCCTTGGCTTTTTCCCAAAAGGCGGCGAAGAAAATGACGGCGATGATACCGGCAATGATGGAAGGAAAGATCCAGAAGGCTTTCCACGCATTCATGGCGCCCGAAATGAGGGTGGGATCCACGGTAAGTTTTTCCACCGAAAACATTCTTCCGAAGGACTGGAAAAAGGTAAGCGTTTGGGCCGGTTGGCTGGCCTTGATCGCCGAGTCCAGGGCGGTATATTGGGGAGCTACTGCTAAGAATTTACTGCCGGCGACTTGGTAACCGAAATACATACCAATGCCCTGGGTGAAAAAGACCAGCATGCTCTGGGCCTGGACCTTAATGTTCTTGGAGGCAACCCGGTCGGTGTACATAAAGCCAGTGACGAAGAAGAAGTCATAACAGATACCATGCATGATGATGCCACCGAAGAGCATCCAAGCAACCTGGTCTGGCGCGCCCATGGCAAACAATGCATAACGCGTCACCCATGCAAGCATACCGACCAGGATCATATTTTTGACGCCGAGTCTGCGCAGGAAAAAGGGCACTAGGAGCATGAAGATGATTTCAGACATCTGTCCCAAGGACATCGTTGAAGCCGGCGCCACGAATCCCGCATTGCTAAGGAAGGTAGATGTGAAGGCATAATAATAGGCCAAAGGGATACAGATCAGGGTCGAGCAGACGATGAATACGAGGAAGGCGGGCTGCTTCAAAAGTGAGAATGCATCGACCATGAAAAGCGTTCGAAGGCTGATTGGCTGGCCCTTGGCGGGAGCGGGCGTGTTTGGCAAGAAGAAGCTAAAGCCGCCGAGCGTCAAGGCACAGATGCCGGCCACCCAGAAGATTTTGAAGGTAGATCCCCATCCAGCGGCTCCAATTAAAAGCCCGGCGAAAATCCATCCAATGGTTCCCCATACGCGGATTTTCGGGAACATATTCTGATCCGAAACGTTTGCGAACACGATATTATTTCCCAAGGCAAGAGTGGGCATGAAGCAGAGCATATGGCCGGTGAAGACCCAGATGAGCGCCTTGCCGTTGCCAGCTTGTGCCAGGCTGGGCACAAGACACATCAACGCGCCACCGACCAACAACAGAAATCCCATGACCTTTTCGGAAGGAAAAAACCGATCCGCGATGATTCCGAGGAACAGGGGAGCGAGAATTGCCGCGATAGGTGCGGTGCCGTACGCTGCACCGATGATACCAGCCAAACCATTGGTACCAAGGCATTGCCCCAGAGTAACGAACCAAGATCCCCAAAGGAAGAACTGCAGGAACATCATAATTGAAAGTTGGGTACGGATTTTGGTATTCATAAAGCGGCCCGAAGGATACCTGCAAAATATATTGGTTTGCTCATTCCCAAAAAATGGTTGAAGGAGTCCAAAATTTCTTCCGCTGATTCGGCTTAAAATTCTGAAATTTTGATATTTGGCAGAATTTCTAATCTGCCGGAAATTGGTGGGTATCGCTTCAGATCAAGCCAAGCACGCCACGTTGATGCATGCGAAAACGCCGTGGACTGTTGCCATGGTATTTGGCGAAGCATTGATAAAAATGACCCAAACTCTCGAAACCGCATTCCTCGGAAATGGTCAGGATTTCCTCATCGGACATAATGAGGCGCTGAGCTGCATGCTCCATGCGCGCACGGTTTACCAAGTCCGTGGGCCTAAGTCCCACAGTTTCCTTGAGAACCCGGGCCACATGCTCCGAGGTCCTTCCGGCTAGGCGGGCTAGAATTATGGGGCCTATCCGAAAGTGCTTCGGCTCCCGGATAGCCTGTAAAGGGCCGCGGAGCCAAGCGGGGACTTTCTCTTCTTCGGCTGTGGGTCGGTTCCTTTTAAGCTTGGCGAAGAGGGTAAGGAGAAAACGATCAATGTGGAGGAGAGTACGTCCGTCCTCTGCCAGCCAATCGGCTTCGCTGCTCAACCACGCTAAGACCATGGAGGAGACCCGAATTGTTGCTGGCAGCGGACTGGATTCGTCCCAGTAATCGGACAAGGGGATTGAATAACGGCTGCGGAGATAATTCAGGGTGGAAACGGGGAACGCCGCGTTGGCGACGCGCATTCCCTCTGCTGTGGTGGACGTCAAAGAGTGGGCATCCCAATCGCGCATAAAGACAATGTCGCCTTTGCGGACAGGCAAACTCTCTCCGTTAACGAGATGGATGCCTTCCCCAGCTTCGAGCCAGAACAACTCAACAAAGTCGTGGGAATGTAAGGGGAACGGTCGCGACTTCACGATGTGGCTGCGAGAGATATGATAACCATCGCCGGGCCTTATGTAGCGCGCGAATTCCAATGTCCTTGTAGGGATCACCTCAACCCATCCCGTCGTTGTCTTAAGTATCAATAAATCAGAAAAAATTCCCGACCTGGCATAACAAAATAAGCCATTTCTGGATTAAATACCATATGTATGAGAAGAATCCTCGAAATTATGGCCAGCGTTTTCATCGCCGTCGATCGCGCCATGAGAGAGAACCGTTGTCTGCAATCGCTCAAGGGTTCGTATCACCTTGGACGCGTGGATCATGTAATATTTTTCACAGTTCCGATGACAGTCGATCCGAGCATCCCCGGTTGGCCATGATTTGCTATTACAATGCCGCTCGCAATGATCTGTATGCTTCTGCCCCGAGTCAGGGAATTGGACAAATGAAATTAAAAAGGAGGGTAACATGAAAGGATGGAAGGTAGCAGGGGTCGGTTTCGACCACATGCATATGGGAGACTTGCTAAGGATGGTGCACGGACATGAGAGGGCATCGATCTGCGGAATGCTGGACAGCCATCCCGAAAGAATGTCCGCCGCTGCCCGGTCCTTCGGCGTTGCTCCCGATCGCTGCTTCACCGATCTTGGGGAATGCGTGGAAAAGGCGGCCCCGGATATCGTTATCCTTTGCTCCACATCCTCCCTGCACCGTGAATGGGTCGAGAAGTTGGCTCCGTATGGCGTCCACGTGTTAGTGGAAAAACCCTTCGCGACCAACCTTTCAGATGCTGATGCTATGATCTCGGCCATGGCTACGAGCGGCAAACGCCTGGCCATAAATTGGCCCATGGCGTGGTATCCGAGCCATGTAATGTGCAAGAAGCTGATCGAGGCTGGGACCATCGGCGAGCCCTTGGAGGTTCACTACTACGGAGGCAATCGCGGACCCCTCTATCATCTGGCAGACAAGGCTCTAACCGATTTTGGAAATTCCTTGGAGGAAAAGCGCGCAGCGTGGTGGTACCACAAATCAGAAGGCGGTGGATCCATGCAGGATTATTTGGGTTATGGAGTCACCCTCGGCACTTGGTTCCTAGATGGGCAGATACCCTTAGAGGTGACAGCGATGACTGATAGACCGGAAGGTCTGGAAGTGGACGAGCATAGCATTACCATTGCAAGGTACGCTAATGGTCTGTCGAAGTTCGAAACGAGATGGGGGACCTTTACCGATCCCTGGACCCACCAGCCCCAGCCCAAGTGTGGTTTCATCATGGTCGGTTCCAAAGGCACAATTTCGAGCTTCGATCTGGAACAAACCGTCCGCGTCCAGGACAGCAAGCACCCGGAGGGCTACGACCAGCCGGTGGACGCCTTGCTCGCGCCCTACCAAAATCCTATACAGTACTTTATCCATTGCCTCGAATCGAATCAACCTTTCGTAGGGCCGCTGTCCCCGGCCATCTCTCGCATTGGCCAAAGGATAGTTGACACAGCAGTCCTGAGTGCCAGCGTGGGCCGAGCCATGCCACTTGTGGGGGAAGTATGACCCAGAATGATCAGGGATACGGTTTA
>JAYVCH010000347.1:0-11827 GCA_043750055.1 Fibrobacteria bacterium
CACTTGGTTCAAAATTGTTTTATCAAGGGCGAGTGGGCCGATGAATATCTATACGCTCTTTTGCGAGTGGACTGGCAAAAGGCCCAGTCCACAAATTAGACCCCCTTTTTTTTCGGTTGTGATTAGTTTTTTTTAGGGATAGAAAAATATTTATGGTTTTACAGACAATTCCACCACCTGATGATTGCTTATGTGATCCTTATCACCTGCCGGCCTCCGAAAACATGTAGATGACTACCTTTAAAATTTCTCTACAATTTTCACTTCTCCATGAGGGCGGTTATTTTGAAATGGACCCAGAATGCTTGGGCTTACTCTCTTATCGGAATGCTGATTCCGGTCTCTTTGGCTCTAGCCACCATGCCTAAGGAAATTAAGATATCCTTCGCCTTTCACAATGCCCAAAAACCGGAATGCCAAATGGCGCTCACGCCCGATTCGGTCGGTGTCCTTGCTCTTGACACCACGGCGTTTTCCATGGAACCGGATGATGAAAATGATTTTTCCGACGCCCCCAAAAAACGGGCTCTCTCAATTTCTGAAAAAGATACCGCAACTATCCTCCTGAACATGACCCATGCCTGGAAAGGTTCCAAACGGTTTAACTGTGATAAAGAGGATGGCTATGCTTTTTCTATATGGTCCGATTCCCTTTCATTACATTGCAACAATTGCTTTTCATGCTCGGAAGGTGTTGGATTACAGGAGGCGAAGACTCTCGTTAAGTTCGGGAAAATGACCTTGTGGCTCTATAAGATTGGACATGCGATGCCTTAAGGGTCTGGGCGCTTTTCCCAAAAAAAATTGCCGTAAGTTTCACCCTGGCAAATGGCGACCATGTCTTTTTCAGTATTGGCTTCCATCCAAGTTCCATTGCGGTTAAGGTAACGGCAATGATACCCCTGTTTCTGCAACCACTTCCAACCTTCCGGGGGCACTTGGTTGAACCAGAATTCGCACATCAAAAATCCTTTAAACCGCCTGAAAAAATCTTCCCCTCCGGCAAAGACGCTAATCTCAGAACCTTCCACATCAATTTTAACGGCGGCGATGGATTCAGGAACCCATCCCTTTTGTAGGAGGAAATCATCAAGGCGAATCAGAGTCGTGGGTAACTTTAGAAACCTATAATCCGGTCTTTGCTTTTGGGTACTATAGGATTCGGTGAAACCGGATTGGGAGTAAAGAGGAACGCCATTGTGAATGGGAATCAGAAATTCCGTCATTCCATTTTCGGCGGCCAACGCCAACGGTGACAATGATACTTGGGACAATCCAAAGGGTGAAAGCACCCGACGCAAAAAATGAGAATGAACCGGTTCAAAAGCCAAGACCTGTCCCTTTTTCCCTACGGCTCTTGCGAATAAAACCGTCGAAGCTCCCAAGAAGGCCCCTATATCCAATACCCGATCGCCCGGTTTTAACTGCCCGGTAAAAGTGACTAAATCTCGTCCGAAAAAATGTGCGCCAAACCGCGGCGAACGGAGCGCGTAAACCATCCGGAAAAAAAAATAGGCGGCATGCAGCGCACGGTAAGCATTGGGACCAGAAATACGAAAGAGTAGCCCTTTGAGGCCTTTCCAAGACATAGAATTGATAATACCACTAAATTATCCTGTGGCGTCTAATCGTTCTCCTGGCTTGGGTGGAATTGATTTATTTCCGAGGGGAATGAGAAACGGAAATTCAGATTCAGGAGGTTGTTCGGTTAGATTGGGACCGTCTTTACCATTTCCCAGTAATTGCAATTTTTTCTCGACGGTTTTTTCCTTGCGTTTTTCGATTGTCATTGAGTTCTGATCTGGATCACCCGTTTGCGCGTTTTGGACGTGTTTCTCGGTCGAAGCCTGGGTCGCTTCCGTATCGTAAAAGTCCACTTTTTCACCCAAGCCCGGTTTGCTGGGATTGCCCTCATTGGAGGTCGAATCACCGGAAGAGGATGGAGCTGTAACCTTGGAGGATTCTACGACCTTGGCCTGAACCTGGTCAGAGGCCACCGAATGGCTAGATGCCGCTGAAACTGGCGGGAGGTTGACGATGCGATTTAGTGGGTTAACATCCATGTGTATACCTACTCCTACCCTTATTATCGGCATCTTTTTCAGGGACTTTAATTTTTTTTTACCCTGAAATTCACGGGGTTGTGAGTTTTGAATCCAACTTTGAGAATATTTGGCACACAGATTTTTAAGCAAGTACGGAGAATCGCTTCGATTTCTCCCCCTTCAATGCCAGGCCAGCATTATATTTTTAAGAGAAATGGCAGATTTGGAGATTATGAACCAGGCTTTAAGGGAAAAAGTAGGCCAACTTCGCGCGAGGCTTAAAAAATCTCCCGAAGACAGAACTCTCTATCAGGAGCTTTCGGATCTCCTTTTCCAAGCTGGAAAAATTTCTGCGGCGATTAACATTCTCGAAAAAACATTAACCCCCACCCTTGGCGGCGGGGAAGCACAAGTTGAAGGTAAACGGTTATTTGATCGAGCACTTGAATTTGCCGATGCCTATCTTTTTGAAGACGCTGTTGATTGCTTCAGTCAGGCCATAGAAAACGGGCTTGACACTTTTGAAATTCATTATTGCCTTTCCGGAGTTCACAAAAGCCTAGACCAAATCCAAGAGGCGGAGCTGCATTGTCGACGTTGTATTACCCTTAATCCTCGCTTCGCTCCGGCTTATATATTATTGGGTTCCCTTCTCAAGAGACCAGAAAGTTTGGAAGAAAGTGTCGCCGCTTGTAAAAAGGCCGTCTTGATCGATCCAGAATGTACGGCAGCCTATTATGATCTCGCCTGTTACTATTCTTTGTTGTCGAGAAGGGAACAGGCACTGGCGGCCATCGAAATGGCCCTTTGTAAAGGGTTTACCGATTTTGATTGGCTTCTTCGAGATCCCGATTTGGATGGGTTGCGCCTAAACCCTGAATTCGACCTGCTTATGCAATCCTACCGCCAAAAAAACAGCTAGGCCCTTTCAGAAACCCAGTCTCTCTGGGGTGGCTGGCAATTGGGGACGTGTTTTCTATATTCATGCAGCTTTTTCAACCACTTAGCCGGGATACATTTTTCCTGGTCGGTTCATGTTTTAACGGTTTTGAGATGAAGGAATCAGTAGCCTAATGAAAAGGGAAACAGGTTTTCGCACTGTAATATTGCTCGTCATTCTGCTGATGTGCGTCATCAGTCTTGTTCCGACCATCATGGTCTTTTCTAAAAAGAACGAAGCCAATCTTCCACTGGATCAACGTACCAGGGAAATCTATAAACGCCAAAATCCAAAGATGGCCGCCAAGGCCATTAACCTGGGCTTGGACTTGGCTGGTGGCACCCACATTATTGTGGAAGTCAAAAAGGACAAGTTGGATAAGGATGCCCAGAAGGACGTGATGGATCGTTCTTTGGAAATCCTTCGTAATCGCGTTGATCAATACGGTTTGAGCGAACCGATCATAACACGTTCGGGAGAAAATCGCATTGTCGCCGATCTCGCTGGCATGGGTGCCGAAGATGCGCGCCGCCTCATCGGCGCAACGGCGTTGCTCGAGTTCAAATTGGTTCCCGAGCCAGGCGAATTTAAACCGGTCATGGACAAAATCGACGGTTTTTTAAACCGACGGGCTTCGGGAAAACCTGAAAAAGGTGCCCAGGCAGGTAATGATACCACTCGTGCCGTGCAAGATTTATTTGGTCGGGTAACGACCAAGGATTCTTCCAAAACCGGAGTATCTGCATCCAAGGACACCACCAAAGTAGCGGCAAACGATTCCACCCTAAAATCCGATTCGGCTAAGGACACGACCGAAACGGCTGCACAATTCTTCAAGAACCGTCCTTTCGGATCGCTTTTGGTAAGTACGGGTCGCGACATCGCAGTCAATGAAGAAAATGTCGACAAAGCTAAGCGCATTCTGGATGACCCTGAAGTACAACAACTGATCCCAAACCGATACCAATTTCTTTGGGGTCGGGAAGTTGAAAATCAAGAGGGTGGAAAAAAAATACGCCGTCTTTATCTCCTTAAGCGTCGTCCTGAAATGACCGGTGCCACCATTGCCGACGCCAAACCTCAACGCCAATCCGGCGGTATGAATTCCGGTGAAACCGAAGTCAGCCTATCCTTCAAAGGACTTGGACCCAAGGAATTTGGTCGTGTAACCGGAGCCAATATCGGTCGCCAATTGGCCATTGTGTTGGATTCCGTGGTGTATTCGGCGCCCGTTATTCAAGGCCGTATTCCCAATGGTCGAGCGTCTATCACCGGAATCGGAGACATGAAAGAAGCGAAGCAATTGTCTATCACGCTTCGCGCTGGCTCCTTACCAGCTCCCATGCAAATTGCGGAGCTTCGCTCTGTGGGTCCGACCCTTGGCGAGGACAATATCAAAAAAGGAATGCTGGCGGCCGTGGTGGCTTTAGCCTTGGTGGCGGGATTTATGGCTGTCTATTATAAAGGCGCGGGCCTGATTGCTGACTTAGCTCTTCTGCTAAACATGATTATCCTCTTCGCCGTCTTGAGCTTATTCCATGCCACCCTTACCCTGCCCGGTATTGCGGGTATAGTTTTGACCATTGGTATGGCCGTGGATGCGAACGTTCTGATTTTCGAGCGCATTCGAGAAGAACTTCGTACCGGTAGAAGCGTTCGCGCAGCGATTGATGCTGGATATAAGAAGGCCTTTAGTGCCATTTTCGACTCCAATGTCACGACATTCGGAACGGCTGCAATCTTGTATTACATCGGCGTGGGCCCGATTAAGGGTTTTGGTTTAACCTTGATGGTCGGCATCGCAGCATCTCTCTACACTGCCATTGGTGTGACTCGCTTGGTATTCGATTACATCTTAGCCAAACGTGATTTGAAAACGTTGTCGATTGGCCATGGCGTCAAATGGTTCTTGAACGCAGATATTAAGGTGATTCCTTGGGCTAAATACTATGTAGGTTTGTCGGTCGCTATCCTTGTTCTTGCCTTGGGCGCCATTGCGGTCAAGGGTCTGAACTTTGGAATTGATTTCACAGGTGGAAATGTCTACCGAGTGAAATTCGAACAGCTTCCTAATATCGAAGTGGTCCGAAAAGAACTGGAGTCTGTTGGACTTGAGAATCCCCGTGTCCAAACCTTAGGTTCACAGAACGAAAATCGACTGTTGGTGTTTCTTCCTAAATCCGTTGACGACGCAAAGACAAAAGAGATGGTCACAAAAGCCGTGATAGGGGCTACGATTGAGGGAGAAGACACGGTGGGTCCTTCGGTAGGTAAAGATTTACGAAAGTCCGCTATCATGTCCATCTTGGCCGCACTGGTGTTGATCGTGCTTTATATTTGGTTCCGCTTCGGACGCAATGGACTTGGCTTTGGCGTTGGCGGTGTCTTGGGTCTCATTCACGATAGCATCATCACTTTAGGCTTGTTCTCCTTATTTGGAATGGAAATTTCCCTCGACTTCGTCGCGGCCATTCTGACTATTATCGGTTACTCGCTTAATGACTCCATCATTATCTTCGACCGTATTCGTGAATTAACCGGCGTGGCTAGTTCAAAGGAGAGTTTTGCTACTCGGGTGAATAACGCGAACAACCAATGCTTAAGCCGATCGATTATTACCCACTTAACCGTGTTGTTCACTGTTGGGATTCTTGCCATCATGGGCGCCTCTTCAGTTCGCGATTTCAGTATAGCGATGGTTATCGGCGTGGTAGTGGGAACCTATTCTACGATTGCGGTTGCTTGCCCATTCGTGGTTTGGTGGGATCGTCGTCGGGTTCATCCTTCTATGCTTGAGAAGAAAGCGGCCTGATTCTTCGCGGCCGGCGCCCCCAAGGCGTTCGGTCGCTCGGCTACGGTGGATTCGCATCGAGTCGCTGTGGTTTGCTGGTCTTTCGGCCGGGCGGTTCGCTGAGTTTGCCGCAAAAGCTCGCATAGGTCAATCATAATTGGGTCTTTTTTTTGCTCGCATTTGCCCGTGCCGAAAGGCCATGCGAATAGCGGGTCTTGTCTGCGCGGTTTATAGCCACCTGCGCCTAATGCGACCGAACGCCTTGGGGGCGCCTGCTGGGAGGGTCATCTCGATTTTTTTGGGAAGCACGGTTGGGGTGGATGGAGCCGGCTTGTTTGCCAAGTTGGATCAGGGAGGGGAGCAGGGATGAAAGCAGGGATGGGAGGGGACTCTTTGCTTTTCTTTGCTTACGCGCCTGGCCTTCGGCGGGCGAAGAGAATATGGAGGAGATATGGAGGAGATGCGGAGAGTGTGTTGAGGGGGTGGTTATGGGTCTTTTCTTTCTAGGAGGGTTAGGAAGCGGACGGTGAGTTTTGTGATGCGCATGTCTAACGGGGCTTGGAAGTGGTTTTTTTTGATGGTGGTTAGTCCTTCGCGGGCGTAGAGGGTACAGCTTTCGTGGTTGCCGAGGAGGTTGTGGATTTCGGCGATGAGTCGGTCGGCTTCTAATAGGGCGAGAATATAGGATTCCTGATGGTTACGGTGGATGAGGGTAACGGCTACGTGACGGGCATAGCAGTAGTGGCTCAAGGCTTCTTCGGGATTGGATTCAGCTTGGGCTAGGCGGATGTGGTCGTCGAGGAGAGCGGGTCCGAATTCCCATTCTTTGAAATAGAAAAAAAGGCGGTGGCGAAGGTCGCGGGTGATCTTCAGATAATCGAGATCTTCTGGACTTAGTTTGGTGGGAAGATCGGAATTGGGCGCTTGTTCATCGGTGGTGGGAAAGCAAGGACGGAAATCCTCGAAGGAGAGGGTGATGCCATCCATTCCCGTTGCCACATTGGAAAGGTTAATGGCTTTAGAATCTGTCGAATCTGAATTGGGGGTTGTTCGGTTTTCGGATTCGGCGGTGTCGACTAGGCTGAGCCAAGTGGATTTAGATGAGAAGTAAGACATTTGGGTTCTGGTGCCTCCTATGAATTGAGGGTACCACGGCGAGACGCTTGAAACCACGTCGAGCGCGATGTCAGACGGCTGCGGTCAACTGGGTTAAAACCAACGGTTTAAGGGGCGATTTTGGAAAATTGAGGAATTTAAGGTATGTGGGAAATTCAGAAAAAAGTTTTGGGAAAAGACCCGGGTGAAGACGAAAGTGGAGAGGGTGAATGTGGATTTTTTTGGGTCGCGGGGAGAGGTAAAAAAAAGCCCTAGGTAACATTGGAGTTACCTAGGGCGATAGGGGCAAATTTTTTTGGAAAGTTATTTGGGCTTGCGCAGGATCCAGATTTCTTCTTTTCCGGTGCGTTCTTTGATGCTTTTCTTGGGTATGATTTTTTCTTGGAGATCGAAAACGCCATCGAGGCGGGCCATCAATTCCCCTTCGGAGGTGGGATGGGGAGGTCCTTCAAGGGAAGTCGAACGGATCAGCGGATAGAAGGCGGCGATGACGATGCCATCGGGTGTTAGCATTTTATCCCAGACTTCGAAGTATTCATCGCGACGTCCTGGGTGGATGGAATTGAAGCAGCCGTATTCGTAAATGATGTCGAAGGGCTGGGTGCTCTTGGGAGAGAGTTCGAACAAGTCGATATTCAATACCGTGAGCTTACGTTGTTTTTCTGTCAGTGCGGTGAGGGCAGCATATGCCGTTTGTGAAAAATCGACCGCAAGGGTTTCATGGCCACGTTGGGCCCAAGCCGCGGCATCATAGCCACGGCCTGCACCAGGGATAAGGACTCGGCCTGTTTTGGGACAGGTTTCACTCTTGAAGAATTCCTCCAAGATGGGGCTGACCTTTCCCAGGTCCCACACGTCCTTTTTTGTTTTGTATAGGTCTTCCCAATATTCGGGCAAGTTCTGAGTCAGCATTAGGCTACCTTCTTCTGTTCTGTGGCCAATTGTCCGCAAGCTGCGAAAATGTCAGGTCCTCGTGGACGCCGGCGCAGGACTTGAAAGTCTCCTTGCGCCAAAATTTTTTCGAATTCCAAAATCTCTACATCCGATGGAGGTTCCATGTCGGGATTCCCTTTGTTTAAAGGGATTAAATTGATTTTGCAGTTCCGATTCGAGGCGATGCGTTTGAGCTCGCGAGCCGATTCTGGCGTGCAGGTTTTGTTTTTGATCAAAATGTATTCGAATGTCAATTTCTGTCCGGTAAGACGAATGTACTCGTCTGCGGTTTTTAGCAAGGTTTCAATCGGGTAGCGGCGATTCACGGGCATGATTTCCGAGCGAGTCGTATTGTTGCTGCCGTTGAGACTAATAGCCAATTTGAAATCGGGCGCACGTTCGGCCCACTCTAAAATTTTTGGCACAACACCAGAGGTCGAGATCGTAATTTTATCCTTACCGATACCGAAGCCATCTGCAGAGTTGAGAAATTCGCAGGCCGAGGCCACGTTTTCCAGATTCAAAAGCGGTTCGCCCATTCCCATAAAAATGACATTGGAGACACGGGTCTGATATTGTTCTTTACCCTGTCCCTGATCCTTGAGATAGCGGCTGACGAAATGAACTTGTTCCAGAATTTCACCCAAGGTGAGATTGCGAATAAAGCCCATCGTGGCAGTGCGACAAAAAGTGCAACCCATCGCACAACCGATTTGGGAGGAAACGCAAACAGACCGGCGATCTTCAGTGGGAATGAGTACGGTTTCAAAAAAATAGCCATCATGGGTTTCAAACACCCATTTCGTGGTTCCATCCGTGGAGACTTGACTGGTTTTAACTGAAAAAACGGAACAGGTGGCTGAATTTTCCAAAGCGTCCACCAGAGGTTTTGGCAGGTTGGTCATTTTCTGAAAATCGGTTTCCAGATTTTGGAAAACCCAATTATGAATTTGTTTGGCGCGAAATCCAGGCTGATTCAGCGAAACGACCAAAGATTCGAGTTCGGGAATTCGCATTCCTAGAATATGAGACTTAGTCATGCGAGAGAGAATTTAACAAATAATAGACATTTTGCTTAGTGCACAGAGGCGGTGAATCTACTGGAACCCCAAGAAAATAGGCTCGAAAACGGATTCAGTACCAATTTATAGTTTATAATCCCTAGATGCCTAATCCTTCCATCCCTTTTGGAGGTCATTTGGGTCAGGATCCCCAAGCTGCGGTAGCGCTGATTCGGACCGTGGGGCCCGACCCCGACTATCTTTTTCTTCGGCGCGCATCCAACCCCAAAGACCCCTGGTCAGGCCATTTTGCGCTTCCCGGTGGCAAGCTCGAAAACGGCGACAAGGATTTACAGGAAACGGCTATTCGAGAGGCGTTTGAGGAATGCGGAATCAGTTTAAAGCCTTGGCATTTCGTTCAAGAACTTCCACTGGCAGCCGCTGGCGGAGGGTTAGGACGGCCATTGATAGTAGCCCCCTTTCTGTTTGAAGTAGAAGAAAAGCCTCCGTTGTTTCTTCAGGATGAAGAAATCTCCGAATTTCATTGGTTGCCCCTGAGTTACCTCACAGATTCTACCAATCGCAGTAATGCTGCCTTAAGTGGTCATCATCCTGAAGCCTTGTTTCCCTGCATCCGTGTAGGAAACGGCGCCATCTGGGGATTTACTTATGGGGTCTTGATATCTTTTTTGGAGAACCCATAACTTGCAAAAAATCTTGCTTCTTGATTATGACCATACTCTTTATCCCTCTACCGGAACGACACTGAAAGCCGTCGATTTTCGGATCACGGAATACATCAAAACTTTTTTGGGTTTCTCCCATGGCGATGCCGATTCGGCCAGGCTGGAATTTTGTGCTAAGTATGGTACCACACTCAAAGGCTTAGAAGTGATGCACGGAGTTAACCGAGATCATTATACGGATTTCATTCATGCTATTCCTGAGCATCATCTTCCGCCCCAAGATCCCGACCTCGTTGCATGGATGGGCCGTGTACCCCATCCAGTCTATATCTTTACCAATGCGAGAATGGATTGGGCCATTCGAGGTCTCAAGACCATTGGATTGGAGTCGATGCTGCCCTTGGAAATTCACCCCCACGGCCAACCGGGCAAGCAACAATTCCAGGGCATTCTTGACATAGTTTTTATGGATTGGCAGGGAAAGCCACATCCGGAATCCTACGATAAGGTTGAGGTATTGTTGCGACAGCGGCATGGGAACGATATCCAAATCCATTTTGCCGATGATCGAATTGACAATTTGGAAACTGCCCAGGCGCGTGGATGGACTACCATTTGGATTCCATCCTATACAGCGGAACAAGGAACCGAACATAGATTTGACCTGGTGCTTCCTTCCTTGACGCAACTGGACCCTCATAGACTATTGTGAAAGTCAAATACCCCGTGGATTTTTTCGCTTGAGGCTTTTTGTCGTTGCAGGGGAGGCCTCGGGAGACGCCATGGCCGCAGCTGTTGTGTCGCGCTTGCGTCTCGCGAATCCCGATTTAGACCTAGTGGGTTTTGGGGGGCCGGCACTTTCAGCTTGCGGACTCAAGCCCTTGATGGAGATGAAACGAACCGCCGTGAATGGGCTATGGGATGTTTTAAAACACGGGCCCTTGCTATTGCGATTATTGCGTCTGGCCAAGGGATCCCTGCGGTCCATGCATCCCGATCTGGTTTTGTTGGTGGATTATCCGGGACTCAATCTTCGTTTAGCCCCCCTCGCTCGAAAATTAGGGTATCCCGTATGTTACCTAGCGCCTCCCCAAACTTGGGCCTATCGTGATGCCGGCCATCGATTCAAAAGAGTCCTTTATGCCTTGTCCGGTTGCATGGTGCATGTACTTTTCCCCTTTGAGAAAAAACGATTTGATGATGAGATTATTTCTTCTCGCGGAGAGATTTTAAAGCCCCAAAGCGTGACCGTCGGTCACTTCTTTGTTTTGAAGGACGATGGGGCTAAGGCTAAAGCTAAGGCTAGTGAAGATGAAAATGAAAAAGAAAAACGCGATGCATCAATGGAATCGAAAAAAATTCTTACCCTATGTCCGGGAAGCCGACTATCGGTTATAAAACGAAATCTTCCTATCTGGCTCGCCAATTTGGAAACTTGGAAAAAAAGCGGCCTCCCTCAAGCGAGACTTGAGCGCGAAAAAATCCAATTGCAAATTCTTGTGCCCATTCATTTGGAGAGTGAGATGCAGTCGTGGTTACGCCGCTTTCAACAGGGTCGATTCCTTTCGTCGGTTCAATTCCGTGTGGATAAAGAGCGGGCTTTGACCGATACCAGTTGGGCCGTGGCTTTTCCTGGAACTCTGACTTTGGAGTTGGCTTTGCGCCGGATTCCTACCTTGTCGTTGGCGCTTGTGGATCCATTAACCTTGTTTGTTGGAAGCCATGTTCTGGCTTCACGCAGACTTGCCTTGCCCAATCTCCTCCTCCAACGGGACATTTTTCCGGAATGGGTTGGAACTGTGAACCAATTCACATTCGAGAAATTCGACTTGTTATTGGAGTCGTTATTCCGTTGTAATCATCCCTGGGAAGGCGTTGTTGACGAGTTAGAAAACAAGATCGGTCATGGAGATGGGGCAAAAATACTGGCCGCAGAATGCCAAAAAGTCTTGAATTTTAGTGCCAGACCCACTAAAAATCCAGGGAAAGTCAAACTTTTGCCAACATTGTAACGGTTTAAATTGTTCTTTTCCAGCTCCCCATCCTATAATCAAGTATGGCTGATACTCCAAAATCACAACCCCCCTTGGAAGAGTTGCCTCCTGCGGAAGTCATTATGGAGGGAGCCCCACCCGCCAGCCTCAATCCCAGTGCTTACCTAGATATTGTTGCGGAACCGACACGAGCCACACTGACAATCAAAGGTTCGGTCATCACGGCAGGCTTGGTCCTTACTCGGAAAATGATTTCGGATAAATTGCTAGAACAAAAAATCACCTCAGGAGTGGATTGGGCTACAGTAGAAAAGATGATTG
>JAYVCH010000348.1:0-4148 GCA_043750055.1 Fibrobacteria bacterium
TCGGAATACATTCATAAAAAAAGGAACGTGTTCGGCGTCAATATCACTTCTATCCAAAAGATCGCGCGCATGAGCAAAGAGCTGCGAAAAACTGATGGAAGAAATCCCAAGGAAAATGGAGGCGATCAAAAAAAGTGCCCAAACCTCGCGGATGAATGCATTCCCGAGATATCCAATACATCCGGCAATACCAGCGGCCATCAAAATATGCTTCCGAGAAAAGCGGATATCGGACCATTTTGCCAGAAGGGTGGCGATGAAAATGGAAATCAGGGAGGTAACAGTCATGTAAACTCCAAAAAATCCTGGGCTCATGCCCACTTCGCGCGTCCCAAACATTGATGAGAAAGGCATGACGAAAGAGTAAGTCAGTCCTACTAGTAGGTTGCAAAGGAGCAATACCACAAAATCTTTTTTCCTAAATAAAATTCCCGCAAGTTTGAAGGGATTTGGGCGGGATTTAATTATCAAGCGCGATTTCAAGAAGCTTCAAATCAACCACGTGCCTCATCTCATGGTTACCTTGATTAGTCGTTTTATATGCGCGATATGTTCGCCTTCATGGGCCAGGAGAAAAGGCAATGTCTCACCGGTGGTGGTCATCTTGATGTTCATGAACTTATAGGGCTTATGCAGTTTTTGATCCAGGCGATCGCTGATTTTTTCAAACAAGCCTCGCGAGTGTTTTTTCGCCGCAGCCATAAGCTCATCCCAGTCCGGCGCTAACGAATCCATATTCGTCGGACTCGATCCTATTCCAAAATAGTCTCCATAGCCATGACCATAAGGGGCTGGATTACCGCTCCAGGTGTACAGGCTCGCGCTCTGGGCAAAAAGCAGATGGCCAAGCTGCCATTGCAGGTTATTCCTAAAGCCCGAGGGGATGCAGGCGGCCTGTTCGCCATCCACATTGGAAATCAGTTGTAGGGTAAACGCTCGCAACGTTTCAAAATCGGAGATAAGCTTTGAATATGGAAAAGAATTTGAATTTGGAATCATAAGTGAAGGGTAGCAAACCCTATCTGTGACCGCAATCTGCCTGAATAGTTTTCAACATTTTACCAACAGTGTTTTTGCGACAAGGCTCGATTTTATGTGAATAAAACATGGATAAGTGATTTTTTCAAAATTAATCTCCATTATCTATCCAATTGTTATTACGCCCTTGCTTTTTCTTCGCCTGGAGGGATTTTGCCTTCTTTTTGCTCCGCTTGGCCGATTTTGGGGGCTTGGTGGCCTTGCGAACTAGGGGCACAATATTCAGTTTTGCGACCTTTTCTCTAAGTTTTTTCAGACAAATCATTTTGTTTAAAAACTGGCTCCGCTCCTCTTGGCACATCACCACTAATCCTGTTGGTAGATGACGTAAACGCACGGCACTGTCGGTCTTATTTACGTGTTGACCGCCCTTTCCCCCGGAGCGAAAAGTTTCGACATCACACTCATCCAACAGTTTTTCATCCGATTCCGGCAGGTCAATCTTTGGCATGGGATAAAGAGAAGTATTGTATGGCCAGCTGGCAAAGGAAAGCCTCCGCGGCCTTTCGAACCCTTTTTTCTCAATTATTGATTAAAACCAGGATGTGCGGAATTCCTTGGTATTTAGATATTTAACTCATTAAAATCTTGATATAGGATTCACTTTTGGGGGCAGTTGATTTATCTATGAATTTTATGGAACCGAATGATTTGAGCTTGGGATTTGTTGAGGCTTTATACGCTGACTTTTTGCGTGACCCAGAATCGGTATCGGAAGATTGGCGCATTTATTTTCAGAGCTCGGCCCAAGAGTCAACGGGTGCGGCTTTTCGTAATCAACCTCAACTAGGACCCCGGTTATCCGGACCTGGATTGTTTCAAGCCTCTGACACCGCGCCTTCCTTTCCTGCCATGCAAACGGACATTGCAGCCTTACAGGACCGGGCCGATCAAATGATTCGCGCTTACCGAGTGCGCGGACATTTATTCGCTCGCATCGATCCCTTGGGACAACCACCCAAGGGCAATATTTCTGATTTGGAGCCGGGATTTTTTGGATTGAAAGACGAAGACCTGGATCGTCCCATTTCCGGCATTTCCATCGGCGCCCACAAATCCGTTACGCTGCGCGGCATGATGGAGACCATGCAAAACACCTACTGCCGATCCATTGGCGTGCAATTCATGCATATTGATAATTCGGGCGTGCGCGCATGGCTTACCGATCGGATGGAAGGCAGCGAAAATACCATTTCCCTTTCTCGCTCGCAACAGCTCGACATCCTCACCCGCCTCACCGACGCCACCATCTTCGAGGAATTCATCCAGAAAAAATTTCTGGGAGCAAAAAGTTTTTCCTTAGAAGGATCGGAAAGTTTGATTCCACTTCTGGATTTGGCGATTGAAAAAGCCGGTGAACAAAATATCGATGAAATCGTTTTGGGCATGGCCCATCGCGGTCGTTTGAATGTCTTGGCTAATATCATGGGAAAGAATCCGAGGGATATTTTTTCGGAATTCGAAGATGCAGAACCGGAGCTCCATCTCGGCCGCGGCGACGTGAAGTATCATCTAGGTTACTCCTCCGAATGGGTGGGTGCCAATGGGCATAAAATCCATTTGTCTTTGTGCTTTAATCCCAGCCATCTTGAATTCGTGAACCCCGTGGCTCAAGGACGATTGCGCGCTAAGCAGGACAGGGTCGATGACCGTGCCCGGGAGCGCGGTTTAGGGCTACTCATTCACGGTGATGCCGCATTCGCGGGCGAAGGCATTATCCAGGAAATTTTGAACATGAGTGAGCTGCCAGGTTTTCATATCGGCGGCACCTTGCATATCATTCTCAATAACCAAATCGGATTTACAACCTCGCCAATGGATGGACGCTCAACCACCTACGCCACCGACGTGGCCAAGATGTTGCAAATCCCGATTTTCCATGTGAACGGTGAAGACCCCGACGCTGTAGCCACCGTGGTGAATCTTGCCATGGACTTCCGCAAGGAGTTTCGGCGCGATGTAGTTATCGACATGTATGGTTATCGCCGGCGCGGGCATAATGAGGGCGACGAACCCAGTTTTACCCAGCCCCAACTCTATCACACTATCGCACGACGCAAGTCCGTGCGCGAAGGGTATCTCGATCATCTTTTAAAACTGGGCGGGGTCACGCGTGAAGAGGCGGATCGAATCGCAGCCAAGCGCACGGAACAACTTGAAGATGAACTTTCCGCAGCCCGCCAGAAAGCCTACACGCGAACCAAAGAAGGCCCCAGCCGCGTTTGGAATGGGTTTCAAGGCGGGAAGGAGAAGGAAGTCCCCGAGGTTGACACCCGAGTTACGGTAGCAAGGCTCGGAGAATTGATGGAGAAACTGGTTTCCATTCCACCCGAGTTCCATCCTCATCCCAAAGTGGAAAAAATTTTGGAACAAAGACGATTGATGGGCCGCGGGGAAAAATCGTTGGACTGGGCTACCGCCGAATCGCTGGCGTTCGCAAGTCTGGCCACCGAAGGATACCGCATTCGCTTGACCGGACAAGACGTGCAACGGGGAACGTTCAGCCATCGCCATGCGGTGTTGCATGATATTGAAAACGGCAAGCAACACATGCCCCTACAATTTTTATCCGCTAACCAAGCCACCGTTGAGATTTACAATAGTCCGCTTTCCGAAAATGGCGTCCTTGGTTTTGAATACGGCTACAGTCTCGATTGCCCTAAAGGGTTGACTCTCTGGGAAGCGCAATTCGGAGACTTCGTTAATGTGGCCCAGCCGATTATCGATCAGTTCATTGTCAGTGCCGAAGAAAAATGGCGTCGCCTGTCGGGCCTTGTCATGCTCCTTCCCCACGGCTTCGAAGGCATGGGCCCGGAACATTCCAGCGCCCGGTTGGAACGGTTTTTAACACAAGCGGCCGAGGACAATATCCAAGTGGTCAATGTCTCGACCCCAGCTCAGTATTTTCATTTGCTGCGTCGACAAATGTTGCGAGCTTGGCGCAAGCCCCTGATTGTGATGACGCCCAAAAGTCTTTTGCGCCATCCTACCGCGGTTTCTCCTCTTTCTGAACTGGCTGGCAAAGGATTTCAAAATATTTTGAAAGATGAAACGGTTCAAGGAGACAATGTCAAAACCATTCTCCTTTGCAGTGGAAAAATATTTTATGA
>JAYVCH010000349.1:0-3049 GCA_043750055.1 Fibrobacteria bacterium
CCCTCACGGCGCATGCCTAACTTCTCCATCATTTTCCATGAGTTTGGATTCCGGGTGTCAGATACCGCCCAAACACGATGGATGCCAATCGTCCACACGTAGTTTATCAATCCCGTTACAGCCTCTTTACCATAGCCGCGACCATGATAAGCTCGGTTGAAATGAAAGCCTATTTCCGCCTGCTTTTGTTCTGGCTCGCTGGTGTGAAAGGAAATATTTCCTATCAGCTTACCCTCATCTCGAAGTTGCACGGCGAATTCATTCCACACTTCATATGTACCTGGCAAAACGGCTCCTTGTAGGATCAGGTCCTCCCGCGTTTCTTCCAAAGTGAACGGATCCCAAAACTCATACTTAGCCACTTCAGGATCGGAATAAATTTCGTACGCGTCCTGTAAATCCGTGGGCTTGAATCGACGAATGAGGAGTCGCTGAGTTTCAAACACAATTTCGGTCCGCGTTGTCGCCTCAGTTGGAACCAAGAACCCTCCTAATTAATTGTTTAAAAACTTAGAACATTTTCATTTATGCATCGGTGTAATGCAGGCCATTGGCGACCCATCAACACTTGTCGTAAGCGACCTGGGTCGCCTTTGATGTCTGCGGTATGGGCCAAATCCCATCCCGTAGCCCAGAGGTAACCACGAGAAAAAATGGTGGCCCTATATGGATGCAAAAAGATTATGAGATGGGGCCATCCTATTTTTACGAACAATGAAAAAACCAGAAAAGGACAGAAATGCGCCGAGCAGAATAATTAATCCCGGGATTCGTAGGACTTCCCACTTTTGTATGGCTTCCCCGCATAAATGACGCCACTGCCGCAGTATTTGAGAAAAGGTTTCTCACCAGTAAAGAGTGTTCGACAAGGAGAAACTATTTTGCATTATTCCAAATTCGAGCCACGTAATTTATCGCGTGCGCCTATTCAAAATGAGACCAAATTTCTATCCAAAATTGAGCTTTTTCTAGAATGGTTTTGATTGCATCATCTGCGTCAAAGTCTTCCATTTTTCTTCGGAATAATAAAGAGGATCGCCTTCAGGTATACCCGCAGAAAGCCAGTCCGAACCTGTAGCCAAATGAAATTGGATGGGGAATTTCGAAGGTCCTGTAGCCTTGACCAGTTGTACCAAGGTCGATTCGGAAGAGAACAATAAAATCGTGTCCCCTTTCAGCTTCGTTTTAAATTTAACATCATAGAACTGGATTAACGGAAGGACGAATAATTCCTTACTCTTTGGTCCGACAACTTCATTAATGGCTAATTCTGTCTTTGATTTATCAAGTGAACGGATGTCCTTAGTCAAGAATCCAGATTGATCGGGGAGTAGAGCTATCCGCTCCGAATAAACGATAGGTTTTTCATTACAGCCTAGCATTGCGATAAGGAAAAAGGGTAAGCTTCCAAATGCTGTTCTTTCCAAAAAAGACTGTATAATTCTCATGTGGATCTAATCTACTTAACCTTCACATGGAAAAGTTGGAAATCAAATATAAGTGCTTACCAATAAGCGGTGAGAATTCTATTTCCCTATCGTGATTAAAAAAATTGGAACGGGTCGATTTTTATCTTGGCTTCACAGCATTCGATCTACGCAAAAAACCCGGAAGGGAATGAACGTTCCCTGCGGCGAATGTAGAGGCTGCTGCACCTCTTCGTATTTCATTCATATCCGACCCGATGAAAAAAAAACATTGGCGGTGATTCCAAAAAAATTATTGTTTGCTGCGCCGGGATTGCCGAAGGGAAATGTTCTGTTGGGCTATATGGAAAATGGCCATTGCCCTTTGTTTCAAAACAACCAATGTTCCATTTACGATAATCGCCCGCAAACTTGTCGAAATTACGATTGCCGCATTTTCCAAGCGACGGGGCTTTCCGTGGAAAAGGAAAAGACCGTCATTGCAAAACAAACTCGTAAATGGCAATTTGAAATACGCACTCCCGACGATAAGAGCCATCTCTTAGCCCTTCATTCCACGGCTCGTTTTTTAAATCGAAACATGAATCTATTTCCACATGGTTTTGTGCCCAATAATCCCACCCAACAAGCGATGGTTGCAATTAAAGTTTATTCCGTTTTCGTAAGTGAATTGAAGAGCCGGAAAAGTGGAAAGTCTCCAACCCCAAAAAAGAAACTTGCCGAGTCCATGGTAGTTGCCCTTTCGCGCTTCAACGCCATGCCTAATTCATGATCATGTCTATAGGAGAAATAAACAGGGCTCTTCAATCATGTTTTTCGGGATATTTAAGATTATCGGATATTTTGAAAGAAATTAGGGGGTCTAATAGTCAATATCGGGTCAAAGAATCATAAGATCTCCCATCCAAATGTGGTTGAGCCGATGACGGTCCAGTTAAAAGTTGTGATATTTAGTGAATTGAAAATTAATTGAAATTACATTTTTTTAGAAGCGGATAAAATGAGTTTACGTAGAACAACGACTATTAAAGAAGTGAAACGGTTGATAATGGAACACTTCGATGAAGAGATTCCTAAGCCATCAGAAAATCAGATTGAAAAAAAAGACCTACTACTCCGAAAAGTCGATAAGCTGTGGAGATCGCCAATCAACACTCCTGACAACATTTATATCGATGGTCTCCTTGAAATAGATAGTCAGATAAAAACAAAATAGTTCCATTATTTTTTAGTCCCTCCGGCGAAACTAAATCTTTTTAGTTGACTCAAGGGTGCTTCACACTTAACCGTGGAGCAATTTTTCTAAATCGATGTCTCCATTGTAAGCTAAGCCTGACTATGGGAAAATAGCTTCCTTGAAACGTATCGCCCAACTATTGGCCCTAGTGTCCATAATTTTTATAACGGGCTCCGTACTCACTTGGAATCATGTTGCAGCCAAACTTTCTCATGATGTCCTCAATAACAATCTTGAAGGCAATGGATGAGCTCTACAAACACGCTTTGGCAGCTCAAGTATCATTACTGCAGGTGATTCTAAAGCACAGTATCAAATAATTCTAGTAATTTTTGAAAAGGAGACGGGTCGTTGTACTATTAATATAGCGGTGACGGCTGGCGAC
>JAYVCH010000350.1:0-11885 GCA_043750055.1 Fibrobacteria bacterium
TGTGCAGGGACACAAGCCACTTCTTCAGGAGCATGACGAATGATACCGGTCTTAACGCAAATCTGTCCTGGACAGGGAGAGGAGGCCACCCTAGCCATGCCATCACCGATTTCCAAATAGACCATTCCTATCTGAGTCGGAATGGGTATGCGACGTTTATCACCTGATAATTCATACCAGGCAAATTTTTTGTTGGCGACATAAACAACGGCTCGGGTTCCTTCCGAAAATCGAAACGTGAAAAAACCCCAACAGGCAGCGGCAGTGACCAGCGCGATTAATCCAGCATCAAAGGGGCGGAAAAATGCCGGAGGCTTGGAGGGAGATTTCAGTGTGACCCGCAGATGGGAACTCCTTTGAGAACCAATGCATTTTCAATTTCCGGCATCGCAATCGCACAGAGGCCAGTTGGCCGATCTTCAAACCAAACTGCGGCAACATGATATTGCTTTGCCATCAAAATGCCTTTTTCCGGGCCGAGTACAAACAGCGTGGTAGAGAGCGCATCGGCATGCATACTCGATTCTGTGATCACGGTGACGGCACAAACTCGATTTGCAGAAGTTGCGGGCCTTCCCGTCCGAGGATCAAAAATATGATGGTAGCGAATGCCACCTTCTTCAAAAAATCGTTCATAGTCACCGGAGGTTGATATAGCATGGGCCACTGGTGTGGTAATAAGGCCACTTAACGAATCGGCAGCGCGCGGATGTCGAATTCCCACTGACCAGAGCCCGGATTTTTTTACACCACCCAAACGGATTTCTCCTCCGGCCTGAAGAATATGATTTGGAAATCCCAAGATATTGAGCAGTTCATGAAGCTTGTCCACCACGAACCCTTTCGCAATGGCACCAAGGTCTAGTTGTAAATTTTCTCTTCTGAGTACAACTCTATGGCCTGTGAGAAGAGTAAGCGGCATTAGGAAATGAATGGAGTCGCGCGAGGATTGATAATAAGGATTGTCTTTCATCACGGAATCTATGGTACTCGAATCGGGAACATGAGGGGCCTGTCCGCTTCCCAATCCCCAAAGTCCTTTGAGATCGTGAAGAGTAATGTCGAATGCTCCATGGGCCGAATCAGCCGTCTCCAAAGCCAAGGTGAGGACACTGTAAATCTCTGGGTCGATTTCTAGGGTATCGCCGATATGACCTTTAATCTGAGCAAGGGAAGACCGGGTCGAGTAATCACTGAAAACCCCATTTAACCTTTCCGTTTCAGCCTCTAGACGAAAAAAAGCACTGTCTTCGGAAACTCGTCCAGTGCCGTAGAGTGACACCGACATATTGGTATCCATTGCAAACCAATTGTGGGTCGTGACGGATTCCTGACATTGAATAAAAACGAATGCAAGGATAGGGATGGAAATTCGGATCTGCATGGAAGCCCTTAGAAATGGGTGCAGATGATAATGTACTTCAGTCTTTATCAGTGTGGGAGGGAGAAGAAGGCGTCCTTGCCTTCCATCATGGGCTTCCGTGCCCCTAGTTTGAAAACACAATCAATTTAGGCTTGCAAATTAATACCTTGGCCCCCTGACTGTGACCAAGAATTTAAACCGGAAACGATCAGCGTGTCGACTTGCATGCGGAACTCATTAAACCCATCCGGTTTACTGCTTCTCGCCGCCTGTCGGCTCTCCATCCGGTTTTGGACTTGATTCACAAATGATTGCAAGGATTCGCCGCTTTCCTGATGTTCCTGTTGTAAATGTTGTAACACCTTGCTGGCCACATCCTCAGGGTTTCCCATGGGATGCTGGTGCTTATGTTGCGCGGAATTAACCTGCAAGTTTCCGCCAGGTTGGTTTCCCGTCGCCGCACCATCATCGGTATGGGTCACGGAAATCTGAATGATTCGTGCCTCCAAACTCATGGAAAAAGAATCACCATCCTGATTCTGAAAATCTGTGGAAACACTCGAAGTATTAGGGGTAGTTTCACCCTCCTTTTTGTTAATAGTGGATTTCGGAGGGTCGGCACCCTTTGAATAAATGCGGAGTTGCGCTGAATAGGACTGAATGGAAAGGCTTTCCATATTTCTCCTTCAAGGGGAATGCATGCGGAATTCCCCAAGAATCGTATCGGTCCTTTTTTTTCGATTCTTTAATTGTTTTGGTAAATAGAATTCACTTCAACAATCACTTTAAAATTCATTTTAACTCATCAAGTTCAAGGCACTGCCCGCTTTGAACCAGGCGATTTGTTCCTGGTTAAAAGAGTGGGAGACTTCAAAGGACTCGACGCTGCCGTCTGAATGGTTAAGCGTTAGTTTTAAATTGATCCATGGGGCAAAACTTCCCAATCCGGAAATGCTG
Source organism: Fibrobacteria bacterium (assembly GCA_043750055.1). GTDB lineage: Bacteria > Fibrobacterota > Fibrobacteria > UBA11236 > UBA11236 > Chersky-265. The sequence continues at coordinate 2,321 of JAYVCH010000350.1, forward strand.
ACTCGATCTTCTTCACGAACGCGATCGTAGTCTGCGGGATAGATGAATTTCAGGGGCAGTAAACCTTGTTTCTTAAGATTGGTTTCGTGGATGCGAGCCATGCTCTTTGCGATTACCGCACGAGCGCCGAGAAATCTTGGTGACATCGCGGCATGCTCGCGCGATGAGCCTTCGCCATAATTTTCCTCGCCGAAAATGACCCAGCCCTTGCCTTTGGTTTTATAGTCGCGGGCTATTTGAGAATAGGTTTTTCCGGTTTCGCCAGTCAACACATTCCGTCCCTGACCAATGGCGGCGGCACCGGCATTGGCGGGAGCGAAAGCATTGGTTGCGCCAAGCAGCATGTTGTCGGAAATTTTGTCCAAATGGCCACGGAACTTCAGCCATTTTCCCGCCGGAGAAATATGATCGGTTGTGCATTTAGCTTGGGTTTTGGCAAGAACCAAGGCGCCTTCGATATCCTTGCCATCCCAGGCAGTGAAGGGTTCTAAAAGTTGCAGGCGACCACTGGTTGGTGAAACGTTTACGGTCAAAGAGGAACCGTCTTCTGCGGGTGTGATAAAGCCACCATCATTAAAGGCGAACCCTTTTGCGGGCAAGGCATCGGCTTGTGGGGCTTCGAGTTTGTAATCCTTTCCGTCAGCGTCGGTAAGCGAGTCGGTGATAGGATTGAATTTGATGTTACCTGCCAAAGCCATTGCGGTGACAATTTCAGGTGAGGCGATAAAAGCCAATGTGGCGTTGTTGCCGTCATTACGGCCTCGGAAATTTCGGTTGAAAGAAGTGATGATGGAATTGGGAATACCCTCCGCCAAATCTTTACGCTGCCATTGCCCAATACAAGGTCCACAGGCATTTGCCATTACCACGGCGCCTAGTTTATCCAGAGAAGTGAGGTAACCGTCCCGTTTCGTGGTGTCAAAAACCTGTTCCGATCCCGGGCTCACAAAAAACTGGGAAGCAGCGCGAGCGCCCCTCTTCAAGGCCTGTTCAGCGACGAAGGCAGCGCGGCCTACATCTTCATAAGAGGAATTAGTACACGAACCTATCAGGGCCGCGGAAAGAAGCTCGGGATATTTTTCCTTATCGATTTCTTCCTTGAACTTAGAAATGGGTCGGGCTTTGTCGGGAGAGTGTGGGCCAACGACATACGGTTCCAGAGTGTCAAGGTTAATTTCGATCACTTCATTATAGAAGTCGGTGGGGTTAGCCAAGACTTCGGGGTCGGGATTGAGATAGGATTTGTAAACATCGGCCAAGTCGGCGATTTCGCCGCGTCTTGTGGCGCGCAAATAAGCGCCCATGGATGCATGATAAGGAAAGAGGGAGCAGGTAGCGCCTAATTCCGCGCCCATATTTGTGACCGTGGCCTGGGCCGTGCAGGAGAGGCTTTCCACGCCAGGACCGAAATACTCGACAATTTTATTGGTACCCCCTTTAACGGTGAGAATTTCCAAAAGTTTTAGAATGATATCCTTGCCGGAGGTCCAGCCATTTAAACGGCCAGTTAGTTTTACACCTGTAACCTTGGGGTAAAGAACTTCCCAGGGCATTCCGACCATCACATCCACGGCATCGGAGCCGCCAACTCCTACAGCCATCATGCCTAAGCCACCGGCATTGGGTGTATGGGAGTCTGTGCCAATCATCATGCCACCGGGAAAGGCATAATTTTCCAACACGACTTGATGAATGATTCCGGATCCGGGTTTCCAAAATCCCATTCCATATTTATTCGCCGCCGAGCTCAAAAAGTCGAAGACTTCTTTGTTCTCATGGTTCGCTAATTCTACATCGCCCTTCGCACCGTCGCGGGCAATGATAAGATGATCGCAATGAACGGTGGTGGGCACGGCGACTTTTGCTTTACGAGCCTGCATGAATTGAAGAATGGCCATCTGCGCTGTGGCGTCTTGCATCGCTACGCGATCGGGTCGAAGATTCGCAAATGCCTTTCCGCGTTCCATCGATCCTTGCTTCGGATCGTCGAGATGAGACCAAATGATTTTTTCTGCCAAGGTCAGGGCTTTCCCCAGGGTCTTGCGCGCATAGGCATGCTTCGCCTCTAAACCGGAATAGATTGCTTTGATATCAAGACCTTGCATGTTCACTCCATCACTGTTGGGACGTTCGCCGGAAAATCCGGGAAATACTATAAACATTAGAATTTTGCCCATTTTTCGGCAATTTACGTCCCTACTTTCGAAGCGAGAAATAAATATTTTTGTCAGGTCAGAACCAAGAGCGTTTTCTTACTCGCTTGACTGGATTTGGAGTCGACAATGAGGTACCATTTTGGTTTCAGGCACATGCCATTTTCACCAATGTTGCTCTTTTGTGCAAGGTTGGAAAAGGAGTCTGGTTCCCCCTCATGACCCTTTGTCACTGTCTTTTGTTTTTAATCAGTTTACCATTTTTCTTGCAGGCAGAAGAAAGTTCTTCTGTTGCAACAAGGTCGCGAGACATCCTGCTTTCGTCTTCAAAAAAAAATCAAGCTTTGAAGACATCGGCAAATGCTCTCTATCGAGAAAAAAAATATGCTCAAGCCTGTAATATCTATCGGCAAATCACCTTATCGGACACAACCGACCTCCGTACCTTGAATGATTTGGCGCTTTGCTATGAAAACATGGGCTATAGAGACTCTGCAGTGCAACTCAGTCGGGCGGTCTTAAAAAGTGCGGGACACAGTCTGGCGGGATCGACAGAATCGGAATGGTCCAATCTGGATTTGCGGGCCCGAAAAACGGCTTATTTCAATTTGGATAAATTGGGCGGCCCCATGCGAGAACCCGATTCGGGCCAATGCGAAACCTGGGCTTCCTTCGCAACCTGTAGTCGACCCTTTTATGTCTGCGCGGATGTGGGTCGTCGAAAAATCCTTAATGGCTATCAACATTGGGCCATATTGCGGATAGCCCTTTCCAAAGTCCAGGCCATTTTTCCGGTGGAAGAAGCGGAGACCCAAGCTGATTTGCCTCGTCCAGAAATGCGAGATATGGAAGCGCAAAGTATTTCTGGAGAATATGAAAACAAGCTCAAATGGGTGAATCGGGATTCTATCGTGACGATTCCGCTAGGCGAGAGACGCGAGACGCAAAATGAAGATTGTAAAGTGGACTGTCAAAAAGCCGAAACAGCGGTTTCTGCTTGTCGAATTTTAAATTTTGATCCTTGCTCAGGAGTCATTGGCATAGCTTGCGCCATTGATCAGGGCAGTAGCGAAGACCAAATTGTCATCGGCGAATACTACCTGCTTTCTTCCCATTAAACTTGCGGTCGATTTACCATCCACTCAGAAAAAGATCGCTCGATGTCTTCAAAAGATTCTCCATTATTATTTGAAGTGATTAACTCGTCGCCATGGGCGACACGAATGGTCGCATCCAATTCCACTTTTCGTGAACTCGCAACCCCGCTTACCGCAAAGCCCCCCTTTCGCCCATTGGCGGCGTCATCAGCCTCCGATAATGCTTCGGCCAAAGGTTTGCTAACCATTTCCACCGTCGCCGAGGCCCCAAAGGACTCTCCTGTCATCCCCTTAATCATATCGGGAAAAGTGCGGGAATTACCTGGCTTCCAATAATGTTCGGCCAAATCGCGTCCCACATTCGGATTGTCCACCAGAACATGATCGCGATTCAGGAAAAATCGGCGGGTTTGATGTACAGCCATTTCTGCTAAAACATAGCCATGATAATAGGCTGAGGATTCTCCGGAAAGTAAATGTGGCACGCTCAGAACCGGTCTAGTTCCGGAATTCAGGAATTGCAATTCCGTTTCGATATCCCGCAGAGTTTTGAGAACATTTTCTGAAGTAAGTGAGGCATCGCTCATTTCGTAAATGGCCTTTTCAGCGAAACAGACTGTAAGCATGGCCCGCAGAGCAAAGGCCTTGAAGGGATGTTTCTTAATGATATTTTCTCGAATCAATTCACGAGGCATGGCTAATCCATGACTGTCATGTGCATATCGTAACAACCAATCGGGAGTTTCAATGAAGCTATCCAGAAACATGCTTTGGGTTTCCGCGAAGGCAACGGAGGTCGGTGCATATTCTTGGGAGAAGCACGGGGATGGCATTAGGATATTGCTGAAATGGGCCGCATGCCCGCCCTCGTGAAACAAGGTCTCGGTAGCTCGGTGACCGCTTCCCATCTGCCCAGGAATGGCATTGGCGGTAAAATTAATGCGCGCGGGTTGGTACCGAGTGCCGTCCATGAATCCTGGAATAGGGCCATGCATAAACCCATTTTCATATTTGCCTTTTCGATCCAGAAGATCCAAGGTTAACGTAGCGCCACGGTAACGGATACCCAAAGCCGTAAAGGATCGACCCCATCGTCCGAGTGCGCTTCCAAATCCAAAGTAAGGATCCATTTGCGCGGTGACATCTCCAGCGGTTAAAAAAAGAAAGTTCCATCCTTCTCGCGCCGATGGACCGAGCTTAGCCGAAAGCGCATCAATAGAATGCTTACATGCATCGCGAGTTTGTCGTTCTAAATCCCCGAGTATTTCGAAAAGCACTTTTTTTGAAAAGCCTTCGTTTCGGGAAACTTTATAGTCGTAATAATCTTCGTACCCGAGCATGCGACCCAGTCGATTACGTTCACGGACAATATCAAGGAATCCTTTTTCCAACACTTCGCGTTCTATACTTTGTAGACCGCGATGGGCCGCTTTGCGAAGGGCTTCGTCCTTTGAGGTACGTACCATCAATCCTAATTTGACGGAACTGGCTGGAATCAATGCCCCGCTTGTGGGATCAAGATATCCGAGTTTCATCCCATTTCGCACTTCCTGCAATCGGCCTTCCATTTCGATGAGGGTTGCAGCCAAGGCATTGGCATCTGAATTTTCCATGGCATTGACTTCAAAGAAGCGTAACCAACCCTGTAATCCCATTCGATCATCCGGGGATAATAAAGTCGATGCGAGTTCGGTTCGTATGGAAGGCAAGTATTTTGGATTCGAGATAAAGGCCTGAAGTAATATTTCTTTCTTCTCAAAATCTCCAGGGATTTTTTCTGCAAGACCCATTTTTTCTTTCCAGAACGCGTCTTCCTTTTCGAAGTGAAAATTCATGTAGTCGCGGTTGAGTTTCCACAGGAGTGGATTGGTATTGGCCGTGACGATTTTATCTGTGGAAAACATCCGTATCCCTGGCTTTCCGAAAATTATAGGGGAAGATACAATTGTTCCGCGATCAGCAGACCGCGTTACCGTATTTTTGCTCGGCCGCTTCCAGGGAAGGAAAAATTTCAAATAGGGAGGCCAGTTGGCTGAGTTCCAAGGCCCGGAGAATTTGAACAGGGACATCCACCAGCACCATATCCCGACAACGTTCTTCCAGATTTTTATGAAGTAATGCCAAGGCTGCTAAAGCTTGAGAATCAATGGTAGAGCAACCCTGAAGACTGAGAAATAATTTACCTCGTGCGTGAGTAAGCGTCCGGCTGAAAACGGATCCGATTTTGACAGCATTGGATCCACAAAGGTTTCCTGCCAAGCGGAGAAAGGTGTTGGCCTCGCCTACGCCCAGTGTGTAGTTTAGGTCGCCGAGGGTTACATTCATGAGGGGCATATTTCGATTCTACCGCCTGGCCCAAATCGATACGAGGAAAATTTGAGTAAATAATATAAGGGCTTCCACACCGAGTTATGCTCTTTGTATCTTGTCAAAACTACTGTACCAAAAGGTTCAGAACCACGCTCCGTCGGGGCATAGGGCTCCGTCTGATTCGGGAGTTTCTGTTGCTGATGCGGATAACCTTGGAAAGTTCATGGAAAACCTAAAGGACAAATTAAACGAAAACTTTAAGGATGCGTTCATTGAGTTTATGTTGTCGGCAGGGGCATTGCGATTTGGCGACTTCACCACAAAAAGCGGGCGTAAGACTCCCTATTTTATTAATACGGGAGCCTATGTAAAGGCTTCGCAAATAGCAAAACTTGGGGAATTCTATGCCCAGGCAATTCATGTCGCGTTCGGTGATGACGTCGACAACCTTTTTGGTCCAGCCTATAAAGGCATTCCCCTGGCCGTGACTGCAGCGATGGCCCTCAACCGACTTTATGCTCGCGATGTTACCTATACCTTCAACCGCAAAGAACCAAAGGATCATGGAGAGGGTGGATTGCTCGTTGGGTATGGATACCATCAGGTCCCAAGCGAGTCCTGCCGCGTTGTCTTGATCGAAGACGTCACTACCGCAGGTAGTTCAGTGCGGGAATGTCTTCCCTTTTTGGCTTTGCCCGGCGTCAAGGTTGTGGGGCTTGCGGTTTCGGTGGATAGGATGGAACGGGGTTCAGGGCCTAGGCCGGCCCTTCGTGAAATCGAAGAGGATTTTGGGCTCAAGACAACGGCGATTGTGACCTTCAAGGATATTTTGACCTATCTCGAATCCGGCCGTGGAAACCGCTTCCTAACCCTGGATCCAGGGTTGTTGGTGCGGATGAAAACATATTTTAACGACTTCGGAGCCAGTTGAAATAAATCGAGTTATTGTGAGGGATAAGCCCTTAGTAGATAACCAGTTCCTTAGAAATAACGATATCCGTTTTTTGCATAATGCGATTTCGTTCGGTGGATAAATTGGCAATGCGAGGATCATTTCGGTAAGCGGCAAGGGCCGATTCGGAGGGAATGGAAAGCACATGAATTTCATAGGGAACCTCATTTTCAAATCGATCGGCTTGGGTTCCGGTATAAACTTTTTTTGTTGCAACCTTTTTAGTGGAATGGCTACTTGGCATGGGCCGCAGCGGTCGTAGTGCTTGTAGCACTTTACCCCCGTATTCCTTGAAAATGGGTAGGACGGTTTTTTCATAGGTCTGGAAGGCGAGTTCTTGTCCGGGAAGGACATGCAGATGGGCGATTAAATAGATCATGCTTTCTCCGAATAGGCCCGGATTTCCTGAACGAATTCCATTCCATATTTGTCCCGCTTCGCGTCGCCGACTCCCGATACCTCCCTGAAAGCATTTAGCGTAAGTGGTTTTTGACTGCACATCTCATGCAGGGTTTTGTCGGAGAAAACCATATAAGGGGGGACGCCTTGCCTTTGAGCTAGAGTTTTACGCAAGGCACGCAGGCTTGCAAAAAGATCCGGTTCATCCTTAGCGGACGAGTCGGAATCCGTTTTACCACGGCCACTTTTTGATTTGGCGGAAGATTTTGATCCACTCGGTTCCTTGTGGGCCATTTCCAGGATTTCAAATTTTTCTTTTCCCTGCAAAATCGGCAATGAGGCTTCCATCACTTTGAGTATGGGGTAGGGTCCTGAATCCAAGCCCAATAATCCTCGACCCAGCATTTCGCCTATTAGGGATCGCCAGAAGGCTTTATCACGATGTTTGCCAACACCATAGGTCTTGATGCTATCATGTCTAAGCTCACGAATTTTTTGAGTATCCGCGCCTATTAAGACATCAACGACATGTCCCGCACCAAAGCGCTCGCCGGTTCGAACGATAGCAGAAAGGGCCATCTGCGCTTCTCGTGTCGCCACTACCGTGGATGCTTTACCGGTACAAATATCACAGGACCCACAGGAATCGTCAGGATAGGTTTCTTCGAAGTAGGCCAATAATTGTCGACGCCGGCAGAGATTCCGTGTCGCGAATTCGGCCATCTTGTTCAGTTTTCCCAGTGCCAGCGCGCGTTCCTGCGGATCGAAAATCTGATCCATAAAATGCCGGAGCTTGGGAATATCTCCACCCCCAAAAAATAAAATACAGAGCGAGGGATCGCCATCGCGTCCGGCACGACCCGTTTCTTGATAATACCCTTCGATGTTTTTAGACAAGTCGGCATGTAGGACGAAGCGAACATTGCTCTTATCGATGCCCATGCCGAAGGCGATGGTGGCGACCATTATTTGCACTTCGTCTTTGCTAAAAGCTTCCTGATTTTCGGCTCGTTCCTTAGCAGACAATCCAGCATGATACGGGCGCGCATCAATTCCCTTTGAGACTAGATAGGCTGATGTTTTTTCCACAGCATCACGTGTGGTGCGGTATACAATTCCAGGTTCGTCACGATGTTCTCGTAAAAAGCCAAGGATTTGTTCTTTGACTTCACGTTTGGCTCTCACTTCATAAAAAAGATTGGGACGATTGAAGGAGGCGCGAACTTGCAGTGGGTTACGCAAGGAAAGCTTAGCCAGTATGTCGCGTTGAACCTCGGAAGTGGCCGTAGCCGTGAAGGCCGCTATCGGGGCCTTGGGAAAGTGCCTGCGTATTTGCGCGAGTGAGAGATAGTCCGGACGGAAATCATGGCCCCATTCCGAAAGGCAATGCGCCTCATCTACGGCGAAAAATGATATTCGAGAGGATTTTAAAGTCGCTAAGAAGGATTCCATCGCGAACCGTTCTGGTGAGATATACAGGAGGTCCAAGACTCCGTCTTCCAGTTTTCGATACACAGCCGCGGCCTGGGTATTGGATAAAGAACTATTAAGGAATGCGGCTTCCATGTTATTTTCGCGTGCCGAATCCACCTGATCCTTCATCAAAGAAATCAATGGACTGATGACGACGGCGGTGCCGGCCGCCATTTTTGCTGGCAGCTGATAGCAAAGTGATTTGCCTCCTCCTGTGGGCATGATCCCGAGTACGTCGCGCCCGGATAAAATATTCTCCACGATCTCCTGTTGATGAGGACGAAAAGAGGTGTAACCGAAGGTACGGCTGAGTGCTATCAACAGTGTAGCTTCGCTGACACGGGATTCAATAACAGGCATGTTGTGACTCGGTTAAAGGTTGCCTAGAAATTGTTTTCTCCATATGTATCCTTACCCAAATCCCAGTAGAAGAACTCCGGCCAGGGAAACGGCAGTTCCAATTATGGCGACGGGTCCGACTCGAGTTCCATAATGCCATGCTCCCAAAGGTATTACAATTAACGGATTCATGAAGGTGATGGTACTCACCACTCCCGCTGGAGAAAATTTAAGCGCAGAAACATAACAGACCATACCGACCAAGGGCCCGGCTAAGGTGCCCCAAAGAAGTAACCGTAAAACCCTTCGATCGGAACAGCCGGCCAAGGTCTTTCTAATGGAACCTCCGCTCGCTGCGAAAATCCAAATCACAAGGGAACCGATGGTAATGCGAATAGTCGTCGCGAGGACAGGGTCCAAATTTGCCTGGGATCGAAATGCCTCACGGGCCATGACTGTGCCTACGCCTTGAAATAGGGAAGACCATAAGGCTGCCCACATCCCATTCAGAAGCCAGGCAGACAATTTTACGGTCGTGGTGGGTTTCATCTTCAAATTGTTTTTTTGTTTTATCCGGCTCGTTTCCCAAGTAGCCATGAATACGCCGCCCAAGACCAACATCATCCCTAGAATTTGTTTGGTGCTTAAAATTTCTCGTAGAAAAAACCAGGCTATGACGGCGGTGGCGGCCGGCGCTAAGGTTTGAATTTGACTGGTTTTTTCAGGCCCTTCCGTGGTCAAGGCACGATAAAGAAAAAAATCACCTATGACTAATCCAATGATTCCCGATCCCGCGAGCCAAAGGCATGCAGAGGTCGATGGGAAGGCGGCTACGCTTCCGC
>JAYVCH010000351.1:0-3132 GCA_043750055.1 Fibrobacteria bacterium
ATAAATTATTGCATGTCTACATTTTTGAAGGCAAATTTCTACAATAGGGGCAATAGAATCAAAGGGTTAGCTAGGTTTTTAGGGGTAATTTTTTTAGGATTTTCGGGCTAGGATGAGCCCTGCTGCTCTCTCGAAATCGCTTCGCCCTTTCAGGAGTTGTGTTCAATGGTGGTGCGGGAGATTAGCTTGCAAACGCAATCTAATCCAAAACTTAATCACCGTACATCGGTTATATGAGACTCTTTGTCAACCCATTATTTCAGTTCATTCGTTCTTTCTGCTTCTAAAAATTTCAGGAAGGACTTAACAGAATATGTACCTTACATTTAAGTCGGTTATTCTGGGACTGGATACCCTATGATATTATTTCGAATGTTTTCCGCATATAATTCGTGTGCACATGAGCTTTTATCATGTCGACGTGCGACGCGGGCTTCATTTCGATTATCCTGTACCGTCCTGCCTGAAAAATGATTCATGCTACCAGTTTATATTGTTCTTCTTTTAATGTCGGTTCAATTTTCACGACCAACTCCCAAATGAATCCGCATAATTCCCTTGCGATGGCACATCTGGCTTTATTGCTGTGTTTGCCCTTTGAAACAAGATGCCTATATCTACCATTCAGCCTTGTCTGACATCTTTCTAAAAATGATTTTAATGGTTCAGGTATCCCGTTTAATTCCTTCTTGGTTCTAAGGGTTCGTTTATCCCGATACATCTTTGCGATGCCAACTAAAGCTGTCCGCAAAAATTTATTGCCGGATTTGGTAATCCGCAAATGCGGATCACTAGTGCCAGTGGAATGTTTTCCAGGAACAAGACCAGTGTAACTCATTAAGGCGCTTGATTTAGCGAAGCGTTTTATATCTTGCCCTTCTAGAACAAGCGTCATAGCGTTAATCCTGCCCACACCGCGAATCAAACTGTATAATTTAAACAAGCGTTTAAACGTCTCGTCTTTTTCAAAAATATCATCAAGAATCTTTTCCAATTTGGCTAGTTGATTTTCTAATTCTGATAAGAAGCTTAGTTTAAGATCTAAAAGCTCCCTGGGCATGGAAGGTAACTCAACGGTGTTAAGCCATTGATAATGCTTTTTTGTCCAGTAGCCCGCGGTTAGGTTGTATTCCAAGCCATACCTTTTTGTAAAGGCTTGAATGTATTGCTTCTGCTTAATGATCTTCCAAATTTGTTGGCATCGGTATCGTAAAACTTCTCGGCTCTGCTCATCTTTCTCAGTACGAATATGAACGTACCTTAGTAGTCCCGCAATGTGGTAGTTGGCGTTTTCGGTAGCATCATACCAATCGGTCTTTTTTAGGTTCTTCTTCTGTGGGATTGAATTGGGTGCAATTATTTTACAGGCATAACCGCGCTTAGTAAAAAGCCGATACGGGTAGAAACCGTAATTACTAGCCTCATAAATTATGATCATGTTTTCACGGATTTTTAGCTTAATAATGTGCTTTAGAACTGCTTTGAACCCACCAAGGATATTGCAGTCACATAATATTTCTCCGGTATTCCGATTTAAAATGTACATGTAAATATTTGTGGAATGCACATCCAAAGAACAAACAATTGGATGCTTTTCGATTTCTGAATGATTTTCTCGGATTCTTATTGTATTTTCCATTTCGAGGCTCCTTTTGATTAAGTAATTGAACGGCAATTCAAAATTTACTTTTTTGATTGGGGTCTCATATAATATCGTGTGCGGCGCGAATTACGTAAAAGAAAAGCGCGCGCGCAAAACAAGGGGAGTTGTGGAAAATCCTAAAAATTGGTTGAACAAATGTTGAAAACCGGCATTTCTTGGGAGCCGGCTATTATTCAGAATGGGAATGAGTCACCACGATTTTTGAAATGGCCCATTGAACCGAAAACTTACAAAATGTGCGTAATTGAAATAAAAATGCGATCCTGGGTCCATGGCAGGTCGGATCCATATGCTAAATACTACTTTCAAGCTTACATTTGAATTAACCGTTCGCCACTCAGAATTTTTACAAAACCGGAGATCCATCAATGCATAGGATTTTTTCCACACCCCCAAAGGTTTTCTTGATCGCATTTCTTTTTGTGATCCAAGGGACGCATGCTTTGACTTTGAGCAAGGATACTGTTTATGAATCAAGTTTTCTTGGAAGAAACGATTCCACTTCTCTAATTAATACTTCGACCGATACGGTCAGGATCGATTCAATTCTGTTCTTGCCCCCTCAAAGGAAATACGCCGAACTAGATTTTGGATACAACAATCCCTATTCTAAAAATGGTCCGGTTGATGGCCCAATATTAATGGCGAATCGGCGATTCACTTTTTCCCATCCGGAAGATCAAGTTATTCCCCCTAAAAAGAAAAAGCTAATCACGGGTTTTATAATGGAGATTTGCATTGCATGTCCCCTAGGAAACTTCGGTTCCAGCAGCGGTAAAATGGATACGCTCAAAACCTTGCTGATTTTTTCTTTAAAAGGCGGTGAACAGGACACTCTTGTGGTCATTGGCGATGTCTCGACGGATCCCGTATCAATCTTCCCCCGACTCCCCCACCTTCCCCTCAAACCAGATGCAGGAGAAATGGGTAGCTTACGTCTTATCAATTGTATTGGAAGAGAAACAACGGAAAATCAACGTGTGAATGTGCCGACTATCACGTTTCCAGAAAAGAAGGTGAGTCCGTGATTAAAACCGCTTCCTACAAAGTGTTATTCGGCCTGCAATCTGTAGTGATTTTCCACTCTTTATGTCTAGCCGATGCCAAAATCTGGACTCCTCAGGGCCCCATTCCGGTTCGACCTTACACGCACGGTGTAGCCGCAAAACTGAAACAGGTCGATGAAAATAAGGCGAATCAAAAATCTTATGCCTATGCGGTTTTTTCCATAGTGCAGGATACCAAGACCCGTGGTGGGCTCGAAAGCAAGGCCGGAATCCGGTTCCTGGATGTTTTCGATGTGGGCAAGAATGCCATCACGTACCGGATTGCTCTCACCAAAAACATGGAGGCCACCCGCCAAGCCTTGTCGAAAATGGCCGTCGGCTTCGTGAATCTGGAGCCCATAGTTCCCGAACACAAGCTCTCCCACAAGCTCTACCAAGGTTACGGTTTTGAAAAAGGGGAGC
>JAYVCH010000352.1:0-4614 GCA_043750055.1 Fibrobacteria bacterium
CTATGGGTTTTTCCTTTTCGAATGTTTGGCTTATTGTTACAACATCTTCGAACAAAGATTTTGAATCACTCCAAATATCCGGAGGAGATTGTCCACCGATCCCCCAGGACACAAAGACTTGGTCGCCATTTCGGTACGCCTGCTTGCGCCCAATTATCCAACGCAAAGCGTTGTGGGCTTTTTGCGTTACGTCAAAGGAAATTCCAGCAGCTTGAGTGTCATTCAAAAAACGGCCTCGAAAGGTAAAACCACTATTGTCATTTGAAGAGATGAGTTTAGCTTTATCGCCAGCATGACGAATTTTGTTTGGGTGCTTATCGGGAAAAACAGAAACCTCTCCAGTTACCATGCAAATCCCGCGTGTCGATTGCAGGCTAGCGTAATATTTGATCCAAGATCTGATTAAATCCTGGTCATCCCATGTTCCAGAAACGACTTGGTTCGGGATTTCAACTCGCCATCGAATAAATGAATCTTCTGGAGTTTGTTCCGCTGAGATTGATCGGAATATTTCCGGTATCTGGTTCTTTGAACTGGTCCATTCCGTTAGCAGTTTTTGGGATCCACTTTCAGTATATAACACCTTCTGTTCAACAAGATCACTTACAACTGATTTCTTCCTGACATATGCAAGGATGGCCTTAATTTTAGGGTGGGATTCACCAAAATTGGACCAGGCTTCTAGCATTTTTAGGTATTCAAAATAGGGTTCTGTGGGGGTTTTTGAAAATCCAGATGTTACTTCACCTCCGTATTCCGAAAAGTCACCAGCAACGTATTGTAGCTTGTCACATAGTGGATGATTAGGTGGTTTTTTACCAGACCTGACACCTGAATTATCAGTACATGGAATTATTGTGGTCTGGTTGCCCTTTGGCAAAACGGATGCTCTCCGAAAATTTCCTAATTCGTCTATTACGATCTCAATATGGGCCTGTTGAGTTGTATGGGCAATGGGCATCAAGCGATCTGAACCGGAAGGTTCATTCCCCTCGCATGCAAGATAAGTGTCATAAAGGTCTTGAATCCAACTCATCTCAACCTCCGCATTCCTGGGATTCGATATCTACAGGCTTCAAGTTTGTTCCAATACCATATTGCTTTGGGATCATATCGCGGACAAATTTTCTTACCACACAATTTTCGGGTCGCACGAAGTTAATCACTCCATCGACCATTGTTGGCCGCCAAAATCGTGCTTCTAATTTATTTCCCCCCGTTTCCTCTGGATAGTCAAAACCATGGAATAGGAGTCCGAAGGCAAGCTCACCGGCCCCGTCATAGTGACTTACTCCTGAACCGAACTCACAGGGCTCGACGTATCCTTGGCAATCCCGAGTTCCAAGGAAAATATCCTGCCGTCCACCGCGATCAAGCATCCGTTGAGCGATTTGGAAATGTTTGCCTTCTACTTGGTCCTGCACTAGATTTGGCTGATGTGCATTCCATTCAAAATGAGCCCTGACTTGATATTCTACGTCTGCGAGAAAGGTGTAAATGGCTAAGGTATTTCCTCCGCCATATTCAAGTGGCTTAGTACCTTTGGTCTGGGTTCGAATTCGCTTCATCACTCTTACCTGGTCGACAACCCAGACTAACGTCGGCTTCCAATAGATGGACTTAGTTACCCCTTTTAATGCTTCATACGTGGGAATATGGTAAGAGCACTTTTCCCCGCCTATTTTTGTTAATGGATCCGTAAAAAGGCCGTAACGACCCCATACCTTGAATTCAATCGAGTTCTTTGGTGTGCTATACATGGAGAAGCTCCTCTTCTGCTGCTGGTTCAGTAGCAAGTCCGAAGTCTTTGCTATAAAAGCGCGCATTCAGGTAATATATTTCGGTGCCTTGCTGCACTTCCATCAATGCACCTTGATCTTCGAGCTTTTGAAATTCATGCGGGAACAAATTGACCGTATACTGTTGGGCACTTCGAAGGAGGTTGAATTGCTTATCGACTTCAAATGCTGCACAAAGCGCAGCTACCAAATCCCGTCCGGGTTTACCGTATTGAACGATTACTCCACGGGTAGGGGCGTCGATGGCTCGAAATACTTTACCCGCCGCCATAAAAGATTGTCGCAAATAGTTCGTCGCTGATTTCGAATCTACGAGCGAGTTAATTGAGAGCAGGTTCAAAAGGGTATCGTCACGCCCTATTAATTCGTTTTTTATAGGATAATCCATCTCTTTTCGTCGATCAAAAAAATAATTGCTGTAATACCATTCCATGGCCTTCGGGCCAATAAGGTCGTTATCGTAAGCATCTGGATTCGCTAAGAAATCAGAAAAAACTCTTTCCATTTTTTCGCGCCCAATGCGGATATCATCAAGATATTTTAAGTCATCTCCTGTCGGATTGACCACGTGAACAATCCCTTGCTTATTTTTCCCATTTCGATTGCATCGACCTGCGGCTTGTGCAATGGAATCTAATCCAGCAGCATAGCGGATTACTGCGCCAAAATCTACATCGACTCCTGCTTCAATTAGCTGGGTGCTAATACATAGAGTTGGCAGGGCAGCTTCCAAGCGAATTCTGATGTCACTTAAAATTGTCCTTCGATGAATCGGGCACATACTGGTACTGAGATGATACGTCGCCATATCCACATTTCCAGCCAGTGCTTGGAACATACCTTTTGCTGCTTTTTTAGTATTTACAATGACCAGGCAACTGCCCACTCGATGCATTTCATTCAGGGCAAGCGTCGCAATATCCTTCTCTTCCCAGCCCTCTGGCTTTCTTAGATATTTAACGTCTACACGCTTTAAATTCTCAAACAGCCCCTTAATATCGGGCATAATTTCACATTTTTCAGAGTTTGGGAGGGCACCTTTTTTTGGATCAACCTGCGCTAATAATGGTTGGGTGGCTGTGCAAAGGACTACGGTACTTCCGCATTGTTCAACCAGAAAATTGATGGCATTATTAAAGATGTGGACGCATTTTACAGGTAGTGTTTGAATTTCATCGAAGATAATGACGGCGTTCGATAGTTGGTGCATGTGACGGGCACCGCGCGTCCCGGACCCGAATAGTGTTTCAAGAAACTGGACACTGGTTGTATAAATAATTGGGGCATCCCAGTTATCAGCCAGAATTTTTTGTTTCCACCCCATCATTGCAGGCTCTAAATTAGAGTGGTGCTCAAGAACTATTCGACCCTTGTCATCAAGGTTTCCGTCTAGCTCTAAAATTTTACGAGTTACGTCGGCATTTTGATCGATGATGGAAGTAAATGGAACTATATACACTACCCTATCAAGCCCATGCTTACATGCATGGTGCATAGCAAAACGAAGACTCGCAAGCGTTTTCCCTCCACCCGTAGGTACAGTAAGTGTATAAACACCCTTTTTATATGCAGAAGCAGATAAACAATGATTTGAAATTTCGCTTCGAAGTTTATCGATAGGATGTCGAGGGGTAAATGTTGCAAGATAGGATTCAAAACGTTTGACTAATTCTTCCCAGTTGGAATATTGCCCTCGCGGTCTGAACGCTGCCTCTTTCGGTTTTTCAAAATCAGCTGTATCGGTGCGATCGGCATCAATGAGACAGCTAAACAAAAATCTTACAAGGAGTCCGGTTTGGAACTGCGCCACAATGCTTTTACTTGGGTCGGTATCATTCCTATCAGGAGCGTTTTGATTGATGTTATGGATGGATTTTTTTAGGCTATAAAGCAGGTCCTTGTTAGCTACAATGCTTTTGAAACGACTTGAAATCTCGTTCTCAACTTTTGACAAAGTTTCAGCTAAATGTGTTTTTTCGTCTGATTTTCCCATGCGGCGCATGAAACCATTTACCGTGGGTTCAGTTGGACTCGATGTGAGACAATCGATCAATCCAGAATGATGTGAGGCAATGCAGAGAGCTAAAATTTGTCCGACTACTTGTCCAAGTTGGTCTTGTTCGGATAGCGTCTGCCAAATTAGTTGAGCACCTGCGGTAGAGTGGTCGATTTTCCCTTTCAATCCTTTTGCGTCTACGTAGCCCTCATCCTCGTCCGGATTTAACCGACCCGTTGCTGATTTCAAATAATTTTGAAATTTTTGGCTGTATTTGCCGAGGTCGTGAAGTAACCCAATTACCTCACCAGCTAATCCCAAGCCTATTTTAGCGCCGAGATCTTTGCCGAGGATTGAAACCCCTTGCAGGTGTTCTGCAAGCGACTGGGTATCACCATCAACTTTACGCACATGAGCAAGGAATTCTTCAGTCATTATCCCCAATACCGTTCTTTCTGGAAACTGGGCTTTATGTCTTTTTGCGAAGCCAAATCTTGACTAGGTAAAGGGAAGGTAATTTATCTATAGGGACATAAATTGTCCTAGATGAAAATAAAAACCAGAAGACAAAAACCTTCCCCACTTTCCAACCAACTGGAGGGGCATTGAACAAGAGTTTCCATTTACCTAAACTCCGCATTTATCGGGTTGCTTAGCGTGTGATCAAGGTTAGACGCCTAAACCCCCGTTACCTTTAAACCGTTATCGTCGGAGATTCATCTCCGCCCCCTATCCTTTACTCCGCGAACAATTCCGTTCGTACTCAACTAGTATAAAGGAAAACCCATGAAATTTCTACGACAAAGAACCATCGACGAG
>JAYVCH010000353.1:0-6637 GCA_043750055.1 Fibrobacteria bacterium
ATCCGCAACCCGATGGGAATGACCCGATGTGGTCGGATCGCGGGATTCAATCGCCGTCACACTGGCATTGATAAATCCTTCGAATAGTGCTTGGATGTCCAATTCGTATTGGGCATTCAGCAGGGCAACGGAAGCCTGTGATGCAAGCGAAAGGGATAGGTTCACATCAGCTAGCTGAAAGGGTACGACCTGTTCATCCGCAGCCTCTATCGAGGTAATGGGCCGATTCCGATTGCGGCATTTGTTGATCAGTTGGATTGCGCCGACCACTTGGCCTCGATTATCCTTCATGGGTAACGTCAACATCGACCTGGTATGGTAGCCGGAAGATTTGTCGAATCCCGCATTGTGTCTAAATTCAGAAATAGGATCGATGGTATAAACATCGGGAATGTTGAGGGTCTTGCCTTCGATCAAAGTGTATCCGATGATGGAGGACTTGGTTGCGGGAACAACAATTTCCGAAAAATTATAAGATACAGAGGCATTGCGGGTGAGCTTAAACCGGATTTGGCGATTAGCCCAATAATTTCCCGCTAGTTGGTCTTGGCCTTCTTTTTGTTCCACTAAATAAAGGCATCCCGCATCGCTGCCGGTCAACTCCATGGCCTCGTCGAGAATTAAGTTGAGGAGAATGCCCAGATTTTTTTCTGACATCAAGGCAATACCAATTCGATTCAATTGTCGATTGCGGGTTTCGGTAATGGCATTGGTGTTGTGAAGAATAAGACATTGCTCTTTGAGTTCAAGCAATCGCAGCATATGGTGACAGGCTAGGTTGATTTCAATTGACGTTGCAGCGGGGGAGAGACGAATATCCACCCAGGGCGGTGTTTTTTCTTCGACCTTTTCCGCCGGGCTCCAATACATCACTCCGACATGTTGGAAGAGAAAATCATACTCCATTTCCGCTTGCAGAGAATCGGGCCCGATAACAAGAATACTGAAGGGATAAATGTCCTTAAGTGATTGAGAGTTTCGGATTTCCAGTTTGCGACCGGATGGGAGCTTTTCTGGAAATTGAAGGGTGGTAAAATTATGGACTGGGATTGGGGGCAAATCGGAATCACTTCCGCCGGCAGCGTTTTGAGGAATAGCGCGGGTCACATCCTATTATATCCCTATCATGCCTAAAAATGCAGCCAAGAACCGTTGGTATGAGGTTAAACTCTATGACGGAAATGAATTGATGAAAGACCTCGTTCCCCATGGTATTAATCAAAGGGCTTTATCTTTCTGAAAAAGTATTTTAAACTATAGGCAAATGAAAATCTGGTTCCGGAGCTGAAAAGTACCGCATGAAATACGGCATTTATTCTGACATCCACAGTAATATCGAGGCTTTAGAAAAAGTTCTCGAAGCTATGGAATCAATGGGCGTCGAAAGGCGTATCTGTCTTGGGGATGCTGTCGGCTATGGCGCCAATCCCAATGAATGTGTCAATTTGATAAAAAATGTCAGTGCCGTTACTCTCTTAGGCAATCATGACTCCGTTGCTCTAGGACGCGAGTCTTCTGAAAATTTTAATTTCTATGCGCGTAAGGCGATTGAGTGGACTAAAGAAAATCTGGATAAAGCGTCTGCTGATTTTCTGGATAAATTACCCTATGTGGTCGATGAGCCGCCTTTAACTTTCGTGCATGCAAGCCCTCGTTCTCCGGTGGATTGGTACTACATCACGAGTTTCGATGATGCCATTGATGCGTTTTCTTTCTTTAGTGAAAAAATCTGCTTTGTGGGTCACACTCATATTCCTTCTATCGTGGTCATGGAAAATGAGCAGTCTTTTTGGGTCTCCGAAACCTTGTCCCATAAATTACTTCCGAACCAACGGATACTTGTAAACGTGGGGAGCGTTGGGCAACCACGCGATCGACTTCCTCAGGCAAGTTGGTGTTTATGTGATACCACTGCCATGTCGGTTGAAATTGTGCGTGTGGATTATGAAATCGCCAAGACTCAGGACCGCATGCGCCAATTGGGATTCGCGGAGTTTTTGATTAATCGGCTCGCCGAAGGCCGATAGCTTTTTCCCTTTTGTCCATTTTTTAAAGTCCATTTTTTAAAGTCCATTTTTTAAAAAACCACCTGGCCCAGGATCCTGGCGGGTTCCAGGCCATATTACCTTCCCTTTCTTACCTTTGCGTCGCGAATGAAGTCAAAGCCTAAATCCCGAAGCGTTAATTCTGAAAGCTTGCGGGTCGCTTGCGCCAAACTGGTCGCGGGTCTGAATGCAGAGCAATCTCTGGCAGCGATTGCGCCCACAGGCCCAGTTCTGGTTTTGGCCGGTGCGGGTTCTGGTAAGACGCGCGTCTTGGTGACCCGAATCGTGCACCTACTATCCAAGGAGCCCGTTTCCACTTCAGGATCCATTGTGGCCTTGACCTTCAGTAATCGGGCGGCTCGTGAAATGAAAGCTCGCCTCAAGTTTTATGTGAGTGGGACTCTGGACAGCGTGGCTATCAGCACTTTTCATTCATTGGGCTTTCGCCTGGTTCGCGAATATGCGGAAGCGATGGGATTGCAACGCGATCCCGGGATTCTCGATATCCATTCTCGCTTGTCCTTGCTGGTCACACAAGCGGCCAAATATGGCGCACGCAATAAGAAATTTGATCCGTTGGAACTCTCGACTCTGTTATCAACACTGAAAGAAAAAGGGATCACACCCGAAAATTGCCCCGTTGATACTGAATACGGAACCCGCTTGCCCAAGATTTATAAGGGTTATGAAAAAGCCAAGCGTGATGCCAATCTGGTGGACTTCGAAGATTTAATCCAAATGCCGATTCGACTCATGCACTCACAATCTGAAATTAAATTGGCCTTGCGGGCGCGGATGCGGCATTATTTGGTGGATGAGTTTCAAGACACCAATGGCGCGCAGTTGGAATTGCTCCGCCTCCTGGTAGGGGAGGGCGGCAGTGTTTTTGTCGTGGGTGATGATGATCAGAGTATTTACGGTTGGCGTGGCGCACAGATGCGCAATCTTCTCGACTTCGAAATCCATTTCCCAGGTGCGATGGTGGTTAAGCTACAGCAAAATTACCGATCGACCGGGAATATCATCGGCGCTTCCAACGCCGTCATTCACAAGAATACCTTGCGCCGTCCCAAACAGGTTTTTACTACCCAAGAAATTGGCGAGCCCCTCAAACACCATGTTTCTGATGATGAAAAGGGCGAGATGGATTGGCTGATTGCCAAACTCAAAGAAATCAATGGATCGGAAAATTTGGATTGGCGGAAAATGGCCGTGTTGGTTCGGACCAACATTCAACTGCGCGAAATGATGGATGAATTTATTGTGACGGGAATTCCTTTTGCAGTCAAGGGGGCCAACAATCTGCTTGAACGCTCCGAAGTCCAACTCATATTGGCTTATGCAAAGTTGATGGCAAATCCCCAAGACGAATTGTCCTTGTCCAAGGTCCTGCAATTTCCCAAGCGGGGTATTCCAAAAGATGTGCTTGACTTGATGCCACGTACCGAAGAACCTGCATTGATCGATTTTCGAATACATTGCGTCACAGTTGGGCATCCTTGGACGGTGGTAGCTTTGGATCTCATTGACCAAGTGGATGCGCGCGCCAAAGAAACAGCAGCGGGAGCTTTTTTCGGACCCTTGGAAGCACTTCTGAAGCATGCCGGTGTTCTTGATTCTTTTGAAGCCGGCAGTCGTAAGCGTGAAAATATGGAAGAATTTTTACGACTCTTTCAGAAGCACGAGAAAAAGCATCCCGAGGCGAGACTGGCTGAAGTTCTGGGAGCTTTGGCGTTGGACACCACCTCCGATGAAGATCCGGAAGAAAAGCCGGGCGTTCGGCTCATGACGGTGCATGCCAGTAAAGGTTTGGAATTTCATACTGTTTTCATGCCGCATTTGGATGATGATGTTTTCCCCTCCAAGCCAAACCATACCGATGTGGGAATTGAAGAGGAACGACGGCTCTTTTACGTGGCCATGACTCGGGCCCAACTTCGCCTCTTTTTGTCGTGGCCGGCCACCAAGGTTCATTATCGCGTGGTCCGCGATGTGATTCCCTCCCGGTTTTTGTTTGAAATTCCCGAAGATCGTTGGGATGGGCCCTTAGGAAAGAAGGATAAAGAGGATAAGAAGGAGTTCTTGGATAATTTCTTCGCCAACCTAAGGGCCAATATGCCTAACTTTGAAACACCGTTATGAAAATACGTCTTGTCTGTGTCGGAAAAATGTCCAATGCCCCGCTCAAAGCCTTGGCTGCCGAGTACTTGAAAAGAATGGAACGGCTTGGCGATTTGGAAGTCATCGAATTAAAAGATGCAGATGATAGGGATGGCGCCCAGCGTCTTGCACGTGAGTCTGAACGAATTCGGGCCGCCTCTGAACCTTTATCTGAATGCGTCTTGTGGGATGAAACGGGTGACGCTCTGGGTTCGAAAGAATTCAGCACGTTTATCGACAAACTCGAAAATAAATCCGCGAAGCGGCTGACCCTGATTATTGGCTCGTCTCATGGCGTGTCCGAAGCTTTAAAAACGGCGATCCCCAGAAAAATCCAATTAAGCAAATTCACGTTAACCCATGAATGGGCTCGAGCATTAGCCTTAGAACAAATTTATCGCGCCTATTGCATCAAAAAAAATATCCCTTACCATCACTAACGCCATCATGAACGATTCTATTCAAGAACACACTTTGGTAACAGCTTATATTCTCCGCGAACTGGCTGTGCCGGTTTCTAAAACCGAACCGGATTTAATCGCGGCGCTAGCCGGTTTCTTAAGAATTAAAAAATCCCTAGTGGTCGATCTTAAAATCCATCGCAAGTCCCTGGATTCAAGACGTCGCAATCAGCCCCTATGGCGGTTTACTGTCGAGTTTACTTACAAGGGAAAATTAAAGCATCCTAAACTTATTTCAGTTGATAAAAACGGTTCGGCTAGAATCTACTCTGGATCGACTTCCAATTCCTTATCCGGATTCGCTTCTGGGCCGGCTTCTGATGGATCAAAGAAATATCGACCGCCCGGAAATCGAATCGCTATTATTGGCAATGGGCCTGCCGGAATGGGTGCAGCGTTGGGTCTTGCTCGCAAGGGTTATAAGGTTCAGGTTTTCGAGCAAGGCAGCGAGGTCGGAAAACGGTTTAAGGATATTCGTCAATTCGTCAAAGGGGATCGGTTCAATCCGCATTCCAATATTTTATTTGGGGAAGGTGGCGCGGGAACTTTTTCCGATGGGAAATTGACTTGTCGAACTCGTAGCCCTTTTACTGATGCCTTTTTAAAAGAATTGGTGGCCTCGGGCGCCGAAGAGGACATTGTCTATCTCTCCCATCCCCATATCGGTTCCGATAAATTGCAATTTATTATCAAAGCCTATCGCGAACGCTGCGTTGCCGAGGGTTGTGTCTTTCGCTTTAATACCCCCGTTCTAAATATTCTTCTCACTGAAGGAAAGGTGAGCGGAATTGGATTAGAAAGTGGAATAGAATTATTTGATGCCATTGTATTGGCCTCCGGCCATTCCGCCCGACCCTTATATCTCAAACTAAATGAGTTGGGCGTGGCGATGGAACGCAAACCTTTTTCCGTAGGTGTGCGCGTAGAACATCCGCAAGCAATGGTAAACCAACGTCAGTTGGGTGAGAATGTCGATCCCAATCTTACAGGAGCTGCGGAATACTATCTCACTTGGAATGCTGAGTCGCAGGGGCTTTGCGCCTATTCCTTTTGTATGTGCCCAGGCGGAGTAATCGTTCCCTGTGCCGATGCGGCGGATGGACTTTTTACTAATGGAATGAGTTATTCCAACCGCGCAGGCGCCTTTGCCAATTCAGCTGTGGTTGTTCCCGTGGCTCCCATGGATTTGCCTGGCGAAGATATTTTGGCTGGACTTGAGTTTATTCGTGAATTGGAAATCAAGGCTTTCGCTATGGGAGGTGGCAATTTTACATTCCCGGCCCAAACCATTTTAGCCTTTATGGAAAAACGAGTGGACACGCAAGCCATTCCCAAAACCTCTTTTACCAAACCCCTTAGATGGTCAAACTTTCACGACCTTTTTCCAGATAAAATTGCCTTATCGCTGCTTGAATCTTTCCGAAATTTTGATCAGAAATTACCCGGATTTATTTCTCAAGGTTTGATTATCGGTCCCGAGTCTCGTACCTCGTCTCCTATGAGAATCCTTCGCGATGCCATAACCTTACAAAGCGTCTCCACGCCAGGACTCTTTCCGCTTGGGGAAGGCGCTGGCTATTCAGGTGGCATTGTTTCTTCCGGCGCCGATGGCATGCGTCTGGCTGATGCCTGGATGCCGGCCATAAAATTGTCTGTCCCTTCGAAGGCGTAAAATAAATGCTCGTAGAAGTGTCCATCAATATTAATGACGCCGGCCAAAGCGCAGAGCGATACTTGCGAAAATATTTTGTGCATATGAGCTTGGACCGTTTGCAATCCTTGTTTCGCCGCAAGGAAATTAAAATTGGACGGAAGCCCATTCTCCGCACCCAAGTGCTTCATGCAGGTGACTTTGTTCAGGTGTATGGAATTCGACCCGAAGATTTAGAGCCAGTGGAAGGGGCCGCCGAAAAACCGGCTCAACCCCAAGCGGAAAAAATTCCCGCTTGGCTTCCTCAGCCTTTTTCAATT
>JAYVCH010000354.1:0-10133 GCA_043750055.1 Fibrobacteria bacterium
CATCCGGTATTTCAGTGGCCTCCGCGAAAAAGCGCGGAAAAGAATTGGAAAAGGGGGCGATCAGAAATGAAAAGGGCCGCGACTCGCGCGGCCCGGAAGTTTGATTAGGCAGTGACCAGAGCCGCCGATATTTGTTGCAGGGCGGCGTAAAAATCTTCCGTCTGTGGAGGGATGGAACAATGTGCCGTAACTGCCTTGGGATTACGTAATTTCAGCGGGGGCAATTTCTTGCTCTTGCTGAATACAACGATGGGCTTAGGATTGATATTCTCTAGTACGCCGTAATAGCGGAAAAGAGAAACGCATCGCTGCCAGCTTTGATGATCCACCAGCATTCCGTCGAAGGTACCCAATCGTCCGCGAGAGAGCAGGGCTGCGAGGTCAAAGGTTTGGAAGTTATGCGGGGTAGAGGTCAGAAGATCCTCTAAATGCTTCCTGAGGCTGTTATTTTCGGAAAATACCACTAATTTCATGTCCCGGCATTCCTTTCAATACGAAGGGTTTTTTGGTGCCCGTTCGTAAGATTCAAGTCGTTTTCAGGGCTAAATCTAACAAGAAGGCGCCAAAATTAAAAATCGGCTAATTATGAGTCTAAAGCGGCTTTTATGGCCTCAATTGTGATGGCTTCCAAATCTTCGATCACATTTGCGCCCACATTCAGGGGAAGCAGCCAATAAACGGTATCTCCTAAGTTTCGTAATAAAGCGCCCCGTTTTACCGCTTCCTGAAAGACACGGAAACCGGCCCTCTGTCCATTCCCCGTTCCGGCGCCTTGCAAATCCGCCGCCACTACGGCACCGATAGCCCTTAAATGTTGAAGTCTTCCGGTCGTTTCAGCGACATGCCTCATGCCCGAAACCAGTCGCGGTCCATTCACTCGGACTTGCGCGAGAATTCTTTCATCCTGAAAAATATTTAATGCTTCTAAAGCCACCGCTGCTGCTAGGGCATTGCCAGCATAGGTATTGGAATGCAAAAAATCCCGCCCCTGGCCGTAGTCAGCATAAAATTGTCCATACATCGCTTCGGACACCAACACCGCGGACATAGGTAGCCAACCGGCCGTTAGGCCTTTGGAGAGACACACAATATCGGGAATGATTCCAGCATGCTCGCATGCCAACATGGTTCCCGTGCGACCAAATCCCGAAAGAATTTCGTCCGCAATGAGAGTGATTCCTTGGGCTTTAGTCCATGCGCGCAAGCGTCGCAAAAAATCGGCGCTGTATATTCGCATCCCCCCAGCCCCCTGTAAAATGGGCTCGACAATAATGGCGCAGAGACGAGATGCTTTTTCCTCTAATTGTTTTTCTAATTGGGGCCAAACTTCAGAACAATCGGTCCAGAGTGGATGCGACACAGAATCTACATAGGGAAGTCCTCGGAGAAAATGGACTTGTGGCATCAGCGAGCGATAAGCCTCGCTATATAATCCTAAGTCTCCCAGGGCCAAGGTTAAAGCTGTTTCACCATGATACCCATTTTCCAAAGCCATGAATGATATGGCATTGGATCGTCCTTCAATCTGCTTTGCATGCAAGGCTAATTTCGCTGCGACTTCAACGGCTGTCGATCCATCTCCAGCATAAATAACCCGGTTCAAACCAGGAGCCAATGCTGCCAATCGTTCCGAGAGGCTTACTATCAACTCGTTGGTAGTATTAGCCAAAATGACATGTTCAAATCGATCCATTTGTTGCGATAAAGCGGCGCGTAACCGGGGATGTCCATGACCCAGGGTTTTACACCACCAACTAGAAACGGCATCGATTAATTTCCGTCCTTCGGCGAGATGCAAATAACTTCCGGAGGCGCCAATCACCTCCAAGGGAAGAAAAGATTCATAGTCCTTCATTTGCGAACAGGGATGCCAGACATGGCGTAAGTCCCGCCCGACTAAGCCCGAAGAGGGTGAAGCGTTCAGGTCGAGCATTTTTGATTCGGCACGCAGGGCAGAAGCCCCTGCTTTTCCGGAACAGTTGAATCAACCGCAGCGCGTTCAAGAATCCATTCTGGTGCGCCTTGACCACGCTCGACATCTTCGATTTTCATACGCATCGATCGTAATTCGTTACCCGTGCGAAGTAAAACTGTGTACAGCCCGGGAGTAAGATTTTTTGGATGCAATTTCCAATCCCCGGCTTCCAAGTTATAGCTGGCACGAGCTAATGTGCGCCCAACCCCGTTTCGAAGTTCAGCGGTAACGACTTCTTGACTGATCATTTTCAAAGCAAAGCCTTGCCTTGCTGAAAAGTTCAATCGTTTCAAGGGCGCTGGTTTACGCACATGTTTAGCAGCGATAATGGCTGGGGGAGCGGAAACAGACTCGGAGCCAGCATTTGGAGCCGATAGGGAAACATAAATGAGCACCGTTAAGCTGGATAAAAGTGAAGGTTTAATCACAAGGCAATTCCTCTTCTCGTTCAGAAAACTAGTCATGTGGAAGCGGCATTTCCATATTTCGAAAGGACCACTCTCCGCTTTCTCCCAAAACCGCCAACTCAAGAGCGCGTTGAGGCGCAAAAGCCTTTAATAGAGCTTCAGCGAATTCTCCCTCCGGGTCCGATTCCGCCAAGATAGCCCCGCCACAACCGGCTTTGTAGAGGCCCTCTCGATAAACCAAGGTCCGAATCACCATACCCAAATCCAGTGATCCGTCTGATCCGAGATAGCCTAAAGCACCTGAAAATGCACCGCGTTCCCGCTTCTCTTGTTGGAGAAGGAGTTCCATGGTTCGAAGTTTGGGTGCGCCCGTCATGGATCCGCCTGGAAAGCAAGCACGCAAGGCATCCATGGCCGTTCGACCCGGAGCAAGTCTTCCTGTCACTTCCGAGACCAATTGGAAAACAGTGGGATGACATTCGACTACCATTAATTCTGGTACCGAAACGGAACACAGCTCGCATACTTTTCCAAAATCATTACGCACTAAATCCACGATCATCAGGTTTTCGGAACGATCTTTTTCATGATGAATTAGATCGAATTTCATCTTCGCGTCTTCTTCTGCATTTCGCCCACGCGGGCGCGTGCCCTTAATGGGTCTTGAGGAGAGATGGCCCTTCGTATTCATCTTAAGAAAGCGTTCAGGAGAGGTCGACAGGATTCGGCCTTGTGGGAAACGCAGGTAAGCCGCATAAGGGGCGGGGTTAGTTTGTCTTAAAAGCCGATAGACAAGCAATGGATCGGCGTTTGCGGCCACGCTCACCTCATTGGTCAAACAGGCCTCATAGCTTTCGCCTTGCCGAATCAACGCCTGCACATTTCGAATCTGTTCGAGATAGTTTTTTTTATCCGCCGAAAGCTTCCAATCGAGTCGTAAATTTGAGAGGGTTGACGACTTTGGGGTTGAAGTTGGCAACGAATGGGTTTTCACATCATTGCATTGGAGCGGTAATTTGCTTATTGAAATTCCAGTCCAATGCACGGGTAAGGTGGACAACCACTGGCTGACTTCTTTTTCCGTTTGGTCTTTTACTGACGGCAGGTAAGCGAAAACCTTCCGTGAACCGTGATCAAAAGCAAGAATTCGATCGGGTTGCAGGAAAAGAGCATCGGGCATATCGCTACATGTTATCGACCCATCCAATGGCCCACTCCTTAGTTGACTCAAGGTTCCACTCGAGGGAATCCAAGCAACTTTTTGCGCTAAGTCATAGCCAAAATAGCCTACCAAGCCACCGCGGAAGGTTGTGGACTTGGGAAGGCTTTCAGAAAATGTGTAAGCTTCGGTATCATACAGGGTACCCTTGAGAATCTCGATAGGATCGCCCTCGATTGAATTGATTTGGGAGAGGGCTCCATTTGAAGTGTCAACGGTCAAGATGCGAGTGGTTCGTCCCATGACTTCGAATACTTGTGTTCCAACCCCCATGTATGAAATTCCCGACGGGGATTGAGCTTCAGAATCCAGCCAAAAAGCCGCAGGATGATTTGCAAAGAGAGCCAAAAAGACATCTTCGGGATCTTGCCAAGTTAGCTCCAAAAGGTTGGCCACGGAAATCGGAGGGATTGGAAACGGATGGGTCTTTTTTGCCGTTCCTGCAATTGGAACATTGTTTACTAAGGGAATGCTCGCTTCCAATGAAACGGTCACGGGCAATTGAACCCTCTCTTCCCGACCCTTTAGATACTGCTCGGAAATGGATCTGAAATTATCGAGGATTTTTTTCCCCACTTCTGTTCCAATAGATTCTGGATGGAATTGCAGCCCATAAGCGGGGCGACCAAATAGTTTCAGGCCCATAATTTGACCATCGTCCAATGCCGTGGCCGTGACCTCCAAGTCGATGGGACAGGAAGCTTTTTCTACCACTAGAGAATGATATCGAATAGCGGAAAAGTCCTGAGCTAATCCGGCGAACAATCCTTGTCCATTATGGTGAATCAAGGAGGCTTTGCCATGTCTGACAACGGGAGCGCGCACCACCTTGGCTCCGGCAGAGATTCCTAAACCTTGATGACCCAAGCAGACACCGAGAATGGGAAGGTGGGAAAAGGCTTTTATAACCTCAGCGCATATTCCGAAATCAGTTGCGATATCGGGTCGTCCGGGTCCGGGGGAGATCAAAATGGAATCAAAAGACATGGCCTGAATTTCAGCAAGGGTCCAGGAGTTATTGTGAATGAAAATCGGCTCCTGGCCGTTCACTTCCCACAGGTACTGGAAAAGAATATGGCTGAAGGAATCGTAATTATCTATGAGAAGAGTTTTCATCTGGAATTCCGCGGGTCGCGGGAGTCTTATCCGCGAGAATTCTAAAAGTACATTTTCTCGTAACAACTGCGCACTTCGGAAAAAACTTCGCCCCGAGAAATTTCCGCTTGTAGACTGCGAATGGATTCTCGCGCCTTGGCACCGATTTCCTCGCGTAATTCCACGGATTGGGAAAGCCGTCGCATCCAAGTCGCCGCCACGATTAAGTCTGGATCCGCCCACACTTGCGAGGCTCCGTGGGATTGGGCATGATATTGGGTGCCCTCATCAAGCGGTACCAAAGTAAAGGGAATCAAGCAGGCATTGGAGTTGTCCATGAAATCCATATTTCCAGACCATCCTGTAGCAATGGTCGGTTTACCCAAGGCCATCGATTCCATGAGACCCAAACCCAGGCCCTCTCCTCGATGCAAAGACACAAACACATCGGCGCTGGCATAGAGTGAAAGCACATCTTTGTAGGCAAAAGTTTGATCCAAGATTCGCACACCCTGAACCTCGGTTATCCATTCCTTGAGCTTGTCCACAACCAGGCCCGCTTCGGGAGAAATAGTTCGGTTATTGACTTTGAAAATCAATTCCGCTTCACCGGATGGAAAGGCCATTTTAAAAGCTTGTAAAACCCCGAGAGGATTTTTTTTCTGAACGCCGCTACTGACGTCAAAACTAAACATGAAACAAGTTTTATTTTCTGGAAACCCCCACCGTTGGCGATCGCAAACCGCGGTAGGCATTTGAGAAAGTCCTTGTCTAAAAAAAAGTGTTGGCGTTTGAATCTCCGCGGTGCGAATGGCGGTTCCGATGAATCGACTGGGAACCAAAATCAAATCCATTCTATTCAACAAGGACTTCCAGGTGGTCGGCAAACTGGGCAATTCCCAGAAGAGTACGGTGATGTTCATATGACCCTTGGTTTCCACCAAATCGGGCAAGTCTCGAAACAGCGATTCTACCGAGGGAGGATTCATGAAAAAAACATTGACTCCAAATGGCAGGGGTTTACCTGCTTGGACACTGTGAATAAGAACACTTCCGTCATGGCCAGTACGATTACCTCCGGGATCAATGTCTAGCACACAGAAGGGATATTGAAGTTGTTCCAATAGGGCAACCATATTTCTCAAGGCCACACCCAGTCCCAAATTCGCCGTAGCGAACCCGATGATATTGAAACCAAAGGGTTTCTTGGTGGTCTGGGGAGTTAATTCCTTCATTTTATGTTACTCGGTTAAATTGTAAGATGAATTCGGTCCTAATAAGGGTTATTTTTTTAAAAATGCAAAGATCAATCTCACCGGTACTTCTCCTTTTGTTGACGGCTATATTGCAACTGAAGCCTTTTGCGGCCGAACCACGGCTAAGCCTGGGTCAACAAGATTATGCTTGGATATTGGCTTCGGCCGTAGTGGCCGTACCCGCCCAAATTCGATATCAGAATATGACAAGCGTGGATACCAACACTTTGCATCGTCGGGATCTAAATGGAATGGATCGATGGGTGGCGGGAACCTATTCCCCCGCTGCTGCAACGGCCAGCGACATTCTAGTCCTTCCTTTCTGCGCATTACCCATGAGCCTCGTCGCTTGGGATGCTTGGAGAGGTGGAAAAGGGTTAAGTCCAGTGTGGACCGAGGGAGTCATTTTTTCGGAAGCGATCGCCATTTCCTCAAGTATCGATTTACTCGTTCGCTCACTGAAGGTTCATCCCCGGCCGCTCGTGTATGGAAAGAATGTCCCGGCTAAAGAACGTTTGTCCGGGGAGGCTTCCGGCAGCTTTTATTCGGGTCATTCTTCAGCCGCATTCTTGGCCGCCGTGTATTTAAGTTACACGTATCCAATGCGCCATCCAGATTTTCAAGGGCAAGCCTGGTTATGGGCCGGTACCTTAACCACTGCTTCTGCAGTTGCCGGCTTACGTGTTGCCGCGGGCAAGCATTTTCCTTCCGATGTAATCGTGGGCGCACTTGCGGGAGGATTCTTTGGCTGGCTGCTACCTTATATGCATACCCAAAAGGATAAATCAGCACCGACGATGGGAATGCAACTCGATGATTTGGGGTTTCACCCCCAAATCGCTTGGACCTTTTGATTAGGTCAAATACACGTTACCCATGTGGACCACGTGGCTTAAATCCCCCGGCCATGATCAGATTTGTGGCGGCATTTTCATCCAAGGGTCTGGAAAAATAATACCCCTGCCCATAAGCACAAGAAAGCTTATTCAAAATAACCCATTGCCCCAGGGTCTCAATCCCCTCGGCTACAACTTCCATCCCTAAATTTTTCGCAAGTAAATTAATCACTTTTACGATTTCCTCGTCTTTATCCCCCGCTTCCATTTTGGAAATAAAAGAGCGATCAATTTTGAGATTGTGGAACGGGAAACGATGTAGATAACTTAATGAGGAATATCCGGTTCCGAAATCATCAAGGCTCAGTTGGATGCCCAAATCCTTTAAGCTGTTCAGAATAACCGCAGCCTTTTCAGGATTGACCATGATGGCACTTTCCGTTACTTCCAACTTTAAGCATTTTGCTGCCAATTTTGTTTGACTTAATATCGCGCTGACCTGTCGCACCAAATCCATATCGAGCAATTGTTTACCCGATAAATTGACACTCATGGTCAATGGATTCCCGTAATTTAATATAGACTGCCATTCCACCAGTTGTTTGCACGATTGCCACAATACCCAACGTCCGATTGAGATAATTAGCCCAGTATCCTCAGCGAGGGGAATAAAATCCATGGGTGAAACCATTCCAAGGGTAGGATGTTGCCAACGAATCAGAGCTTCAAATCCCATAAGCGAGCTGTTGTCCAAGGAAACAATGGGCTGGTAATGAAGACGAAACTCCCCCCTCTCCAATGCTTTCCGTAAATCGGTTTCCAAAGTGTGAAGCTGCACTGCTTTGGTATGCATGGATACATCAAAAATTTCATAGCGGCCCTTGCCGGCAAGTTTGGCCTTGTGCATGGCCGTGTCTGCATCGCGTAGAAGTTCTTCAGCTCCATTTTCCATGCCCGAACTTATAGCAATCCCGATGCTGGCTGCGGCATAGACGTCTTTTGCTTCCAGGCTAAAGGGCAAGGAAAGCGCTTCTTGGATATGATCGGCGAGTATGGACGCATGAGAAGAATCCGGTAACTCTTCCACGAGAATACAAAACTCGTCGCCACCGAGCCTAGAAAGTGTTGTCTTAATCGGAAGAATTGCTTGCAAGCGCGTTGCAAAGGCCACGAGCATTTTATCACCGTAAAGATGGCCTTTGCTGTCAATCACCATTTGGAATCGATCTAAATCAAGCATCAAAATCGCGCAGAGGTTTTTTGGATTCTGGCGGCTGTGTTCCATGGCCTGTCCCATGCGCTCCATAAAAAGGGTTCGATTGGGTAATCCGGTTAGGGCATCATGTAATGAACCGTGAACAAGCTTTTCGGCCATGAGTTTACGGTCGGTCACCTCCATGACCGTCCCTTCACAATAATCAAGATCCCCGATCGATGTTAAAACCGCTCTGGCGTTTTCGGAAATCCATATGACTTGCCCGTCTTTACGCTTAACCTGGGATTCGAATTCAACAACCCGACCGAGCTCCTTGAGGTTGCGAAGAAATTCGGTTCGTCTTTCTGGATTTAGATAATGCTCGGTGGAAATATCCATCACCGAGTCCACCATTTCTTTCGCCCCAGGGTATCCGAAAATTTTGGCCATCGCGGGATTGACGTCCAAATATCGGCCGCTGGGTGAGCTTTGATAAATTCCTTCAACGGCATTTTCGAAGATATTCAGATATTTCAACTTCGCATCTCGGAGGGCCTGATCCACTTTTGCAAATTTACCAATCGCAT
The DNA here is from genome assembly GCA_043750055.1 of Fibrobacteria bacterium. Classification (GTDB taxonomy): domain Bacteria; phylum Fibrobacterota; class Fibrobacteria; order UBA11236; family UBA11236; genus Chersky-265. The sequence continues at coordinate 8,571 of JAYVCH010000354.1, forward strand.
GCAGAGCATAATTGATTCCCCTATCAATTCTAGCACTGGATAGTTGAATGAAGTGGGTGGAAATGGAAGAGATTAGACTTTCAAACCGGATTCTGTATTGCAATTTCGAAATAGATATTTTAGCTACGATGAACCTCAGGCGGCCACTACTCACTTTAGCTCCAACAGACAACTCCAAAGTCAATTTGGATCCGTCTTTTCGTTTCCCCTTCACTATGGACGTTCCCTCTTCCAAAGAAAGTCCTCGCACATCTGCGCCGAGCAGCAAATGGAAGTTCTTTCCCATCATCTCTTCCGAAGAAAATCCAAACAAGATTTCTGATCCTTTATTCCAAAAGCAGATCGATTCTTCCGCGTCCAACATACACATGGCTTCATGTGAGTTCTGGAAAATAACGGTATAGTCGGGACCTAAGGTTGGTTTCCAATCTTGAATTGGAATGCCGTTATCAATAATAGGACCCGAATTGTATTTTTTGTTTTTTGCCATAAAATTCCATCGCCCTCAACTGATCTTATATCTCATCAGGAGAAGTCGCTCTTTTGATTATAGAGATTGGCTGTCAACTAAAACCACCTTCATCGTTGTAACATCAGCATTAGCCCTAAAAACCAAAATGGAACTTGATGGGACCGAAAATAAAAAGCCGGGAGGTTCGCTCCCGGCTTCGTGAAATGAGCATCAAAGGCCCAGGGCCTTCCCTAACTCCTAACTTAGCGACCCAGTAAGGAAAGCACTCCCTGAGGCACCTGGTTAGCTTGTGATAACATCGACGTCGCACTCTGTGTCAGGATTTGTGCACGGGTAAACTCCGTCGTTTCCTTCGCAAAATCCACGTCACGGATACGGCTTTCGGCATCTTGAGTATTGTAAATCTGATTGCCCAAGTTTGAAATCGCGAATTCAAGTCGATTCACGTATGCACCCATATCGGAACGCATGGTGTTCACGGACTTGATAGCGGTATCGATCAAGGACAAAGAGGATAAGGCCGAAGCAGCCGTACTAACGGAAGTGGTAGTCGAACTCAATCCCAATGAACCGAGGGTCATGGCATTGATGGTGATGCTAACACGATCCACAGATGCACTGGAACCCGATCCAATGTGAAGGACGGAAGCGGAACCGCCGGATACACCGAAAGACCCGCTCTGGCCATCCAAAAGGGTCATTCCGTTATAGGAAGCGGAGTTGGAAATACGCGTCACTTCGCTCATGAGCTGTCCGAATTCCTTATCGGTATAGCTACGTTCCGTTGTCGTCATGGTGTCAGTAGAGGACTGAATGGACAATTCGCGCATGCGCTGCAGGATGTTATTGATTTCTCCTGTGGCACCTTCAGCGATTTGCACGAGAGCGATACCGTCCTCGGCATTGGATTTACCGCGATCCATACCGCGGATTTTAGAACGTAATGATTCCGAAACCGAGAGACCGGCTGCGTCATCGGAAGCGCGATTGATACGAAGACCCGTCGAAAGCTTCTCTAAGGACTTGGATAAAGATGTCTGTTGTCGGTTTAAGGCCCCCTGGCCAATCATCGATGAAATGTTATGATTAAT
>JAYVCH010000355.1:0-2641 GCA_043750055.1 Fibrobacteria bacterium
AGAATGCCAAGGGTGACATGCCTCAGGGATACTTCTCTTCCCCAATTTTTAAATTGGCGTAAAATTCCGTTGGGGTATTGGCGGCAATCAAACTCTTGCGAATTTCCGCATCTGTCATAATTCTTGAGATCGCAGAGAGGGCCCGAATATGGGGCCCGGTGGTGTTGGATGGAGATACGATCAAGAAGAGCAAATACACATTTTCCTTATCAATGGCTTCGAAATTAATTCCGCGTTTGACCGAGCAAGCTACGACACACATTTTGTCCATGAAGTCAACTTTGCCATGGGGAACAGCCAACCCACAACCAATTCCAGTGGACATTTTTTCTTCCCGACCCAAAACAGCTTTTAAAACTCCATCTCGATTTTCAATTTCATAAGCCGTGCAAAGCAGATTAACCATTTCCTCAATAATTCCCAGCTTGTTGGACTGCTGCGAATCAATGATGATACATTTTTCTGTAAATCGTTCCGATAGTTTCATAAAGCCATTTCCCTTACACGAAAGCAAGCGCGTTCCTGGACGCCTTCTCCTCTGGACGCAGATATTATACGTCCATCCGCGACGAAAAAGTCTGTCGGCGTCAACAAATTAAAATTCCGCTCCCAGAGACCAATAATCTCTTTGGGGCTTTTGATGGGTTCCTATACCTTCGATCGCCCAAGAACGAGTGTATTTCAAAACGAATATGCCAAGGTTCATTCGCATTCCATACCCTATTCCCATTCCCATTTGGTCAAAGGCATCGCCCGAGGACCAAGCTCCTCCATAATCAGCAAAAACATTGCCCATTACATACCGCAAAACCAATGGAATGGGCCATACCACTGAAAATTCACGAATAAAAGGATAACGAAATTCGATATTGCTCACAAATTTGCGTGTACCCTTAAATTCATAGTAATCGAAACCTCGGAGGGGAAAATCAAACTGAGAAAAATAAAATTCCTCCAATTTTTTGGGACGGTTATCCGTATTCGCATGAGCATTGAATGTGAAATCTTCACCACCTACCCAAAATTGGTGAGGATTTTCGTAATTGCCAATCTCTTCGGAAACGCCACAGGAAGCCCGAATGGCAAGGGTATACTTTTTAAAGAACTCCCAATACTTTCGGGCATCTGCGTCGATGAGCATGAACGAATATTTATCCTGGAAAACGGGCGGCACCGCTGTAACTGAGCCGAAAACCCTTTCACCATTGACGGGACCGACAATCCCCCATTGAGAGTTGTCGTGGACCCATTTGATACTGGGGAATAGCGCATTGATTGTGATGGGATCGTAAGCATCGTTTTTCACATACTTGCCACCCTCATTGGTTTCCAAGCTGCGAGAGGTAAAAAGGGTTCGAGCCTCAAACTCAACTCGAGTAAAAACAGAAAGCGGATAGCGAGCCGATGTGGCAAATCCATATTGTCGGTCGAGGAAAACGCTGTCTTCAGGGGCAACGGAGCCATCACTTCGGAATCTGTTAAAGCTCGAAAGTTGGGCCTGATGGTACGCCATAATGGAGAGATCTGTTTTCATCGCCAAATATTCATAGGCTACCGATCCATTGGTGTTTTCCCAACTGCCATTGATACTAAGCGCGAAAGACAATTCTTGATCCCCCATCAAATCACTGAGTGTAATATAGGCAAGTCCACCATATCCATATTGGTTATCTACCCCAAGGGCCGCATTGGCATTATCTAAACTCCAAATGGGCTTGTATTTGCGTTTCAGGAAGTTGCCGTCTCCGCCCATGTAGATACTGCTATCGGAGAGGAAAACGGAATCTTTTTTCTTTTTGGACTTTTTTTTCTTTCCATCCGCAAGCTCTGGATCGCCAAATTCTTTTGGATCGGGTTCGTCCGTCCCCTTTTTCGGTTCGGTATCATTAGCAGATTTGGTGACTTCCGTAGATTTGTTCCCTGGTTTCAATTTCTTCGCGCGATCGACCGAGTCTTTATGAGCAACAGTCTTGATGGAATCTATTCGGGCGAGGGAATCGATTCGAAGACTATCCGCATTATAACTCGACAAGTTGGCCCAGTTGAGCGGACGGAAAAAACCAAGTGTGGAATCTTCTTTTGTCTTGATGAATCGTGTTTTAGGCAAGTCTCCGTTCATAGCCTTACTGACTGGGTCTTTCATCAAATAAATATCCCAGCCCCCCTCCTCAAACAAAGAAAAAGCCATCAATCCTCCACTCCAAGACCAAGAAGGAGTGAAACATCCGGAAAGCAAATTGGTGATCGGGTGCTCCACTTGACTTTCTGCTGAGTCTTTGACCATATATATATTATCAATGCCCGACCGATTGGAAATAAACATCAGAGTGGTATCGGAAGGACCATATGACGGTTCCTTTTCATCCCATTTTCCACTCACGACTTTGACAAGGCTATCGCCGTTACTCCGAATTTTATAAATGTCCTTATACGCCAAAAGATGTTCGTAATCATCAAGTGGGTTTTTTGATTTACTGTCCAAGTTGTTATCCGGACGGTCCGTTTCGAAAGCGATCCATTTACCTGAAGGGGAAAAAACCGGCTTGTCGTCCAGGGCAAGGTCATGGGTGAGCCTTTGCAGGGATTTTTTTTCCAAGTCCCAAACGTAAATATCCGTTAAACCATCCTGCATCCCACTAAA
>JAYVCH010000356.1:0-22003 GCA_043750055.1 Fibrobacteria bacterium
TCCGATGGCCGTTAAAATTTCAATTTCCGTTCCAATAACCGGTTCGACATCTTTCCCGGTTTTGAACTTAATATGATCCAAGGATCTCAAGTTGGTCGGGTCCACCATGGCCACGGTCAAAATACCACCGGCCTCGTACAGAGGGATCACCTTGTAGGAACGGGCCATTTCCTCGGAAATGAGGTGGGTAATACTGCTATTGAATTTGAAATTCTCAAGGTTGATATGTTGCAGATCGAGTTGGGCCGCGAGTACATCCAAGAGCTTAATCTCTTCGATGAAGCCCAGTTTAATTAAAGCCTTACCCAAGGGAAGTCCCAAAGCCTTTTGTTGACTAAGTCCTTCTTGCAATTGGGCCGCTGTGATATAACCCTGATCGAAAAGTATTTCACCAATACGTTTACGTTGGGAAAACTCTAATTGTTTTCCAAGCACATTGTTAAGTGTATCTTCATCGATGAACCCAAGCTTGATGAGCACGGTACCCAGGCTGATACCGGTGGTTTGATGTTGCAGGAGAGCATGATCAAGTTGAGGGGCGGTGATATACCCCTGGGCTAGGAGTATTTCACCGACTTTACGTTTACTTTTTTTGATCGGTTCGCTCATATTATCTTTTCAAAAACCAAAATGGCTTTTCAGTGGCTCCAGCCCTTAGCCATCAATTCTGTTTCTACTCCTGCTTCGTTCACAATCCCTACTCCTTGTCCGCTTTTCACCGTTCCAACTTGACTGATTCCCAATGAACCGGACGCAACTTCTATTTCATTCAACTCCGATTCCGAAAAGTTTCCCGTAAAAAGAAGTTGATATTCCTCACCCCCATTCAAAACCCATTCTCTCCAAGCCTCTCCTCTGGGCAATTCAACCAAGTCCCGATCATAGGTAAGCTTACTCCATTCCACCAATAGCCGGCAACCGGACTGCTTGGAAAGATGACCCAGCTCGGAAGACAACCCATCACTGATATCAATAGCGGAAACGGGTCCTTTAAATTTGGAGAGTCGCGGCCCGAGTTTCAAAGGCGGTTGTGGCCTCACATGTGCCGCTATCTGACGGTCCCAACTTTTTTCAGCCCCTAGTCGTATCCCTTGGTTAAGCAAGGACAGGCCTGCCGCAGAACCGCCTAATCGACCGCTCATATAAATTTGGTGGCCCGGAATTGCCGCGCTGCGCAATAAGGGTTTTCCCTGAATCCGCCCCATGACGGTAAAGGTGAAAAAACTCCCTGCGGTTTTTGTAACCGTATCTCCGCCTACCACTCGAAATCCAAACTCCGTTTCCATTTTTCGGATCGTCGCTCCTAGGCGCAATATCTGTGCGTGATCCCAGGATTGCAAGGCGCCCAAATTGAAAAAGACCAGGGTCGTTTGTCCACCCATGGCATTGATGTCGGAGAGGTTTGAGAGCAATGCTTTTTCCAAGGCCGCTTCAGGACTGACCCAGTCTAGGCGGTAGTGGATTCCTTCCACACTGGAATCGGTGGAAATGACCCAGGTCTCCCCTCCGATCTCGAGTAAAAATCCATCATCTCCCAATCCTTTCCCATTATTCGAAAAATGGGAGGCGTCAAAAAGCGTTTCTATCAGGGAAAATTCATGTCCCGGTGCAAAATGAGTATTCATGATCTCCACGGAGAGTCGAACTGGTCATACCGAGCATAGGCCGTTTGGGGTAAAATATTTCTGGGGAAAATTTGGCTGTGAGAATTTCCGTCCACGGGTTTGTGCGCATTTTTCTTTTTTAAACTTTTCTTGGCGCAATCCATCATCAATCCAATTGTTCCGATTAATAATAAGAAGACTAGTAACATCCGCGTGCCTCGGGTCATGGCGCCACTCCCTGAATTTTGTTCTCAACCATTATATCCAATGTCAGCCTGAAGGATCCCATGTTTTTGACTATGGATTGGCAAGGGAGTCCAATCGAATTTGGAGATGCATACTGCTATCAGCTTCGATTTTAATCCTATTTTCAAAGGGTTTAAACCCAGATTTCCGAACTAGCAGGTCATGCTCACCGGGAGGAACCGATATTAGCCATACATTAACGTCCAGAACGCGCCCATCCAGGGCCAGATCACATGCAATAGGATCAATTTCCAGCCAAAGTAGCCCGTACCCACCGTGACCATTTTGGGCTGATAGCGGAATCGGGAGCCAGGCTAAAGAAAGGAATCCGACCAAGAGACGGAAATGGGGCTTTATCACTTGGAATTATTATAGCAACTTTCCATAGGCGGATTCCCGAATCAAAAAAGGATGGCAAATGGCCCGTAGTTCCAATGAAATTGCAGGGGAAGAGGTCGTGGGCCTCATGGATATTGAGTTGCACCGCGAGGAGCGCTTGGTGTTGAAAAACATTAATTTATCCATACGTCGTGGTCAGCATTGGGTCATGCTCGGACCCAATGGAAGCGGCAAGAGCTCTTTGCTCAGTGTATTACAAGGTTATCTCTGGCCCATTGAAGGTGACATTCGCGTCCTTGGCCGACATTTTGGGGAAAGTGACATTTCCGAGATGCGGAAACAAATTGGATTTGTTGGCAATGACATTGAGCCAGAATTTCCAAGTTGGCAAACTGTTTCGGACATTGCATTGTCTGGAGGCGTGGGTACGGTAGGAATAAAATTTGATCAGCCTTCGGCAGCGGATAAAAAGCGAGCCTTAAAACTTCTCAAGCAAGCCCGGATTGCGGACCTAGTAGATCGACCGATCACCTTTTTAAGCCAAGGACAAAAACGGTTGGTCACCATCGTTCGGGCCTTGATGGTGAAGCCTGGATTGCTGATTCTGGATGAACCCGCTGGAGGACTTGATCCTGTTGCGCGCGAAGAATTTCTGGAAAAACTTGCTTTGCTGATGACCCCCAAGGCGCGAGACGAAGGCGGCCCGGTTATCCTGTATGTTACCCATCATGTGGAAGAAATCCTTCCCAGCTTCACCCATGTCTTACTTTTGAAACAAGGACGGGTGCTGGCGCAAGGACCCATTCATCGCTGTTTGACTGCAACAAATTTGGGAAAATTATTCGGTCGCCGCGTCACCGTAGCAAAAATGGAAGGACGGTTCTCCCTTCGTTTAACTCGATGACAAAGTGGTGGTGCTATCGAGACCCCTGAAAAAACCGAGCGGAGTCCGTTAACCCTGGTCGAGAAGCATTGTCCTGCGCTTTGGGTTGCGCAGGGGCAGTCGAATAATCGCCATAGACTCCTTCGCTGGGCTGGAAATCTCCGTAGCGAGATTGATCCACTTTCGCAAGCCCATCGGAACGCCCAGTTTGCAGAACGATATGGGGGGTGACGAAAATAATCAAATCCCGTTTACGGGTTTGAGTGGCGGTATGTTTAAAAAGATACCCTAGAATTGGAATATCCATCAAGAGTGGAATACCGGTCTCGGATTGGGTTTCTTCCTTTGTAGTTAAGCCAGCAATCACGACCGTTTCTCCATCATTTACAACTACCGAGGTCTTTGCGCTTTGTTTCTGCAAAATTGTTCCCGCGCTTGCATCCACACGGAAAGAGTTTTTCTCAGGGAACAAGTCCAGAAGAATACGGCCATCTGCGGTAACATGAGGTGTGACGGTTAAGGAGGTTCCCGCGTCTTGCAATTGAACCGCCTGTCTACCATTCGCGTCCAATACTCGAATAGGAACTTGCTCACCCATAAATATTCGAGCTTCGGTATTATCAATAGTGGTGATTTGCGGTTTCGCCACCACTTCACCACGTGCGGTCTTCAACAAATTGGCCACTGCCACCGCTAGATTTCCGTTCAAAAGTCCAAATGCGAATTGAGTAGTCGCACCTGCCACACCCCCGACAGCGGCGGCCGCTCCAGTGGCAGCTCCCACCCCTCCTGTTCCGGATGCGGATCCTGATCCTGATCCCAATCCACTTTGGTTGGATGTTCCAAGCATGGTAAAGTCCGACTTTGTAGTCGGTAAGGCACCGGGATTTGTCTTAAGAGGATCGAGCAGTCCCTTGCCCAATCCAAACTGCCAATCCACACCTAATTCTCTCAAAGCATCGGCATCCACTTGAATCAACTGCGCCTGTATGTTGACTTGATAAGTTTCGATGTCCAAATCCCTAATCGCGGACCTTATTTCACCGATATTGGACCGAGTGTCAAAAATCAGTAGAGCGTTGTTGCGCTCAACAACATTGACTCGACCACGTGAAGAGAGTAATCCCTTGATCGATTCCTCCAAATCCTTGGCCTTGGCATTTTTCAATTTAATGATGTCTCGCATGAGAGGAGCCATGGACCCCGCCTGCTGCATTGCGGTCGCATTCTCAACTGAGGATTTGTTGTAATCCACCAAGTTTTGAACATACAAGTAATTGTCTTCGACCAAATACTTGAGGCTGTACATCTGACAGAGTATAAGCATTGCTTCTTGCCAGGTTTTATCGGTCAACTGCAAATTAACATTGGTTCCGGTAACATTGGGGGAAACGACAATGTCGACACGACCCGATGCGGCAAGCCCCTTGAACGCGGAACGTATTTCCATATTGGAAAAATTAAAGTTCTGCCGATGCGCAGAACCTCGCTGATCCGCTGGGGGTGGTTGTTGCGCCTCTTGGGCAGAAGCCGGGAGGTACAGCAGCGATGCTGACGTAAGGCCTACCACTATTGCAAGTCCATTAAATCTATTCAATCTCATTTTTTAGTCCCTTCCTTCGAGGAAACCAATTTTAAACTATAGGATCGTGAGATCCCGTATTCACTGATTTCAAAAGTCACTGCCTCACGCGTGATGCGTGACACTCGCCCATTATGCACCGGATCCCCTTGCTTGACGGTAAAGGACACATTCGCTTCTTTGGTATGCTCCAACACCGCCATCGGTTCCGAAGCTTGCCAAATGATTCCGACCACTTTCATTTGATCGATGTCAATACCATTGTCCGCCGCCCCTTGTTCGACAGGGATGAAAGGGTCGCGACGACCATAACTATTATAGGTGATGCGATTTTCTTCCGGTTCTATCCGCATTTTTTCATCTTCAGCCGCCTTCTTTTCGCGAGCCAATTTTTCAGCCAATTCAGGATTGTCTGCAATGGCGAGTTTCGGCGCTACGCCTAAAGCATTCCCTTGAGACGAGGCTTGTTTTTCTTTGGGTGGAGATATTTCGGCGGGCGATGTTTTCTTTTCGACATCCTTGGTAGCGCCCTTTTGAGCTACGACTCCGACCTCGAGAGGAACGGCTGGTTGCTGTTGTTTCAAATTTGAGACCGCGGAGGCCGCTTCCATCTTTTTACGAGTCTCCTCCGCTTTGGCAGCTAGTTTTGCTTCACCAGCCACGCGCTTGGCCTCGAGTGCAGCGAGCTTCGCCATCCGCTTGGCCTCCACGGCCGCGAGCTTGACCTCCGCGGCAGCGAGTTTGGCCTTTTTCGATTCCAACTGGGATTGTAAGGACTTTTCCTGAGCGGGCGTCACTTCATCTTCATAGATAGCTGAGGTAACACGAACGTAACCCGTATCCCCGCCGTCAACAATCCGCATCCATCCCGCCTTAGCTTCGAGTCTTTCCACCTTTGCGCCCAGCTGTAATTTTTTCAATGAGTGTCCCTTAGATCCAGATTCTGATTTAAGGTCCACCGAATCCATAGTAACAATCATTGTTTTACTTCCCGGTACAACTGAAAAAATGCGGCTGGAAGACAATCCCTTTTTGGCGTGCAAGGCTTCCAACCTCTCTCCCTCCGCATGCGCAGACTTGACAGCATCTGGAGGTTCCACCTGCGTTACAGTCGGCTTGACTGGTAGGGATTGATATTCGGATTTCGTTACAGTGGGTTTGACAGGTAGGGGTTGTAATTCCGATTTCGTCACGGTCGGCTTGACTGGTAGAGTTTGACTTTCCGGTTGCGTAACGGTTGATGTAACTGGCTGTAATTCGGTTGGAGTCGGGGCCTCTGCTTTTTTGGACAAATACGCCTCACGACGCTTCAGTGCTTTTGAAAGTGTCCAGGATATTTTCTTTTTGGATACCGAGCCAATCATGATTTTAAAGGTGCCTTTGGGAACAGGTTGCACTACGGCTTCCCCGGCTGACAATTGCTTCAATTTCAAATCCAAACCCAAAAAGGTTTTTCCGCCGGGACTCGTTATTTTCTTTAATTGGATTTCCTCAAGACCAGAAGCTTCTCCTTCCACGAGATGCCGACCCAAGGGAAAGCTTGTTTCCGTTTCCAAAAAGGACAAAGTCAGCGTGCCCTTTGTCGCATCTGATTTTTGATAATACAACGGGTACTCATCTTCCGTGGGCAAGCTTATAAAACTGACCAAAACATACGCCTGAACAGGCCCACTAATGAATTGGATATCCTTCAGATCCCGGGAATGTCCAGTCACATGGAAGGACACGAAGGTCAAAGCTACAAGCCGCAAAGTGTTTCCCAGATTCATGAATTATCGCTTTGAGGTAAAAGTTGTGAGTTGAAAGTTTGCGACAATGGTGCGAGGTACTTCCCCGTGATCCTTTGCCTCATCGACTTCTTTGTCCAAATCCGGTGCCTTTTCAATTTGAAGTTTATTAATTGACGTTGGGTAACGGAAATTGGCCACCTCCCCAAACAACATCCCTAAGGAATGAAAGCTAGAGGATATGGTAATAGCATAATGGTTTTCCTTATAAAATTCTTTCTCCTCGACTCGCAGGGGAAGAAATTTTGTGGGAATTGTCAGAGATTTGCGCGTGACGGCGGTCAAATCAATCAATCGACGCGGAATCAATTCTTCGTCCGGAAACATTTCCTGGAGTTTGGTGAATTCCGAGTTGGCTTGCTCAATCTCGGTTTCCAAATCCTTTAAGCGTTGTTTTTGTGCCAGGATTTGCCGAAGCTCTCCCTTTTTTTGTTTGATATCTTTATTGAGTTTTTCGACAGCAAGAGAATATCCAACATATTCGGTGTCATAAAAAGTGTAGGCGAAATAAACTACAATAAGCGCGCAAAATCCAGCGAACATCCAAAGCTTCATGCTTAAGGTAAGATTCTTCATTTTTTGCCACCCTGTTTTGGAGGTGCCGCCGCCGTGCTGTCCAGTGCGCTCTGGGGAGTCATCGTGGCCCGAGGAATTGTGTTGTCTATACCTACATTTGGATTCGTGTTGATGCGTATGGTGTAGGCAAAAGATGTCCTGCTCTGATCTTTTTGCAATTCAATCCCGTTCAGAAAAATTTTAGAGAAGTATTCATTTTTTTCCAGATCCAGCATATACTCGGCGATTTCTGGGAAGATGTAAGTGCGGCCTTTGATCTCCATTTCATTGTCATTGGCTTCAGACTGTTTGATGGATTCAATCCACATATTCAAAGGCATGGACTTGTTGATACCCTCTAAAATTCGAACCCATTTCTTTTTACTCACGCTGATACTTTTGAGTGAGTTGTTCTTGGCTGTTTTATCATCCCGAAGCTTTTCTAATTCCTTAATACGCATCGCCACATAAGCATTGGCACCGATCTCCGCTTGCACCTTGGCCAGGTTTTCCCTTTTGCTGTCTAGGTCGGCATGAAAGAAGGATTGGCCAATGAGGTAGCATGCCAAGATTCCTATTACGGCGAGGCTCGAGATCAGGATTCGCAGATCCAAAAGGAAAGTATAATCCTTTTTAACGACCCGATATTCGATCGGAAGCAAGTTGACGTGGATGAAATCCGGTGCCTTGCGCTTGATGATCATATCGCTCATATTAGATGCGCCTCAAAGCGAGCCCTGTGGCGACCGTTAAAATCGTGGACAAGTTTTCGGCGATGGGGCCGGTGAATTTTTTTTCGTCAAAAGCGATATGGAGCAATGGATTGGTGATTTCCACTTCCACGTTATGGCGCTTGGCCAGTATTCCCGCGAGGTTGGCAATGCAGGCGCCCCCGCCACAAAGAACCATTTTCTCGACCTTGAGATGATTTTCCGATGATTGGAAATAACTGAAAGCGAGGTCAATTCCCACGGACAATTCCTCCGCGGAAAACTCCAAGGCCCGGGTCAAGGTAGCGGCATTGTAACTTTCTGAACTCGTTCCCTCCAGGATTTTTATGGCTTCGGGCCGATCGACTTTTAAGTTTTTCATCAGTGTTTTGATGAAAAAATCGCAAGCCGTGGCAATGTCGCGAGTGGAATGGTAGGTGCCATTCTTCAGAAAAGTCAAGTTGGTCAAATGTAAGCCAATATTAATGAGCGAGACGACCTTTTCACTATCTTCTTCGGGAGCAGAAAGGAGGTAGGCATTTGTGAGAGCAAAGGCATCAACGTCAATAACCACAGGCCTTAAACCCGCTTCATACAACAAGTCGATATAGGACTGCATGACCTGTAGCTTGGCTGCAACAAGGAGAACTTCCATTTCATCGGTCTCTATGCTTTTATCCAATATTTTATAATCAAGCGTAATATTGTCGACATCAAACGGGCTGCGTTGACCCGCTTCCATCAAAATTGTTTCTTCATCCGATTCCGTTTTGCTGGACTTGAGTTTGATGCGATCGGCGATTACGCCATAGGACCAGGAAAGGGAGAGAATCACATCCTTGATTTTTCCAGTGGGATCCGTGCGACTGACCAATGCCGTCAGGGCCTGCAGCAATTCATCCCGATTTTTTATTTCACCGCCTATAATGGTATCTGGCTTAAGCAACTGAATGCCCGCTCCAAGCAATACCGGGCCGGAAGCACGATGTACAATCCGAACAATTTTTATGCTGGAATTCCCAATGTCGATACCCATGGAAACGGGCTCGCCCTGAATGAGGCTTATGATTTTTTCTTTGAAGCCCAAAACTTTTTCCCCCGACTTTGGGATTTCCTGAATCTTCTCAATCTGAACTGAATTTTCTCAACTCTTTGATTATAGCACCCGTGAAATCGAAAATTCAACTCAAAGTGAAGTAAGGAATTAAGAAGATCTGCAGGTCACTAAATTTTAATCGGACCACGCATTTGAGAGTCGATTCTCTGCTTTTCAAAAACATAGCGGACAATCTTCTCCTGAGCAGCCGTTTCCATGGCTCTGAACTTGATATTGTGTTCAAAGTCTTCCCGGCTGGATCGAATCACCGACACCATCCGCATTACTTCAGTTTGTACGCCGCGTAAAGATGTTCCCGGCAAGTCGAAGTTGAGAGACAGGCGATGTCCTTGGGGAATGGGGGACGAAAACCTGGCGCAGGCACCGCCACCGCTCAAATCAATCAACCGTCCTTCTAAAACCATACCAATGGAAGGACCTGAAGGACCTGGTGTGCCTTCCTTCCAGTCTTCTGGTTTTCCCATGACCGTCACCCGGCAAGGAATATTCACATCGATTCGCACCCAGTTGCGCATTTGTTTGCGTTCCAAAACTCGGGTATGGGGTAGAAAAATAACATTGGCGCCTAAGCGCGTCGAGTTAATAGCTAGTCGGACTCCATAATCCCCATCGCCATTGCGTAATATTGAAATCTCAGTAGCTGCCCCCACAGATAAACTAGGAGGAATTTCGGAATCCATGGTTACAGCCCACAGCTTTTCGCTGACATCGGAGATACGGCCTTTATGTGGCTCTCCGTCGTTATCCATCAAGGTCACAAGCATGCCTTCTTCAAGTTGACGCGTGCTGTTAATGGGAATTTCTGAGGGAAGATTCCCATACCCAAGTTTAATCCTCAAACCCCGCATCAGCGCATATTGAGATTCTTCTTTACCCAGCTTCGATGCATGGATTTTCAAAAAGGATTCGAGAGCATCTTCGTAGATAAAAGAAGAATCAAAAACCATATCGGCGCTACTAACGCCACCAGACTCGACGATTCTACGTAAGAGATCCGTCTCCTGTGTGGTCAACTGTTTCAAGGTTGCCATCTCGGCAAAATAGTGCCATCCGATGTCAATTTTTTCTCGATAGTTTTTATCGGTTCGGAAAATTTCCCACCCAACAATCAATGCCATGAAAAAGATGATGCAAGCTCCACAAATGATCAGTCCCATCGTAGAGAATTTTCCAAATCCACTGCCTAGGGCGTGAAGCACATCCGGAGAAGCTTCTGCATTGACCATGCCGTAGGAAAATAAGACTAAACTCAAAACCGAAAAAAAAACCAAAAAGGCTCCTTTGAATTACCTATAGCTTGATTGTTACACATTTTCTATTGCTTGTCCGCTCTCCAGGGAGATAAAATAAGGATGCCGGACAAATCCGGAGATCATACAACCCTGATTCGCGCCAGAAGGATGGCCATTTGAACTCCGATTCCAACGAATTAAAGGCCTTGGTCCAAAAAATCACGGATTTGCCCACCCTACCCGTGATGATGGCGACCATTACCCGCCTGATGCAGGACCCTCGTACGTCGGCTGAGGAAGTGGGTCGTGCCATTGGATCGGACCCAGCCTTGGTATCCAAGGTTTTGAAACTGGTCAATTCCGCTTTTTATGGATTTCCAGGAAGAATCAGCACCATCACTCAGGCCATTGTTATCCTTGGGTTCAGTACGATTCGAAATGTGGTGCTCACCACTTCAGTTTTCAAAGCCTTCAGTAAAAAGCCGGAACAAAAAGGCTTTGACGTAGAAGCGTTTTGGGAACATTCCCTATTAACCGGGGCCTTGGCTCGCGCTATGGCGATTGAGCGTGAAGATAATTTCACTGAAGAAACTTTTATTGCTGGCCTGCTCCATGACATGGGTCGAATTATTTTGAGTCAAAAATTGATTCCTGAATTTGAACAGGTGAATGCCTATCGCGAAAAAAATTCAAGCTCATGGGTCGATGCAGAGCAAGCGACCCTTGGTCTGACGCACGGTGATATCGGATCTTGGTTGGCTCGAAAATGGAATCTGCCGCTTCCCTATATTGAAGTCATGCAATATCACCATCACCCAACCCTAGCCCCCAAACCCGAGACCCCATCCCAAAAAGATACGCTCAATCTTATCTACTTAGTTCATGCCTCCGATTTTCTAGCCAAGGGACTTAAGGAAGGTCAACTCGACCCAGCTATCATGGATATGACGGATCCAATCGTACGAGAACATTTAAAAATGGATGCGGTTAGGTGGACTCGTTTTCAAAGTCGAGCCAGTGAAGAAATTGGAAAAGCACGAGCCTTCCTGGATATTTTGTGAAAACCTACGACCAAAACGGAATCCTGAAAGCCGTTCAAATTCAGGGAAGGTAAGGTCAAATGGCGGCGGAATACAAAAGATCGATTAAAAAGCGACTGACAATTGAAAGCTTGCAAGACATTACCTTAACCGTTAGTCTGGAGCTCGGGCACCGGCTACTGCGCGTGCAAGAACTTTTGGAATTGGTTCCCGGCCGAATCGTGAAATTGGACCGACTCGCTGGCGAACCCGTTGACCTCATTATCAATGGAAAAAGCATTGCTAAAGGCGAGGTCGCCGTTATCGATGAAAACTTTGCCGTTCGCATCGTGACACTATTGTCCCCCGAAGAACGGCTCAAGCTGCTTTGAGTCCCTGATTCGTGAATAAAGCTGCCAATATCGTTCTCAGCGCATAACCTTTCTATTTTATTCGCCCGATGACACGGGGTCCCCGAGCTTTTGCCCAGCCTCGCGCCGAATTTTTCACGGCTGCCCTTCTCCGGGTTATTTTGGGCTTGATTTTTTTGCCCACCCTGTCCCTCAGTCAAATGCATACCTTTTCCAGAGTTGTGCAGGACAGCCTAGCCGCCAAGGTTCTAGCCGATTCCTTAAAGGCTAAAACAGATTCTTTAAAAGCCGCCAAATCTGATTCGGTCTCTGGAACCGATACCGTGACCTACTCCGCTGAACGCATTCGCTACCGAAATGACCGCTTTTCACTTTCCGACAAAGCTCTGTTGACCTACAAAGGAGCCTCACTCACGGCCGATTCGATTGTCTTTTACAGTAGGGACAATGTGGTCGAGGCGATTGGCGCGCCCTTAATCCAAGACCCAGTCAACCCGGCCATTTTGGGATATCGCATGCGGTACAACCTAAAAACAAAGGTGGGCGAAATTTATTATGGATCTTCAAAAAAAGGAAACCAGACTTTTAACGGGGTGGAAGTTCGCAGACAAAAAAATGGCGATATCTATATTGCCCGCGGCGATTTTTCCACCTGCGATTTGATCCAAGACAAGCATTATTTTTTCTACAGCCGCCGCATGATTTTAGAGCCGAAGTCTAAAGTTCTATCGGGTCCCATCGTGATGAATATCGGCGATGTCCCCGTCGCGATTTTGCCTATGATGGTCATGCCTCTGGGATCGGGTCGGCGGTCGGGATTATTACAGCCGAAATTTGGCGGCGATCAGGCCCAGGGTTTTTATCTCATGGGACTCGGTTATTATTGGGCCATCAGTGACTACACCGATTTCATGACCAGCGGCGATCTCATTGAAGGGGAAAGCGGCACGTTCAACAAAACCAATATCAATTCCATCTTCCGTTACAACAAACGCTATCTCTACAACGGTTCGTTGAGAGCCACAGCTTATATCACCGAGTTCAACCCTCAAGAAGCTGGCTGGATGGTGGAATATGCCCATGACCAAACCATCACGCCCGATCAAAAGCAGACCCTGAAGGGTTCGGGACGATTCCAATCCGATGTGAGCATCATCGATAAAAATGCGATTCAACAAGCGGAAAAAGAAAAGCAAACGGCCAATGCAACCATGGGATATCGCCGTCAATTTGAATGGAATCAGGCCACGTTTAACGCCAACTTAAGTCAAGATTACAATTTAACCGATACCCTGCTCGACCGAAATATCCCTGATCTCTCGTTTCATGTCGGCGGCCCACTGTTTCCAAAATCCGAAGAGGAGAATGTGCCCGGACTGGTTGATGACGATCCTTGGTATCGTAAAATCCAATGGGGCTATGACCCGCATTTCAACATCAATATGGTCAGTAAATCTAAACGCGTCTCACCACCTGGGGACAGCAATACTTATGTCGGCTACTCAGATCGATTTAGTCTCTCCGGAAAATATTCCCTACTTCAATACTTTAACATCACTCCCACCGCCAACTTCGGACAGTTGTGGAGCCTGCAATCCAAAGGCGATGCCGCGAACCCCGTTCGCACCGCATGGGATCCGGCCCAAGAAGATTTCGGAGAATACTTCCCGAGCTTCAATACCGGCGTTGCCCTTGACACTCGCATTTACGGCATTGCCCAAGCACCCGGAAAGCCTTGGTTTGGAACCTTAGTAGGGATTCGTCACACGATTATTCCCACGATAGGCTACACCTTCGCCCCCAAAATCGACTCGAATCCTAGATTCATCCCCAACCCTAAAATTGGGGGAACGGCCTTTCAAGCCGAACAACAGACGATTAATTTTATCATTGCCAATGAAGTCGATTTGAAACTCGCGCCGGATGAATCAACCCTTCCCCTCTCTGGATCTCAGGGTGGTGCAAGCCCTTCGAATCCCTCCCCTTCAGCATCCGCTGTCACGGCAAAACCGCAGCCTTATAAAATTCTTTCGGCCAGTTCTGGTGCCAATTACAATTTCGCCAAAGACAGTCTGCAATGGTCCGATATCAACTCCTCTGTTAGCTTATATCTGACTAAAAATGTGGCCTTTACCATAGCGACAGTTCATGGTCTGTACGATAATTTCGGTCCCGCAGGCCAAACCAGTTTGCTGACCACGCCCATCCTAAAATCGTATGGCTTTGGCTGGCGAAAGGGACTTCAGCTTTCCGGTGACTTTAATTCGGGCGCGCGCCTGAAAGACACCCAAGGCTTTCCTACCTCCCGTTTCGACCATACTCCTTGGTCCGCGGATCTGAATTACAGCTTCAATTTTTCTGCTTCCCGTGTAGCATCGGATAATGGGAATAGCTTGGAACGAGTTTTAGGAACCTCCGGGGTTTTTCAACGCACGCGCACTCATCAAGCCTATGGTAGCCTGAAATTAAACCCCACCCGGGGATGGCAAATGTCCTATGATACCGATTACAACTTTTCCGAAGGAAAGTTTTCTAAACATTCCTTCGGCTTCCATCGCATTTTACATTGCTGGGATATGGATTTTCATTGGACTCCGGTGGGTATTTCGGAAGGATGGAACTTTAATATCCGAATTACGGAATTGCCGGATGTGAAACTGGAATCCAGCGATTCCAAGTCTCGCCGTGTCAGATAAAAAACTAACTTTTAACCATGTCGGAATCTAACTCCAAGCCCAAACTGGTGCTGGCGAGCCGTTCGCCTAGACGCGAACAAATTTTGCGAATGCTAGGCTACAACTTTATCACAAAAACACCTCCCTATGAAGAGATTCTGCCTCAAGGCGTCGAATCAAAGGGGATTCCCGAATTTTTAGCGTGCGGGAAAGCGGAGTCCATGGGCGATTTGGGACCAGACACCTTGGTTTTAAGCTCCGATACCATGGTTTTTTTGGATGACCAGATTCTGGGAAAACCCGACAATGCAACGCATGCCTTTGAGATGTTGACGGCCTTAAATGGACGAACACATGAAGTCATCACCGGAGTGGCTTTAGCAAAACAAGGGGTGTTACTCGATTCAGGTTCGGTGCTAACTGAGGTCACCTTCGCAAGTTTATCTGAGGCCCAAATCCGGGCTTATGCCCTTTCCAAGGAACCGCTAGATAAAGCCGGAGCCTATGGGATTCAAGGTCAAGGCGCAGCTTTAGTTGAAAGTGTGCGTGGCTGTTTTTATAACGTTATGGGACTGCCCATCCAATTGACCTTAAGGATGCTAGCCCCTTACTCTTTAGGAGAATCATGAACGATTCAGCTTCGAACCCCCAAGCGGATTTGCCGCCAGCCCCAGAAAATTCCACCGGGAAAACCCTGAAGGCGGCCCGAGTCTCGGCTAAAATCGATATCACTAAAATCTGTGCAGACTTACGGATTTCCCCAACCGTGATCCAAGCTTTGGAAAATGGCGAATATCAACTCTTGCCCGGTGATCCTTATATTCGAGCTTTGTTGGGATCGGTCGGTCGTTATTTGGGATTGGACCCAATCGCTTTAATCCAAACCTATAACCATGAAATTGGAGCCCAACAAACGGCGCCCTCCATTGCACCTTATAAAGATCGTGCCCACACCTACACTGCGGCCCACAAGCAGATTTTCATCGGTGTTGTGGCTGTCCTTTTCGTAGGACTTTTTTTACTAATCGGAAAACTGAACAAGGGGATATCTAACGATTCAAAAAACAATTCGGGGGTGATTTCAGGCCAAGTGGATAGCATTCCTCTAGCCCAAGATACAACGCTGGAGACTCACTCCTTGCTGCCCGACTCCATGAGAATTAATGCTCCGGCTGATTCGGGAGAAATCCGATCAAAGATGGGCGTTTCTACCACCCATTTGGACAGCCTTAGAGCCAAATCCAAAATTGCGTCTTCAGGAGTCCCCAATAGTCAAAACCCAAATCCAGAAGGGGCTGCCAAACCGTCCATACTCCCCACCACGGGCGCTCAATCCATCCCAACCGCTAAGCCGGCAACGGCGCTAGGCGCGCCTTTAAAAACAGCCTTAGCTCCTGAGGATACCACCTTTATCAAACCGCTGATAGACAGCGTAGGCGTCAAAATTCTGAGAGCGGGCAAAGAAGACTTCCTCACCATTTTACGGCTAGGTAAACAAATGCAAATTAGCCACAGCGATACCATCACAGTCATGATTTCTAAGCGGAGATCGGTAGAAGTCACGATGGGTCACAAGTCCGTGATTCCGGATAAAAAAAGGTTTAGAATATACGGGACCACGCTAAAGGCCTTCTAATATGACCACTACTCTCTTGATTCTGGCGGCCATCTTCCTTCCCTTAATCATGCTAGTCCTGACTTTGTTTGTCAATGACTTGGAAAAGAATACAGACGCATTAACCGCCCTGTTAAACAAACGATATACGATTGAGCCCATTAAGAAAACGACAAATCCCACAGCGACGAAATTAAAAATCCCCGGCAGAAGCTGACCTGCCCTTAACAAACCCAGGCGGATAGCGTGCGCAAAGCTGAAATCAAACGCAAGACAAAAGAAACGGACATCCATTTGGTCCTAGATTTGGACCAGTCCATCGATGGTCCCGTGGATACTGGTTCACCGTTTCTTGACCACATGCTTGACCTGTTACGTAAGCATGCTGGAATCGGGCTCACCGTGGTATGCAAAGGCGATAAGGATATCGACATGCATCATTCTGCCGAAGACATTGCCATTTGTCTTGGCGAGGCGATTGGCAAGGCTTGTGGAGATAAAGTTGGCTTAGAACGGTACGGTTTTTATTACGTCACCATGGATGAGGCCTTGGCTCGCTGTTGCCTAGATCTTTCCGGTCGGATTGGATTTGTCTATCAGGCCGCGATCCCAACAGCCCGTATCGGCAATTTAGACACCGAGCTCATAGAGCATTTCTTTCGGAGTGTAGCAGAAAATGCCAAAATGAATTTACACCTTGATTTGCTCCGAGGAACAAATACACATCACTGTATCGAAGGACTCTTCAAAGCCTTCGCCCGGGCCTTAGCCATGGCCATTTCCCTATCACGTCGAATTCAAGGTGTACCCTCTACCAAGGGAACGCTGAACACTTGATCGAGGTAGAATTACCTTTGCGACTCCGCCGTCCCCATCGTTCGCTTAGCTCCATTCTCCTTTTTTCCATTTTAGGTCTATCGCTAATTCTTTCCACGGCGAAGCAACCGGATGATTCTCTAAATACCGAAAAGCCCATCGTGTGGGACTCGGAAGACTCCATCAACTCGGCCCAATTTATCCGCGACATGACCCAAATTCCGCAGTCCATCGATACTCTAGTGAAGGGCTGTCTTTCTCGCGAACATACTCTTGGTTTTGGAAACCACCTACGCGAGGTGTGGTTTAATCCTTCGGGAAAACTTGGATTCGCGCTTAAAATAATCTACAGCGGCTCGCACGCGATTAGTTTTGAGGTGAAGCCGATTATGAATTATGGAAAGTTAATTCCCCAATACCGCCAAATCCTAGTCCCTACCTTTACGGTTCGAAAAGGGTCGGTCTCCATGCTTTCGATCACCCCTTATTATTGGAATCAATCGAAGGCGGCCGAACCCCTCCCACTCGATTCTGCGGGACGTAACACGCTCGATACGGGATTGTCCACGGTCGTTCGCGAAGCGTTGGCCTTTTACATGACGCCATATTCCGGCATCCTCTATGGCATCCGTGGCGGTCAAAGTCATCAACTCCTGGAGAACCGAGATTTTTTGATCAGCCTGACGGAGTTGTTGCTAGCCGATAGACGACTGGCTCGTTATCTTTTGCGAAGCCTCAATCCGGCCTCCCGACTTAGCGCCGCTGAGTTCATCATACGCCACCACGAAGACTTTCCCGATTATCAAAACCTTTTAAAAACAACTATGAAAACGGTCTTCATGAATCCATCCCATGTCGAAACATTGCGGGGGACTGCGGTAAAACTGGAAGACGCACGCAAACTCGTCTTCGAATATGCCGACCTGGATGCCAAACGAAATGGACGCGGTGTATTAAGAATGTATTGACCCTGCGGAACCACACTTCACTTTGTGAGGCACACTTCACTTTGTGAGGCACGCCTCATTTTGTGAGGCGCGCCTCATTTTGTGAGGCGCAGGGCCTCGGCATACATTGCCTCGTATTGGGGGATGATTAAGTTGGGATGAAATCTGGATTCGGCAGATTTACGCCCCGCCTTGCCCATCTGAATTCGCAAGTCCTTATTTTTCCCCAATTGAATCGCATAGCTTGCCATGGCATCAACATCGCCTACTTCGCCCAAAAACCCATCTAACCCATGAGTGACTACCTCGGGAATCCCCCCAGTTCTTGTGGCTACGACAGGGGTTTCACACGCCATCGCTTCCAGAGGGGCAAGTCCGAAACTTTCCGTTTCCGAAGGAAATAACAAAACATCCGCACAACCTAAAATGCTGCCGACATCCAATTGTTCTCCCAAATAGCGAACATGATTTTGAATTCCAAGCGTGAGCGCCAACTCTTTGGCCTCGCGTAAGGCTGGTCCTTCACCAATCAAAACGAGCACCCCATCCACTTCCTCTCGTACCTTCGCAAAGATTCGAATGACATCATTAACCCGTTTCACCGGCCTGAAATTCGAGATGTGGATATAAATTGGTTGTTCGGGTTTGGCGAAATTAACGCGATGACATCCATAGGGCGCTCTTCGAAATAAATCCATATCCACAAAGTTATGAACACGATGAATCGGTTTGGTAGGATGGAAAACGGATTCCGTTTTCTCCTTGAGTGAATCCGAAACCGCAGTCACTACCGTGCTTTCATTTATACTAAATCGGGTAATATCAAAAAAACTTTTTTCCTGCCCCACGAGGGTAATATCAGTTCCATGCAAGGTGGTTACCACAGGAATTTTAAGGGGCTTCAAAAGTTGTGAAGCGAGGTAGGCTGATATCGCATGCGGAATAGCGTAATGCACATGCAATAAATCTAGGCCTCGGTCCACAAAGACCTCCTTCATCTTCGAGGCCAATGCTAAGTCATAAGGAGGGTGCTCAAAGAGTGGATACGGAGTCATATCTACAGTATGGAAATAAATTTTTTCCTGAAACTCACGCTGCAAACGATAGGGGATGGACGAGGTGATGAAATGGATTTCATGACCTTTTTTGGCAAGGAATTTTCCCAGCTCGGAGGCGAGAACCCCGCTCCCACCATAGGTTGGATAACAAGTGATGCCGATTTTCATGGGAACCGTTCTCCACTTTGCAAAGTGATATCGTCGATTTCGGGAACATCCGTGGTCACAAAGGCCTCGGCAAATTTACGCCTGATCATGAGGCCCCAGAATTTGTTACGGGTTTCTACCGACTCTAAAAATGCAGGCGTAGAGATATCTGTTTTACCCCGATAGCTCTTTTCCATAGAATTATGGAACTGACTCTTGAAGCAAAGAACCGCTTGTAATTTTTTCGTCCAATAGGGTGTAATGTCCACGCAAAACGAAGGAGTATGGGCTTCAATCCCGACGAAATGGAAAATCCGTCTCGGCCGAAAGGGCTTGCCCCCGCAATCCAATTTGGCCAAACCAGCCTTGTAACACGCATGTTTCACGATGTGCGCTGCTGCCTCATGGTCGGGGTGTTCTTCCTTCGCATGATGGGTGATCAATACCTTTGGCCTAAAGCGACGAATTTGTTCAATCAAACGTTTCTGGGATTCCCAGGTATCGGCAAGGTTACCGTCTGGCAAGGCGAGATTGACCCTCTGGACTTTAAGCACTTTGGCGGCAGCGGCCGCTTCCTTCATCCTAAGCTCAGGCGTTCCACGTGTCCCCATGGTTGCATCGGTGAAATCCACCACGACTCCTTTTCGTCCGAGTGCGGACAGGCGTAACAAGGTTCCGCCGCAACCCAATTCGACATCGTCGGGATGGGCCCCGATCGCCATGAAATCAACAGACTCAAAGGGCATGGCTTACTCCTGGATTTATTTGTCAGAACGGGAGAAAAACAAAAATTGCTGTTCCGTATTGGTCGGCGAAAGTGCAGCGCGAAGGGCGGCAAAACCTTCTTTCCCCAGAACATTGAATAAGGATGGATAATTTAAATGGCGATCCTGGCCTTGACCTCCACCTAACCATTGCAAGTGCGCAAAAAGAGACTGGTAATCTGTAGCCCTCTCGTCGAAGGACGCGCGTTCGAGACTCCGGAGGTATCGCATCCAAGCATGTCCCACGCTCTTTTCAAATCGGTCCAATGAACCCCGATCGTTAAAATGTGAGCCATGCAGATGGCGCAATTCTTCCACCCACCGTTCACCTTGAGACGAGGAAAGCATTGAAGCGATGGGATGCGAACGCCATTGTTTTTCTTGTAACCAAGATCGCAAACCGCTAGCTTTCATTCTCACCACTTCGGGTAAATCTAAACCGTTTTTATTAAAATCATCCCAAGCTTCCTGCGGAGCCACAATCGCGCTCATGCGCGGCTGCAGAAGCGGCATATCTCCGGTGACCTCGATAAACAAGCTGGACATTTGAGAAAAGTAGCGAAGTTCAGCAGGCCCTAAGATATGGCCCAGCACGGGTAGCGCGGCGTCGACAACCAGCGGTCGGGTAAAGACATCGTGAGTTAATTCTAAATCGGACAAAGTCGGATAGAGATTGTGACTGGGCGATTCCTGGGTATAAACTCGGAGTGAACCGTCGGAGGCATGTTCTGCGTAGAGTCGATGACGTTCTCCTTGAATTAACGCAAAGGCATGGATCAATCCCGGTCTTAATCCAACCTGAGTTTTAATCCCAGCGGCTTCGGTAGTGTTAGTTCCTTTGGTCAGCGCCTCATGATATCCATCAAAGTGTTCAATGGCTTGTTCTAATATAGGCCGAGACAATTCCCGCACATGTTTTGAATACCCATCAATAAACAGGATACCCTCCTTACCCAATAACAACTGGGCCAGGCGCAAAAATCCGGAGGACAAGGTACTGGGAACAGGATAACAACGGCGCAATGTATCAACGGTATCTGAGTTCCAAATGGGACTAAGCCTCGCCAAAAGTGCCGCGAGCGCATCCGGATCCACTTGACGTTCACCCACGGGAATGGGTCGGTTAGAATTGGGAAAGGGCAAGGCCAACGATCCGACTACCTCTTTGGCGCGAGCGTCCAGTAGATCAACATGATTGCATTCCTGCAAATCCGAATCATCACCGGCTACCCAAAAAATGGGAATAACTGGGCGCGAAAGCTTTGCTGTCCACTGACGAGCCAAAGTGACCGCCGTCAGGGCTTTGAAATACCAAAGCATGGGTCCGCCAAAAAGGCCCGGTTGTTGTCCCGTTATTAAATACACCGCTCTATCAGAACCAGCCGCCTCCAGATTTATTCTTTGTTCTGAGGTGAGCGGAGAAAAGGAATTTTCCCGACGTAATAGTTCCTGCCCAACCAACTTAGACGGGCGGCCATCTAAATAGGCCAGTCGCCGTGCGACAGTCAAGTCGGAATGGAAGGAGCCACCGGGGAACACCGCTGCGGCAGTATGCTCCCAGTCCGCAATACCCGATTTGCCAATCGGATCGGAGGATGAGAATAATAATTTTTGCGCGATTTCCCCGGAGGGCAGACTCCCTTTGAGAACAATTTGCATAAATTCCTACTCTCCCTTTTGAAAGAGCAATGCCATGCGGGGTGATAGGGATTTATGGAATGGCATTCCTTTTTCGTCCCCAAAAGTTTTGACAATGCGCAGCGAAAATTGGTTCGCTAACGCAGACATATCCTCCTGACTATAGAGGCGAACACGTTCCTCGAATTTTTCAATTTCAGATCCGGGCTTTTGAATTTCAATTTCCTTAACCACAACCGTTTCGGTCTGGGGACCAGCACCGACTGTTTGAGAAGACAATTCCAAGCGTCGGCGTTGAGTGACGGTGACCTGATTTTTAACACAGGTGTCTTCCGAAACCAACTGTGACAACAAATGATCTTTATTGATGAGATCCAGAAAAAGCCAACCGCCCGGTTTTAGAACGGATACAAATTGCGACAAGGCTTCCACGTCTTCTGCAAAAGTAGCAAAGTACCCGAAGGACGTAAAAAAGGAGTTTACCCAATCGAAACTGTTCGAAGGGAAAGGAAGATGCCGCATATCCCCTTGAATCACCTGTTGGCTTGCCGACCTTGCATCACGCAAAAGTGGTATGCTGAGATCAAGGCCGAAGCTAGAGAGATAACCGAGATCACGTAAAATTTTAAGATGTCGACCCTGTCCACAGCCAACATCCAGGATACGCCACTTGAATGTTACGGGTAACTCGCGCAATACGAAGGCGACTTGCAGTTCAGCCTCTTTGAAATCGCGATGAGGATAAAGCCTTTTGTAGGCTTCTCCAAACCAGCGATTAAACCAGGGTTTGTCCATCAAGCATCCGGTATTTCAGTGGCCTCCGCGAAAAAGCGCGGAAAAGAATTGGAAAAGGGGGCGATCAGAAATGAAAAGGGCCGCGACTCGCGCGGCCCGGAAG
>JAYVCH010000357.1:0-3237 GCA_043750055.1 Fibrobacteria bacterium
TCTACGGAAAAGCTTCCATTGAATGTCCCAAAACTTCCCGACACTGTACTTATTCCCAAATGTTTGACTTTAAAACCTATCTCACTATGCGAGGAATCGATTTGATATTCAGCAGCCTTGGCAAAGTTTGTAGACCCTATTAAAACAGCAAAGAATGCATATCCTGCTAGGGTTTTTTTTTCGATTCTAATCATGGTGTACTCCATAATAAAAGTGGATGGGGATTAATCGGTTACCTAAGCAACTACATGTTTAAATTTAGTCGTTTAAACGACAATTGTCAAGGTAAACTAAACGCTCGAGGAATATTCGAAAATAAATAACTAAGGCCTTAGGCCATTAATATTTCGTTTCTTTCCAGAATCTTGGCATATAAATCTTCGGCGAGGTGAGACTTTGACGCTACTAAAGCCTCGTACTGGCGATGCGCACATTTCAAATTCCCAGAGGAAACATAAAGTATTCCTAAACCAAATAAAGCCTCTGCATCTTGCGGATCGAGTGCGAGGGCAAGTTGATAATATTCGAGACTTGAATCTTTACGGCCCAATGCAAATAGGGACAAAGCCAAGCTTTTAACGCATTGAATATTATTTTGATTCAGTTCGAGTGATTTTTTTAAAGGCCCAATGGCGAGTGTATATTCGGCTATATGAAGATAGGCCCAGCCCAAGCTACTCCATAGTTCAGAGACAGACCCATCGTACTTTATAGCTTCATTCAGGATTTCAATCGCCAATTCCATTTTCCCCATATCGAAGAAGGCTTGGGCCATTTTTCGTAAGGGTAACAAATTTCCCCTTTCTAATTCGGCTGAGCGTTTAAAGTATTCGACGGCTTGGAGATACCGTTCGGCTTTAAACAAGGCTTCTCCCATACACCAGAGTAAATTGCTGGCTTCGGGTTTATGCAGCATCGCCATTTTAAATTGATCAATAGCTTCATGCGCACGGTCACAATTCAAGTAGGAGAGTCCAAGCAGCGGATATAATTCAACGGAATTGGGATTCAGGGATTTTAGCCTTTCCAATACCACCACCGCTTCGGAAAATCGGTTGCTGGCCACATAGGAGCGCCCTAACTCAAGCACATGAAATTCGTCAGTAGGATCGTCTTGAAAGGCAGTTTCAAGTTGTTGGATTCGCTCCCAACTCTTGGTTTCAGAAAGAGCTTCCATCGTCAATGTCCTCCATCCCTAAGCGCGAAAAATATAAATGGAAATCGCGCAACTCGCGGAAAAGGTTGTAAAGTGGTTCGCCTTTCTGGGACCTAAAAATTTACTCTTATCAAACCTGGCCGCTCTTTGGGGGAAATTTGTAAAAAACGCTGACACTGATCGGAATCATCGAAGGTTATGGAACCGTCAAGCTCATTTCTACCGGACAATGGTCCGAACCCATCACTTCCGTCAGAATTTTTGCTTCCTTAAGGAAAGGTTTTAAGTCCTGACTCGCCATAAAATAATCAATCCTCCAACCGACATTCCTAGACCTTGCACCTGTTTTCATATCCCACCAGGAATACTGGTCAGGCTTGTCATTAAAGTGTCGAAAGGTATCTATAAATCCACTCGCCAGAAACGCATCGACCCAAGCCCGTTCTTGCGGTAGAAATCCGGAAACCTTGGAGTTTTCTTTGGGTCTCGCAAGGTCTATCTCTCGATGCGCCGTATTCACATCACCGCATACAATAACACTTTTTCCTTGCTTCAGTAGTCCCGATGTAAAGACCTGAAAATGTTCGTAAAAATCCATTTTATATTTCAAACGTTCGGGTCCCGATCCTCCATTCGGAAAATAAACGTTGCAAAGAGTAAAGCTTGGAAACTCTGCAACAATGGTGCGGCCTTCAGTATCAAACACATCCATTCCAAATCCCTTCACAACAGAAATGGGTTTCTCCTTGGAGAAAAGCGCCACACCCGAATATCCTTTTCTTTGCGCGGAACAAAAAGTCCAATGGTAGCCCTTCACATCCAGGAGCTCTTGCTGGATTTGGATTTCTTCCGCCTTAGTTTCTTGAAGACAGAGGATATCCGGATTCTCCGTGTGCATCCAATCCATGAATCCTTTTTTATACACAGCCCGAAACCCATTTACATTCCAGGACAAGATTCTCATCGTTTTCATTTTTTACCCCGTTTGTCGGGTAGAAAGTTAGCATTCGGGCTCGCCCAATCAGAAACCTGGTTTTAACGTTTTGGTGTTAAAGTCTCCCCATTTGGGGTTAATTTTCTGTTCAACCTTTTTATCACCTTCTCTTTCTAACTCAAAATCGATAGAATTTCTGAAAAAAAGACTTGGCATTTAAATTGCCTCTTTAAACACAATATGGACCTTGATATCAGTCTTCAGCGCTATCTAGATGATATCAAGCATTCAACACCCCCCCGAAATTGGGATGAAAAGGCGCTATTCCTGCTTTATCGAAAAGGCAGCCAAATCGCAAGGCAAAAACTCATTACCTCGAATATGCGGTTTGTAGTGAAGGTGGCGCTTGAGTATCGTTCTTGCCCAATGCCCTTATCGGACCTCATCAGCGAAGGATCACTTGGCCTTATTCAAGCGGTGGAATCTTTTGATCCCTCTCGTGGGGTCAAGTTCATATCCTATGCGGTTTGGTGGATTCGTTCCCATATCACTAAAGCACTGAATGAGAGGGGATTTATGATTCGTCTGCCCTCCAATCAGTACTTCCGTTTGCGAAAAGCACAACAATTGGAGCGACAGGGTAAGCCGGCCGAAGAGGATTTGCGTTTGATCAAACAATTAAGCATGGGCTGCGTCTCCTTGCATGCAGACGCCGGCACTGATCGTTCATGGTCAGATTTCCTTGCGGATAAAAGAGCAGTAGATCCCGCTCTGGCTACAGAAGTCGCGAGGGATAAGAAAGTAACCGGCCAGGCGCTTTCGGGCTTGACTGAAAATGAACAAATCGTTTTGAAGCGAACCTTCGGATTTGAAACCGAATGTCAACTCAACCTCAAAGAGGTGGGTCAAATTTTGGGACTGTCCTCCGAGCGCGTCCGCCAGATTCGTAAATCCGCCCTTAATAAAATCAGGTCAAGTGAGCACCGCGCCACCTTGCGAGATCGCTATGTGGGTCTCTTAGAAAATCAAGGCCGTTAAAATAACCATCAAGGAAAATGGTTTTCCTAATTTCAGCCTACGGAAGTCTCCAACTGAAAAAATCGAAGCGCAAATTTGGCCAAAAAGTAGCCAGAAAAAGCCAAGAGTA
>JAYVCH010000358.1:0-3466 GCA_043750055.1 Fibrobacteria bacterium
TCGGATTAAATAAACGATCAATTTCGGCAAGAGATTTTGGTCCTAATGTGGATTATTGGCTGGATGTGTCTTACAATATACACAAAAAACACTGAATTATGACGTTTTGGCTGGGGCCTAAAAATCCAAAGAAAGGCATGAACCGCATTGACTGAAAAATTGGGAGAAATCCTCCTCCGGGATGGGATAGTTTCTCCGGACCAATTGGCTGCAGCCCTCAAAATTCAAACCGAAAAAGGGGGAAGCTTAGGAGAGAATCTGGTGGGCGTGGGAGCCATCGAATCCGTTGATGATATTGTTTGGCAATTGGCGGCGCAGATCAATACTCAGGTTGTAAACCTCAACGAAATGGATGTGCCTTCCAATATCATCGCGTTGGTACCGGAAGAAATGGCGACAAAATATGGCGTCATCCCTGTCCAAAAGGAAGACCGGATTATCCATATCGTGATAAGCGATCCTAAAAACGTATTTGTCGTCGATGCAATCAAATTCCTTACCGGGTGTAATGTTCGGATTTGGATGGCTCCGGAATCCCAAATTAAAAAGGCTATTGAAAAGTATTATCTCACCTCGGTGAATAATGTGGTGATGGAAGGCTTACTCCAGGACGTGGAGGAAAGTAACCTGGAAATTGTCCCCACAAATCCTATCGATGAGGGCGGTTCCGATTACAATGTGATGGAAGTGCCTCTGGTTCGCCTCGTCAACAAAGTGTTAACCGATGCGGTGAAGCTAAAGGCATCGGATATCCATGTTGAGTCCTATGAAAAGTCTATGCGCGTTCGGTATCGATTAGATGGAACTTTAATTGAACAGACTACCTTGCCTTATAAACTTCGCGGCGCGATAGTGTCTCGATTAAAAATTATGGCCAACTTGGATATAGCCGAACGTAGGCTGCCGCAAGATGGGCGCATCAAAATGAACATTGGTCATAAAAAGATCGATCTTCGCGTCAGTGTTTTGCCCACTATTTGGGGCGAAAAAGTGGTCATGCGTATTCTTGACCAAGAAAATCTGAATTTAGATATGAGTAAAATGGGATTTTCTCCCAAATCCCTTCAGGATTTTGCCGAGGCCTTAAATTCCCCCTTTGGAATGATATTGGTCACTGGACCCACGGGTTCTGGAAAATCGACAACACTGTATTCCGCCTTGTCCAGCATCAACACCGCGGATACAAATATCATGACCGCCGAAGATCCCGTGGAATACAACTTGGAAGGAATAAACCAGGTCAATGTCAATACCGAGATAGGCCTCACCTTCGCCGCAGCGCTCAAATCCTTTTTAAGACAAGATCCAGATGTCATTATGGTGGGCGAGGTACGCGATTTGGAAACGGCACAGATAGCCACAAAAGCGGCTTTAACCGGCCATTTGGTGTTAAGCACCCTGCACACCAATGATGCTCCAAGCACTATTACTCGACTTGCAGATATGGGAATTGAACCGTTTCTGATCGCAACATCGGTTCGTCTAGTGATCGCGCAACGTCTGGTTCGAAAAATTTGTAAAAACTGCAAGGTCGAAGATAAGCTTGATAACGAAGCGTACCGGTTGTTGGAAATCAGCGAAGCAGAATCAAAAAGTTTGACTTTCTATAAGGGCACAGGCTGTGCCATGTGTTCAAATTCTGGCTATAAGGGTCGTATTGCCATTCATCAGGTCATGCCTATTTCCGATGCCATTCGAAAATTGATTGTCGATCGCGCGACACCGGATGAAATAGAAAAGGTCTCCGTTTCCGAAGGTGTGCTCAATTTACGTATGGCAGCCCTCGTCATCTTGAAAGAGGGAATTACCACGGCGCAAGAGGTCATAAAATCCACGAAAATATGATATTATCTATTTTGGAGTGAGGGTTCGCAGACATGATAAGTATCCAAGAATTATTGACAAAGATGGTTGAGTTGGGAGCCTCGGATCTCCACATTACCGTCGGTAGGCCTCCTCTATTTCGTGTACATGGAGTGCTTCGATCCATGATGCACGATAGCCTTGTACCGGAAGATTGTCTGCGATTGACCTATGGAATTATGAATGAAAGCCAACGGAAAGGATTTGAGCAGAAGAAGGAATATGATTTCTCTTTTGGCGTTGCCAATTTAGCTCGCTTTCGTGCCAACGCTTTTTTACAAAGGGGATGCGTTGCCTTAGCTATCCGATTCATCCCTTTTGAAATCCAAAGTTTGGAACAACTTGGATTGCCCAAGATTTTTGGAGATCTGGTTGACAGGCCCTCAGGCTTGATTTTAGTTACCGGACCAACTGGTTCGGGAAAGTCCACAACTCTAGCGGCCATGGTTGATAAATTGAATTCTGAACTGGAAGGGCATATTCTGACCGTAGAAGATCCCATCGAGTTTGTCCACAAGCATAAACGGTGTATCGTAAATCAAAGAGAGGTTCGCGCCGATACGGACACATTTGCATCGGCATTGCGTGTCGCATTGCGTCAAGATCCAGATGTCGTCTTGATTGGAGAAATGCGCGATACCGAGACAATGGCCGCGGCCCTCAGTATCGCGGAAACGGGCCATTTGACCCTTGCGACTCTGCATACTAATTCCGCGGCGCAAACCATTAATCGAATTGTCGATGCTTTTCCCGCAGGTGAAAAGTCGCAAATTAGGACCCAATTGTCCTTTGTTTTGCAAGGTGTCATAAGTCAGACCTTGCTTCCTAAAATTGGGGGTGGACGAATCATAGCGTATGAGGTTATGACCATGACGACGGGAATTCGTTCCATGATCCGCGACGATAAAATCCATCAGATTCAAAGCGCGATTGAATCAGGAACCAAATTTGGTATGAATACTATGAATGCGAAACTGGTGGAATTGGTACAAACCCGAAAAGTGGAACGCACCGATGCTTTGGCTCATTCCAATGATCACGAACATTTTGAACGATTGCTGGCTGCAAATTTCCGTTCGTAAAAACAGGCAAATCCTAATTAAGAGAGTTCGGAGCGAACATGTCTAAATGGCAATACAAGGGTAGAACAACCTCTGGCAAGGAAGTGTCGGGGGAAATTGAAGCGTCCAATAAAAGCGATGTTGAAATCCTCTTGCGCAAAAAAAGAGTTCGGGCCAGCTTAATTAAACGCAAGCCGCTGGATTGGAAATTCAACATGTCGGGAGGGGTTCCTCTCAACGTGATGGCCCGTTTTACCCGACAATTTTCGGCGATGTCTTCAGCGGGCCTCCCACTGATTCAATGCTTGGATATTTTACAAGAACAAACCGAACATGAAGTATTGAAACGAGCCATTATGCAAGTGGCACAGGATATTCAAGGCGGGGGAACGCTAGCCGATTCTTTGGCCAAACATCGGAAAATTTTTTCCGAACTGTATTGCCAGATGATCGCCGCGGGTGAAGCCGGTGGGATTCTAGATACAATTTTACTTCGCTTGGCAGAATATCAGGAAAAAGCCGAAGCACTGCGCCGGAAAATA
>JAYVCH010000359.1:0-12181 GCA_043750055.1 Fibrobacteria bacterium
GGGACGCAAGGTATGGTCATCGATCCATGGGGAACTTGAGTCCAGCTTTGGAAGGAGTGGAATGGCGCCAGAGTCAACGCTGGCAATGGGGAGACCGGAAAAACACTCACGAGTTCGTAACCATCCGGGTTCCGAAACGGCTACCGAGGGCTGAAACTTTTTCTGTTCGCCCGGTTGAAGGGATTGCGCCAGCGACGAAATCTGACCAGGAATCAACATTCCCAAGGCAAATATGAAACTTGGAATTGGTATGTGACTTTTCAAAGTTGTGAAGGTTTTTTGCCAGTCTCTGGCAGGGTTTTGGAGTTTGGATTGATGGGAGCAAAGAGTCCTGACTCCTTTAAATAAATCATGGGGGATTGAGACACGCATTGGTGGTTTCCATGAATGATGAGATTCCACGCGTTATTTTCTGTAGCGACACCGGGTTCGATTCCATCCACTGAAGAAGCTTTCATTTTATTTCCAGCGGGATTGAAATAGGAATCGAAGGCGGTCCATTGTCCTTTTTTATCTAGACAACTAGGCTGACGGAAATAAGGTTCCCATACACAGGACAAAAATCCTAAGGAGAGACGGACGGTATTTCTGAGTTGCCAATCCCCCAGTCCTCCTGCTAATCGGACTTCAGCATATTGCCAAACCTTGCCTTGGCCCAGGTCCACAAAGGAAAACAATCCATCTCGAGTCCAGAACACTTCAAAAGACGGTAAGTTTCTTGTTTTGATCTCGGCAGGCAAAGAAAAACCGGATAAGTATTGTGCATTGGAATCGTAAAGCGCAAGGCGGCTTCCGGCCCGGTCCAGAAGAAAAAAATCTCCATTAGGGCCCCAAATAGCCTGCATAGGAAGGAACGGTTTTAAGGGGGAGGCCAAGGCAAACCAATTGGACGGGGCTGCCCAATTTCCATGTATGGTATCCAGAAGCCTACAAGAATTCGTCGGACTTCCATCAGGCAGGAGCCATTTTTGATAACGAGATTTGGCAAAATCGAAAATGAAAACACTTCGGCCTGAGGGGAGGACGGCATCGGCCCTACTTTGAGCGAGTTCTCCCTCTCGAATGGGAACGGAACAGGAAAAACCACTGAGGACAATTGCAACCAGAATAATTTTGCGCAGCAGCCCTTGCGCTACCTGCGCAGAACCTTGCGCACTGAAGCCCAAGCTAGGACTTAAATTGCCTTTTTTTACTTGAAAACAGCATTTTTTGGGTTGGCACATCCGTTGCTTTATCCTCTGTTCATGATGAATACAACGCTATTGAACCAGACTGAAAACAAGACCTCCACAACCATCGAACAAGACTTCGCCAAACTGTACGAGAGGTATCTGCCTCTCGTCCATCGAATTTGTTATCGATATACTAAAAACCGCGAAGAAGCAGATGATTTGGCGCAAGAGGTATTCGTAAAAGTTCATGCCAGTTATGGCGGCTTTCAAGGGAATGCCCAACCTTCCACCTGGCTTTATCGTGTTGCTGTAAACCATAGTTTAGATCATTTGCGTTGGAAGAAGCGTCAAACCGAATTGCTTAACAATTATGGCGAAGACTTGAGCCGTAGTCCTCAACAGGTTGATTGTGCTGATAAACCTGCCATTAGACTCCTTCACCGCCTGATGGAAAACATGGAAGCGGTCAATCGCCAAGTCGTTTTCCTTCGCTTTGAAGTGGGGCTGACTCATGAAGAAATCGCCGAAGTCTGTGGCATATCCCGAGTAGCCATCACCAAACGATTGGCTAAGTTCCAAGCAAAAATCATTCTACTCAAGGAAGAACTCACCGATTCCCGGGAAGCGATTGGTTGTGAACACATAGCCCAAAAAATGTGTCTGGAAGATACGGAAGAAGTATAGCCTCAGGCGATTGCGAATTCCTTAATCTTGTACAGCAAAGATCTTCGGCTGATGCCCAAACTCTCCGCGGTGGCCGTTTTATTCCACCGGTTCTGTTCCAAAACTCTCAGAATCTCTTCTCGTTCAACGGCTTGTTTTTTTTCTTTGATGCCAGAATTCGATTTTTGTTCCGGGGGAACGGAGCCTTGTTCAAATTGCAAGGCTAACCCATCCCCTGAAGCCAACACTACCCCTCGCTCAATGACATTCGCCAGTTCACGCACGTTACCCGGCCAACGATAAGCACGGATTTGTTTTTCGTTTTCAGAGGTCAAAGAATAATGACATCCATAACGCTCATTGTAATAGTTCAGAAAATTATGAGCGAGAAGCAGTACGTCGCCTTCTCGATCGCGTAAGGGAGGTAATTCGATGGGAATAATATTGAGGCGATAAAAAAGATCTTCTCTAAATCTGCCCGCTTTGATTTCGTCTTTTAGATTTCGATTGGTCGCGGCAATAAGGCGAAAGTCCACCTTTTGCGTTCGAGTGGAGCCTACCGGTTCCACCGTGCGTTCTTGAATGACTCGCAACAGCTTCACTTGCATGAGCATTGGCATTTCACCAATTTCGTCGAGGAAAATTGTTCCGCCATCCGCCAAAGTAAACTTACCAGGTTTAGAAGCGATGGCACCGGTGAATGCGCCTTTTTCATGTCCGAATAATTCACTTTCGAGCAAATTTTCCGGAATGGCCCCGCAATTGACGGCGATGAGTGGCTTATCAACTCGCTTGCTAAGAGTATGGATGGCACGCGCTAGCACCTCCTTACCCGTTCCACTCTCTCCTGATATCAATACCGTCGTATCCGCAACGGCGGCCTTCCTTGCCTTATCCAGGCAGGCCGTAAATAGAGGACTTTGACCTACGATGCCTGCTATTATTCCTTTGGTGGGGTTGATAGCCAAGGCTGGACCTGGATCGGAGGTACCCAGTTTTTCTTTTAAAAGCCGACGTACAATGATTCGCACTTCTTCATTTTCGAAAGGCTTGGTTAGAAAATCGGAGGCCCCGAAGCGAAGCGCCTGTACTGCGGTGTCTAAAGTTCCATGGGCCGTGATCATCAAAAATTTTACTGAAGTCTGCTCACTTTTGACTTTACTCAGGAATTCCAAGCCATTCATACCGGGCATTTGAATATCGCAGATCACAATGTCCAAATTTTCTTCCCGGACAAAATTCATTGCCTCTTCAGCGGATCCGGCCTCGAACAAAGCCAGAGCAAAAGGCTCCAACGTTGCTTTTAAAATCTCACGGATATTTTCTTCGTCATCCACTATGAGGATTCGGCCTCGGGCGTTTTCTGAAAGACGGGGATTAACAGTCGAGTTCACGATATTATTTCTCCAGAGTCATCGAATTTCAAAACCAAAACGAATCGGGCACCGGGGGCTTTGGGTTCAAAATACAAATCACCGCTCATTTCCCTGGCGATTTTGCGTGAAATGGCTAAACCAAGTCCGGTTCCTTTGGAGGAAGTCGTAAAAAAGGGGTCGAAAACCTTATCTTGAATCTCGACCGGAACGCCCTCTCCATCATCCTCAATACAAATTTCCGCCTGTTCATCGCGGGCCAGGACACGAATGTCCACGGGCTTATTCTGCGTTTGGAAACGTCTGGCATTCTGAAAAAGATTCAACAAAATTTGTTGCAACCCTTCGGAATCCGCTTTGACTATCAAAGACTCGACTTCGGATTGGAACCGTATCGTCTCTTCCCCAAAAAGGGAAGCTTGTTCGCGACAGAAATCACGTACCACTTCAATGGCATTTAGCGCAACCATGCGAGTTTGAAAAGGACGAGAGAACTGGAGAAACTGCTGTACTACGCCATTGAGTCGAACGGAATCCTTTAAAATCATTTCTATGAACTTTGGATTTCCCTTGCCCTCTTCCTTTAATATTTGCGCCGCGCCATAAATTCCTTCCAAGGGATTTTTGATTTCATGAGCGACATTGGCTGCTATAGCGGCCCGTTCCTTGGCTTTTAATGCCGACTCTCCTTCGCGAACGCGCACGTTGACAAGGCGCTTGACATTGTAAACCAAAAAATAAATGAGGAAGGTGAAAATGATGAGATATAAAACATTAAAACCGATATATGCACTATTAATTTTTGCACTGGTCGCATGTTCAACGCCGGTCCCGAATTGAATATCATATTTCAGGAAAAAATAAACCACCAAAGACAAATAACAGACCAAAGCTACAACGCCAGAATACACAGCCAGGTGTAAGCGATACCGAAGTGCTGCCAAACCGAGGCAACAAAAATAATTATAAAATGTGGGAACCTTTAAAGCGTAAGCATACCCCGCCGTAAATTGATAAGTAAATAACATGCCGGTGATAACCAACATATCGACTGAAGTGGACATGTATTTGAACCATTGTCGATAGGGTTTGTTGAGTAGATAGGTTTGATAAGCCATGCACCAAATCAACCATATTCCACCTCCACCTAAATTAGCCACATTGGACCAAAACGGATTTCCGGGTGCATGTCCGGCGGTAGAAAGAACCCAGACCAATACATAGACGAAACGAATGACATTGGAGGACCGTTCGGCCTTGGCTTCAACTTGAAACCAAATGTTTCTGCGCCGCTCGGTGGGATGGGGGCGTGTCAGGAAATGGATGAACCGGCGAACGAAAAGCTTCACCGACGATCCGGCCAGAGCATCAAGCGGCAATCCGACTTGCCTCGTCGAGTTGCACGCTGACCAATTTGGAAATGCCCTTGATTTCTTGAGTGACTCCATAAAGCATGTCGGAAGCGGCCATGGTACGCTTGTTATGGGTGACCACGATGAACTGGGTCTGATGCGCAAAGCGACGCAACAAATTTACGAAGCGGCCGATGTTGGCATCGTCCAGCGGGCCGTCAACTTCGTCCATGATACAGTAGGGAGAAGGGCGGACCAAGTAAAGGGCGAAGAGCAGGGAGATGGCCGTCAAAGCGCGTTCCCCGCCGGAAAGTAGGGACACGCCGCGCATTTTTTTCCCAGTGGGTCGGGCATTGATTTCAATTTTGGCATCAAGTGGGTCGACATTTTCTTCCAAGGCTAATTGAGCTTCGCCGCCTTCGAACAAACTGGAGAAGACTTCCTGAAAATTTTTCTGAACTACGGAGAACGTTTCCAAGAATTGTTCCCGAGCCACCTTGTCCAATTTTTTTATGGCCTTTTCCAAACCGAGGCGCGCCTTTTCCAAATCCTGGAATTGCTTGTTGACTTCATCCAAACGCGCTTTTTCCGCTTCATAATCATCCAAAGCACCGGGATTAATATTTCCCAGATTTTTAAGCTTGTCTTTATAAGAGGCAATTTCTTCCAAAGCCTTATCGGCATTGTAGGAAACTCTCTCGAAGATGGGCTCATCGGTTCCTGGTTTAGTCGCTTGGGACAAGTCCACCTCATGGAGTTCGAACATGCGTTCGCGGATATTGGTCTTCACTGCCCTTGCCTGTTCCATTTTCAGAGAGGCTTCATGGCTGGATTGGGTCACGGTTCTAAGCTCATCGTTGAAGTTGCGAATGAAAATACGCAGTTCATCCAAACGTCCAACCTTGGCGTCGTATATGGCTTTTGCTGCATCGCGTTGTTTTTCTTCACCCGACATCAGCTCATGTAAAACCTGGATTTGGTCTGCTAGACTTAGCATCCGCTCCTTAAGTTGATCAATCAAAGTGGTCCATTCCACCTTTTGACCTTCGTTTTTGAAAATCAAATCGCCTTGCTCTTTTTCTGAGCGATCCAAATATTCGAGTCGCAGCAACAACGCTTTAATTTTGGCCTCATTTTGGGATCGATTCTTGTCCAAATCCCGCATCGCTTCCTCAAAGCGGGCCTTTTCCCCTTCGGCCTTATGAACCGCTTCCAAGCTTTGATGAAATTGGTTTTCCAGAACGCGACGAGATTCTTCCCCTGCCTCCAGGCGTTCCAATAAATCCGTTTGGCTGCGGCTGAATTCTTCCAACTGTTCCTGGACGGCTTCTAATTTAATGCGCGTCTGAGATTTGGTTTTATCCATCGCCTCCAACGAGGTTCCGAGATAATTCAACTTGGATTTCTGCTCTTGCCATTTCCGTTCGGTTTGCTTTTGATCTTGACCCACGGTGGATTGAAGCGACTCCAGGGTCTTCCTCTCCCCTTCAAGACCTTGTATCCGCGCGGATAAATCCCTGCCAATTCCAATCACTATTTCAAGCCGAGCCTCCGTTTGCTCAAGCAGAAGTTTTCTCTGTAGCAATCCGGTCTGTTGATTTTTCTGCGCGCCACCCAGAATTAATCCCGAGGAATGGGTCATTTCGCCCGAAGGCGCCACGAGCCAAATATCGAGGCCAGACAACCTGGGAAGCATCTCCCAAGCTATTTCCAGATTTTCAACTAAGGCATAATGACCTAAAGCCAATTCCAGTAAAGATCGAATTCCAGGCCCGCCTGCAACTTTGTCAATCATCCATCCTTGAAAACCCTTGACCGAAGACAAATCTGGACGTGGCCGAGTAAAGTTTCCTCCCTCTGCAAAGAGTAAGGCTTCGCCTTTTTCAGACCGACGCAATTCAGCGAGTAGGTCTTGACCCGTCTTTGCATTTTCAACCACCAAGGCTTGCAAATATCGACCTAAACATTTTTCCGCAACCACAACCGCATCTTCCGGAACCTTAACCGCGTCGGCAAGTAAAGTCTTAATTCGGTCTTTGGCTTTTTCCAAAAGGAACTGGACGCCACCATCCACACCTTCCATGCTTTCTTGCAATCCCTTAAGCATGGCAAGTCGAGTTTCCAAAGCCACCTTTTCAGAATGACTCTCACGATCTTCGCCGCGTAAGAGTTGCAATTCTTGCGCAGTCTCGACAAGACGAATGGATGTGGTACCGAGTTTGCCACCCAGTTCGGTTACCATGGCTTCTAGATTCCGGACATCCACATCGAGACTGTTTTTTTCCTCAGAAAAAGACCGGAGCTTCTCAGAGGTTTCTTGCAGGGCATCGCCCAATTCCACTTCATCTTCTTTGAGATGCTGTAATTGGGTATTGGCCGATCCTACTTTATTCCTAAGTGCAGACAATTGTTCCAGCGCCTGCAAACGCTCTTCCGCTAATTCATCCGCCCTGCGGCGTTTTTCGGAGTAGCTGGCATGCAACCGAACTTTTTCTTCGGCATGGCCTTCGGTCAGTCCCGCCAAATAAACTTTTTCAACTTCTAGTCGCGCGATTTCTTCTTGGTCCTTGCGTTTTTCCAGGTTCATCTCACCCATACGCCGAGATGCATTTTCGTTTTCGCTGTCCAAGCGTCGCAACGATTCCGACAAATGGTTGATCCGATCCCGGGATCGTTCCATGTCATTTTCTACCCGAATCACTTCCGCGTTCGTTCCGGCAACCACTTGGTTTAAACGACTCAGCTCCTGCTCTTCTGCTAGAATAAGAAGCTTGCCTTCTTCGAGATAGGATTCTTGCGTCGTTATTTGGGATTGAAGACTGCCAATTCGGTCTTTCCCCTTTTCGGTCTGCTCAGCAAAGGTCTGGAATTTTTCTTCCATTTCCTGATAGACGTCTTGGTTATAGCTTAATTCCAAGCCCACATAGGCCTTTTTAAGTTCTCTCCACTTTTCCGCTTTCTTGGCCTGGCGCTCGAACATATTCACGTTTTGTTGCACGAACTTCAGATTGTCTTCCACCCGAGCGATGTCCACGGCGGTGCGTTCCAATTGACGTAAAGTTTCTTTACGCTGCTGTTTATACTTGCTGATTCCCGAAGCCTCTTCAAACATGACACGACGCTCTTCAGCTTTGTCAGACAGAATGCTGTCGATCATTTTTGCTTCAATCAAAGAGTAGGAAGCGGCCCCCATTCCGGTATCGTAGAACAGGTTATGGATGTCTTTGAGACGACAGGGGGTGTTGTTGATCAGGTATTCCGTTTCCCCATTTCGAAAGGCCCGACGGGTGATCATGATTTGGGTGTATTCAGAAGGCAGAACACCGGAATCGTTATTAATAAGTAGGGAAACTTCTGCCATATTAAGGGGCGGCCTTTCCGCCGTTCCCGAAAAGATGACATCCTCCATCTTTCCTGATCGCAACACCTTCGCTCTTTGTTCACCTAACACCCATCGGATGGCATCGATGATATTGGATTTGCCGCAACCGTTCGGGCCTACCACCGAGGTAATGCCTTCACCAGGGAAGTTCACTTCCACCTTATTGGCGAAAGACTTAAATCCGAAAATTCGCAGCTTGGATAAGTACATGCAATTCCTTGGGAAAGGGGGGCTCAGTTGCCCAAATATGGGAGGAAAAGATAGTCAAGCCGGAGGAGATCCCCTGCGCTAGAGACCAATAAAAACGGGGTTTAATATGGGTTTGCACAGCCCCTTATCAAATCTTTGCTAGCGTTTAAGCCTAAATTCTTCCATGAAGCCCATTCCAACATCAATAATTCAAAGTTCCAAAGGTTGAAACCACACAGAAATGCCAGTTTAGTTGACAAAAACGGCATTTTCGGTTCTTATTTGCTCGGCTTTTATAGAATCAAAATTCTAGAGGGGCCAAGCCTCGTAAGCCGGCAGAAACACTTACTTACTCCACCCACGCCCATTGGGCGATTCACAGAGTTGTTCCATGAAAAGTTCCCATATTCGAAACGTTGCCATCATCGCCCACGTTGATCACGGCAAGACGACCCTTGTTGATGGACTATTACGCCAGAGCGGCGTTTTCCGAGAAGGTTCGGCATTAACCGAACGCGTCATGGATTCCAATGACCAGGAAAAAGAACGCGGCATCACCATTCTTTCCAAAAATGCCTCCGTGATGTTTCAAGACTATCTCATCAATATCGTCGATACTCCCGGTCACGCTGACTTTGGCGGCCAGGTAGAACGCGTGCTGGGCACCGTTGACGGCGCACTTTTGATAGTCGATGCCTATGAAGGCCCGATGGCGCAGACTCGATTCGTGACTAAAAAGGCCCTGGAAATGGGATTAACCTTGGCAGTTGTAATCAATAAGATCGACCGCGCAGGAAGCGAACCGCATAAAGCGCTCGATAAAGTTTTTGACCTGTTCGCCGAACTCGGTGCCAGTCATGAACAATTGGACTTCGGACATATTTTCGCCGCTGGCCGTAACGGAACTTGTCGCCGCGAGATGAAGGACCCGGATTCCAACTTCTTACCCCTTTTTGAATTAATCATCAATCGAATCCCACCTCCTACTATCGGGGAATCGCCCAATCCCCTGCTTCAGATCACGAGCCTTGATTACCAAGAATTCCTAGGAAGAATGGCCGTGGGTCGTTTACGTCAAGGTTCCTTAAAAGTGAACCAAACTGTGACCCACTTGAATGATCAGGGTCATGCCAAGAAAGTTCGTATTTCCAAAATCCTATTTCCCGAAGGCGTAAAGCTGAAGGAAATCGACTCTGCCATTGCCGGCCAAATCGTGGCCCTTTGCGGGATTCCCGACTTTACTCTAGGTGATACCCTCACCGGAGAAGATCCCCCGGTGGCATTGCCTCGTATCAAAGTGGATCCTCCCACTATTTCCATGCGTTTCACCATTAACGATTCGCCTTTTTGTGGCAAGGATGGTGGCCGCTTTTTGACCTCCAACCATTTGGCAGAACGTCTGGAACGCGAAGCCGTTTCTGATGTGGCTTTGAAAGTGATCAAGGCTGATGAAGCCGGAGCCTTTATTGTCAATGGTCGCGGCGTGCTTCACTTGAGTGTATTGATTGAAAAAATGCGTCGTGAAGGCTATGAATTTGGCGTGGGCCGACCTAAGGTGATCACCATTGAAGAAGATGGTGTTGAGATGGAACCGATTGAAACCATTACCATCGACGTGCCAGAAACCAGTTCCGGTGTTGTTATCGATGAAATCAATAAGCGCAAAGGCGACATGGTGGATATGCAACTTGAAGGCAGTCAGGTTCGCCTGATATATGACCTTCCTGCTCGTGGTCTTATCGGTCTCCGTTCCAAATTGCTTTCCTTGAGCAAGGGCTACGCCGTATTCCAACAGATATTCAAGGGTTATGAGCCGATGAAGGGCCATATAGAACAGCGGCCAACAGGTGCTCTGATTGCCAAGGAAAGAGGAGCATCCGTTGCGTATGCGCTCTGGAAGTTGGAAGATCGCGGAACCATGTTTATTGGCGCTGGTGTAGAAGTTTACCCTGGTATGATTGTGGGCGAGCATTCTCGAGGCGATGATCTTGTGATCAATGTCAATAAGGGAAAGCAGTTGACCAATATGCGCACGACCTCCTCTGATGAGGCCACAACCCTAACCCCGCACCGTCAAATGTCCTTGGAAGAAGACCTGGAGTTCATCAATGACGATGAGGCTTTGGAAATCACTCCTAAGAACATTCGTATCCGGAAAATTCTCCTTGAAGAGAATCAACGCAAGCGTGGAGCTAAATAAGCTCAGGGCTATTTAAAATTTCCCCCATCCTCCACCCGGTATTTTCACTGCGGTGGGGGAATCCCCCATTAAATAAAATTCGGTCGATGTTCCTGGCCTTTCCCTCATGGTAGAATGGGGATTATGCTATTTTTTGGAAATGGGGAAATGTGGACCTTGAAACGACTAGCCCAATTCAATCGGCTCTGGCTCACCCTTTGCCTCGGTTTGTGCTTGGCCGTGTCCACAAAGGCTCAGATCGTCCCTGCTAAGGGTAAAGTCAGCGAAAAATCCACAGTTTGGATGCAAGTAGAGGTTACGGTTGTTCCCATCAGTGAGAACACCAAAAGGTCCGCCATCATCTTAGGATTCGCCCGCAAGGGACAAGTCTTGGCTGTGGAAAAGATCGCTGATAACTGGGTTAAAGTGCGAGTCAACGATACCCTTGAAGGTTGGGTACCGGCGACCGCGGTTTCTGAATCGGGACCTCCCGTGAATTACAATCCCGAGTTAGTCAAAGGAATTCTCCTTTTCTTTTCTGGAATAACCATTGGAGGATTTTTTTTACTGGCTGTTTCTCTAACCAGAAAACGTAAAGCCGAAAGTCAGGAACGAGCGAGACAAGCTATTTCCGATGTAAAGCGGAGATTACAAAACAAAATCCAAGTTCTCTTCCGAGTTGAGCCAAAAATTCATTCCCATCTTTCGATGGATGAAATTGATCTACTGGAGTATTTACGCGGAATTGGTTATGTGGCCAATTTGGAAAATGATTCCGAAAAATTCCTGTCTTCCTGTAAAGCGTTTAAGCCCAACTTGATCATCGCCGCTTTCGATTTGCAGTCCAAGGTTGAGGAAGCCATGGAAACGGATGCCATGTTAATCAATACTCCCGTTGTTTATTTGCATTGTGACAATGCGTCAGCGACGCCAGAAAATAGCATTAGGACCTAT
Organism: Fibrobacteria bacterium; assembly: GCA_043750055.1. GTDB lineage: Bacteria > Fibrobacterota > Fibrobacteria > UBA11236 > UBA11236 > Chersky-265. The sequence goes on from JAYVCH010000359.1 coordinate 11,265, forward strand.
TTGGAAACGAATGCGACCGATCAGGAACTTGTCGAAGCGATTACCCTCACTCTCAAAAAATCCCCCGAGAAAATTCGCTTCTCGGTTAAACCAACGGCTCTCAAAGGGGGAATTCATGTCGCTACCTTGATGGAACTGCTCCATTTTCTGTCCGCGGTGAAAAAAAATGGCCAGTTAATAGTGACTTCAAAGACTCAGAAAGGGGAAATCTTTTTTCACAATGGAGAAATTGTCAAGGCGGAAATCAAAGGATTAAAAGGAGAAAAAGCCGTTCTTTGTATTTTGGATTTAAATTCCGGAACTTTTGAGTTCCATGAAAAGACAACCGTAGTCAGTATAGAATCCACGATTAGCACAGTAAAAATCCTCATGGATTGGGCCAAGACCCGAGATGAAAACAACCACAATCCTCGGACTTGATTTCGGTGAGCGACGCATTGGCGTTGCCATATCCGATACTGGAAAAACCTTGGCAACGGGTTTGATGACCTTGGACTGCAAGCAAGGTCCAAATTATATGGAAGCCCTTGGAGATATTATTCGGGACGAAGGAGTTGAGGCCATCGTGGTTGGCTATCCGCTGCGTACCGACGGCAAGGTCGTACCCGGCGCGAAAACGGAAGCGGTGGACCGCTTTATCCATAAACTGGAAACCCAATTCAAACTGCCCATTCACCGGGAGGATGAAAGTTTCACAAGCCAGATGGCCGCCCAAAGTCTCAAGACCCGATCGAAAAAGAAACGCGGCAAACGGGGACCGGACAAAGCCGAAATAGACCGTGTGGCAGCGTGTTACATTCTCCAGGACTTCCTGGATAACCATCAATCGGCTCCCTAATGCATATTTCACCTTGCGCTTGGTATTGCTTCGACTTCAATCCATCCGTGGGTTGGGATGTTAAGGACGCACCCGACAA
>JAYVCH010000360.1:0-6466 GCA_043750055.1 Fibrobacteria bacterium
CTGGAATCAAGCCTTGCACCGCCGTTAACGTTTTCCCCGAGGCCGCTCCCGCGATCACCAATTTAAGTGGTTTTGACAATTCTTTACGAAGTTTAAGGAATGCGGGTATCAATAAATCCAACCCCTTCATGTAAATATCAAATCGTCCCAGAAATAGAATAAAAGGGGGATCGGTAACCAGGGGCTTCTCCTCAAGCAAACGAGAATCAAATCCATTTTGTGATTGAAGTATACGCAGGTGTGGATTCATGCTACGCACGCGCTCGGCGACTTTTCCGTTTGAGACTATCAAGTGTCGGCTGAATCGAAAGAGCAGCCATTCGCAAAACCAAGCCACTGAACCGGCCAAGGAGTATTTTTGTTTTGAATGCTGACCGACATAATGATGCGCCACCAAAAAAAAACGGCGCCGCCGAAAAAGTCCCGCCAACAGCGGAGCATAGGCGGAAATAGAATTGCCAATCACATCCGCCGACTCGAACAAAAGTCTAAAATTGGCCAAGAGGGTAAAGGACAATCTTGAAACGAGGTAAGAATTCCCAAACCCTAAAGGGCGAATCTGAATGCCTTCACGCTTTGCGGCCACGAAGCCGGGATAAGCTCCCGTCCAAATAACAATTTCTTTCCAAGCCTCGGTTTGACGCTTAAGCACTTCGAAATCACGCAAGGCCCCACCTCCGGATAACCAGGGGTTTTTCAAACTGTCATAGGAGTAGTAAGCCAGGCTTTTGCGGGAACTCAATTCATTCGCCTCTGAGGAACCGGTGGAGAAATAAAAGGTACCTCTTTTCCAAAAAATTTACGGGATAATCCTCCACCTGAAATCGCGCCCGATAATCAAATCCTTGGTATGATCAGAAATTGTTGCTGCGGGTTCTTCATAGATGACCACATTGCGAAGCGCTTCTGGCAATCGATCCAAATCAGCCTCATTGGCAACGTAGGGGTTATGTTCACTCATCGCCGGAGCATAGTGAAAACTGAAATCCTTATTGGTTTCCATCATGAATTTCGCCGCTTCCCACAATCCTTGCGGCGTTCCGAAATCAAACCAGACTGCATCATGACTACAATTCACAATGCCGATAGAATGCCCGGCTCGGATTGCAGAATTCCAATAGGGTTTGATATCCTCACAGCCCGGTTTCACAAAATTCAAAAACGCTTTTTCATAAATCGCTATTCCCGCAAAGGTCAGCCTGGATATTTCCCGTTCTCCTGCCTGAAAGTTTTCGAATCCATGTACGCCCAAAAGGTTTCCCTCCTGATTCACGCTCAAAGTATTATGAATTGGACGAAAAACTCCGGCCAAAGTCGCGATATGTCCCGATGCCCGATGCTTGGCGAAAAGTTCCTTTAAATCAATGGTGTGAATGAGGTCGCCGTTATGCGCCAAAAATCGATCCGTCGTTTCCAGGATATGGCGGGCATTGGCGATGCAACCTCCCGTCCCCAAAATATCCGCCTCATAAAGAGTGCTCATACCCAACCGGCGCGCGGGTTTTTCCATCTTTTCGAAAAGATGATGGGTATTACAAAGCACCCTATTTGGATGCAGAGGTTGCACCATTCGATAATTGATTTCCAAAGCGGTTTTGCCTTGGAAAGAGAGGGCGGGTTTGGGAATACGATCCGTCAACGGCCGTAGACGCTGTCCATAACCCGCGCAGAGGAAAAATACGGCTAGGGTATCGGACATGTTACGGAAACACCGTTGCGACGGGTCCGCCGATCAAAATTTCGATGGGAAGTTTTTTATGCTCATATTCATAGGGTGGGGGTTTCCACTGAAATTGCCCCGGATAGTCGCGCCGAGTGAGATTGATCATTTCCACCGCGCTACGATAGGGTAAAAAGGAAGCCCGATCCGTGACATGAAATTGCGCGCCTCCGCAAAGCTGGCCTTGAAACTTATGAAAGGTGGGCTGAAAATAAGCCTCGCGAAAAAAGACTCCCGGCAATCCCAACCGATTCAATTTGTCAGTGAAATCACGCGCATCGACAATATATCCTGCGCCGAATAATTCAAAAGGTTTGGTAGTCCCGCGCCCTTCCGACATATTGGTGGCCTCTAAAAGACACATGCCGGGATAAACCACGGCCGTATCAACGGTGGGCATATTGGGAGATGGCAAGACCCAGGGTAGGCCCGTATCCTCGAAATACATTTTCGGGTCCCACCCCTCCATGTCAAGCACGGTGAGGGCGCATTTGGGAAAAGCTTCGCGGCGGAACTGCTCGGCCAACTGACCAATCGTTTTTCCATGCCGGACAGGTATGGGATGCAATCCCACAAAACTTTTATATTCCGGATCCAAAAATGGCCCCTCTACCGTCACGCCATCGATGGGATTGGGTCGCTCCAAAACAACTACATGGATGCCGGCTTTTTCCGCAGCCTTCATGCACAAATACAAGGTCCAAATAAAGGTGTAATATCGAGCGCCCACATCTTGCATGTCAATCAAGATAATGTCCAGTCCCGAAAGCATTTCCGGGGAAGGCTCCCGATGTTCGCCATACAAGCTATGCACCGGGATACCCCAGAGGGGATGCTTGAAATCGCGCCATTCAATCATATTGTCCTGGGTCTGCCCCAAATAACCATGTTGAGGCCCGAACAGGGCTTTCAACTGAAACAAATCCCCATCATGTGATTTTAAAATTGTGGCGGCATGTACCAAGGTTTCGGATACGGAGGCTGGATGTAAAACCGCGCCGATTCGGGCATTCTTTAAATCCCGTGGCCAAATTTTTGCCAACCGATCAAGCGGGAGCAAGACCTGATTTTTTCTATTCTTCATGCTGCTCCATTGGGGTCCTGAGTTGCTCTTTTATGCTAACCGAATGCATAAATAAAGTAATTCATGGGCTCGAGTAGGGCCGGAAAATTCAACTTAAAACACAGTGCCCCATGGACTCAATATCCTTGGGAGAATAGAGGATAAAATGGGATCTCTGAATAAAGCCACCCTAATTGGAAACTTGGGAAAAGATCCGGAAGTTCGGGCCATCCCCTCCGGAGCCAAGGTCGCCAACTTCTCCATCGCCACCACCGATAGCTATACCGGCAAAGACGGTCAGAAGGTGGAAAAGACTGAATGGCACAATATCGTCATGTGGCGCGGTCTCGCCGAGGTCGCGGAGAAGTACCTGAAGAAAGGCTCCCAAGTCTATATCGAAGGGAAATTGCAAACCCGTTCTTGGGATGATCAGAATGGCCAAAAGCGCTATAGCACCGAAATCATCGCCGATAATATGGTCATGCTCGGACGCGCAGGCGGCGGGGGCGGCGGCACCCCACGTGAAGGCGAAGAAAGCTTTTCGCAGCGTGAACAACCCGCCATGAATACTCCCCGTGCCGCCGGGGGCTCATCGAGCTACGGCCAGGGTGGTGGTGGTGGTGGCGGTGGCGGATATAGTGCACCTTCGTCCCTGCCGCCTCAGGCTGAAGACGATTTGCCGTTCTAGAAATCAAGTAGCGGCTTTAGCCGACTACATGATCTTTGTTTCCCCGTTATGAAACCGGAATACCTGTGGGTTCCGGTTTTTTTATCACTTCTCATCTGCCATGGAGTTATGCTAAAATTCTGCTATGACGCAACAGGATTGGCATGCCGATAGATCCGCAGGCGTAAGCACAACTCCAAGACTTTCCATTATTTTGCCCTGCTTCAACGAAGAAAAAAATATTGAATTCATTCACAAGGCTATCACTCAAAACTGCCCTAACATTACCTTGGAAATTCTCTTTGTTGACGATGGTAGCTCCGACAACACTAGCGAAGCCATCCATCTCTTGACTCTAAGTGATCCAACGGTCAAACTCCTTCGCTTTGTCCGCAATGCCGGACATCAAAATGCCATCCGTGCCGGATATCGCGCTGCTCGGGGAGAGTTTGTGGTCACAATGGATTGCGACTTGCAGCATCCGCCCGAAGCCATTCCTTCTATGTTGGCGAAGGCTCTGGAAGGATTTGACGTGGTACAAATGGTTCGTTCTGGCAATCAACGGGGATTTGTAAAGAATATTTTTTCGCGGTCTTTTTATAAAATTTTTAATTCCCTTTCAGATGTTCCCATTATAGAGCAGGCCTCGGATTTTAGACTGATCAGTCGCTACACTTGTGATGTACTCAATTCCTTGCCTGAGCGAAATCTAATGGTCCGCGCCATACTGCCTTATTTGGGATTTCGCACCGCTTCCTTGCCCTATCACTTATCCGATCGCCTGCATGGCAAACCTGGATTCAGCTTCCAAAAGTCAATGAAAATGGGGTCTCAAGCCTTTTTCAACTTCAGTACTTTTCCCCTCAAGCTCGCCATGCGCCTTGGATTCTTCATTTCCACCTTGGCTTTTGGCTACGGTATTTACAATGTCGCTGCTAAATTTTTCAGCAACCATAATGTACCCGGTTACACGGATTTAATTGCTTCCACCTTATTTTTAGGCGGACTCATTCTTTTATATCTCGGGATTCTGGGGCGATATATTCTCATCATTTTGGATCATTTGAAACGCCGACCCGAATACTTGATTGCGGAACAATTGCCCCAAAATCGAAGAAGAACAGAGTCACACCCGGAGTCTCGTCCACAAGGGCGGCGTTCCGCTTAAACCCCAATTTTTAATTACCAGGTCCCTCGGGCATTCCCGATCCTAAAGTTCCCTCTTCCGTTTCCTGCATTCGATCGTGGCGAGCATCCAGCTTTTCTTTGAGATGCTTGGCAGGATAATCATTGGGATGTAATGGAGTGACATCGTCCAATGTCACTTCTTTTTTTTTGGGATCTTTTCCATTAAAGAGTTTGGAGATTATGTTCGTCATTTTTCATTCCTTTTGAACAGACCGGCTTTTACGGTTAAACCGATACCATTTTTAAAAGTCGCTTATTTTCATGGCAATATCCAATAAATTTCTGTGACAAAATGATCAAAACTGGCCCTATCCCTTAGTATTGACGTAAAATGGGGCATGGCTTCAAACCACCGCCTTTTGAGGCGTATTTATCTGTATCCCCTTTTGGCTGTACTGGGCCTTTTGCCTATGCTTCCGATTTTAATTAAGGGAAGCCCGGTCCTTAATAATGACATGTTGGTCGCCTATTTCTGCTATTTCTGGGATTTTCATAGAAATTGGTCTTGGAGCCACCCTCTGGTTTTTTGGAGTTCCAGCTACCAATGCGGTATGCCCATGCATGCCTATTGGCAAAGCGGGTTTCTTTATCCCATCACCTGGATTTTATTCGGACCCCTTTCTCCTCATTATGGCATCTACTTATTTTACGCCTTCCATTTTTCTCTGGGAATTTTTGGATTTATAAAACTTGGTCCCTATCTACGCCTCCATCGCCCCGCTTCTCTTTGGGCTGGAATTTGTTTTTCTCTATCCGGAACCATGTTAGCTCGCTATGAGCACGCCACTTTTCTATCCGGCTGGACTTGGATGCCCTTGGTCTTGGCCACTTATTTTTCTCTGCGCGATCGTCCCTCTCTAAAATCACTGTTCATTTATTCACTCAGTGTTGCGATGCAAGCCTTGGGTGGTCATCCACAAGCATCCATCACCACGGGAATGATGATCGCTGGATTCACTCTGATGGATTTGTTCCGAAAAAAAAAACCACCCGTTACGGAAAAAAAATTTCTTGTCAAACGGATGAGCTGGATTATAGGTGGCCATATTCTCGCTGTCCTCTATTGTTCCCCAATGCTCATTCCGTTCTTGCATTTATTAGATGAAACCAGTCGATTCGATGGTGTCGCCTGGGAGGAGGGCAAGCCTGCGGATGTTTCCGCCTCCCAAAAACTGGAAAGCGGCGTTTTTAATTTTGAAAAATTTTCCACTGGAGGAATGCGCCCTCTACATTTATTGTCCTTGGTCGCCCCAAACTTTCTGGGTAGTCCATCCAATGCCTCTTGGTGGGGAGGGGAGGTTTGGGGCGAGGTTTTCGTGTACCTAGGCGGCTTAGGATTTTTCTTTTGTTTTTTCTCCTCGTGGAAACGTGCGAATCGTGATATGCGCATTCTTTGGATTATTGGTCTTGTTGGATTGTGGGTAGCTTTTGGAAAACACCTTGGTGCCAGTCAGATTTTGTACCACATGCCCGTGCTCAATAATTTCCGGCGACCTGCACGCTTTGTGATTTTATTTGTGATGGCTATAGCGGCCGTTTCCGCTCATGGTTTTCAGCTTTGGTTGGCTCATCCCCGTGGCCGTAAACTTACTTTGAACATTCTCTTAGGTTCTCTTTTCCTTGCGGCAGTGTTCCTCGCTGTTCGTTTTTTTCCAATTCTCACCGAATCTCTTTTTGCCTTCCTAGCCAAATTCAAACATTTGGATCCCACTAAAAATTACAGTGAAAAAGTGTCAAAACTTTTAGGTCGCGGGGCTTTGGATTTTTCCTTTATCGCTCTATCTTCATGGGCAATTTGGTATTGTTTCCGACGTCCTAAAAAAAGGCT
>JAYVCH010000361.1:0-3085 GCA_043750055.1 Fibrobacteria bacterium
GATGCCTTAAATAATTTGAATCCAAGTTATTTTGCTACCGCTAATCTTAAAGTTTTTAATGCCTACCAAAGTGAAGTTGACTTCGCTCCAGTCATTGCCACTTGTTATGCAGTCTTAAAAAAAGCGAGTTCCCAATATCAAAAGGGTCAAGCCCCCGATTGGATTACGAAGGACGGCAATCGTGGCGCTAAGAGTAACAATATGTTGGATGACGGTATCCGCGCACCTTATCGTATTGGCCTTGATGCACTATGGTTCAAGGATCCAACGGCTATCGAATTTTGCCGCAATTCCAAAAACACTCTGAGTAGCTGGGACAATGCAGATAGCCGTTTTGTCTTGAATCAAATGGGACTTTACAATTCCGATGGAACTTTAATCGCAAACACATCCGCCTTAGATCATATTGCTATGTGGGCAACGGCCGTGCTCGCTTCAGGCGATAAGGCCTATTCACAAAAAGTATTAGGACGTGATTTGGTACTTCGTTTGGTGGGCGACAAAATTACGGGAGGTTTTGGCTCTACTCAATTGGGTGAAATCGATTACTACTACAAACAATCTCTCGGCTTATTAGGCTTCGCCGCTTTCACCGGACAATTTCCGAATATTCTAGCCGACATGCAGGGCAATGTGGTACCCACAGCTATTACGTTTTCAGCCTCCCATTCCAAAAGAACTTCCGCCGAAGGGCTAACTGGATACACCCGATACGGGTCGCTACTTTTTGGCATCCTGCCCAATTCTTCACACACTCAAATACAGGTCGGGGCGAGCTCCGCCACCCTATTCTTTTCCGCCGATGGCCGTCGATCGGGAAAGATGTTGTTGAACGCCGGCCACTCTGAGGAACTTGAATCTCATGATGGAACTTATCTCAGCCGTTAATAAATTTCGAAGCGCTTTAGGTAAAAATAAAACTCGGTTCTCAACTCCCTGGGGGAATGGGAAAGTTTTCGCCTTTTTAGGACTTGCTATCCTGCTTCCTACGCTTATCCACGCTGCCACTTTTACCGTTTCGAAAGATGGTCGTGGTGCATTTACCACCGTTCAAGCTGCTGTAACGAAAGCGGGTAAAGGGGATGTTGTTGAAATTCTCGATGCCGCCATTTATCCAGAACAAGTCACTATTGATAGCAATAAAAATGGATTGACCATTCGTTCCAGTAACCCTATCGCCTTGGCAAAGCCAACCATTAAATACCAAGATGTGACTCATCAAAATCCGAAAACATGTGCCGATGCCTTGGATCAAAGTAAAATCGACTTCGATCAAAATGGTGCCCTGCGACTGCTCTGGGCCCGTAATATCACTATCGACGGCATCGGCGTGGATGGGGGTGGTGCGTCTCCCTTTTCCTGGCCTGGAGTTTGGGGAGATGGAATTAGCTGCACCGCTGGCCAAAAATATCCGCTATTTCATGGCAACGGTGGAATTGTCCTATTTTTATCCGGAAACGTGACCATTAAAAATTGTGATATTAGTAATGCCTTTAATGGTATCGCTGTTAAAGATCGAAACCAAGGCGGAGTTTTTGCCATTTTCAATCCGGCCGACTTGGAAAAATTCAATATTGTGCCACTCTCCGGTTTTGGAAAAACAGGCAATCATGTTATCGAAAAAAATCGTATCCATAACAATTCCTGGGGATTTTTCTTTGAATCCACATGGGACTTGGGATCCACAGTACGGTATAACTTACTTTATGAAAATCACCATGCAACAACCGCCGTTGCAACAGCCGTAAAGGCCATGCCAGACGGAGAGAATCAGCCCGGGGGTGCCTTTTTTTTCAAAGACGTCATGCTCACCCCTATCAGTATTTACAATAATACCTTTTGGCATAACTACACTTTGTTCTCAGGAGGCTATCGGCCCGGAGCGCAGCATCTGATTTTCAATAATATTTTTGCGGAGCCGAACGAATATTATTCAAAGGGAGTTTTTAATAATCCATTTGTTGTTCTCGATCCCTTTTTCTTGAATCGGATGAAGTACTCGATATATGCCGCCCAATCGGATCCACCCAAATTGGATTCACGGAACATTCAAGCTCAACAACGTGATGAAGCTCTGAATAAACAAATCGTGAAAGATACCTTGGTCAGTTTTTACCAATCCGTTCGAATCATGAATGGCATGGGAAATCCTGTCCAAGAGGCTTTTCCTGTAAACATCACCCTGCAAATGTCAACGGGTCCGGTTGTTATAACGCAAACCTTAACTGGAGCAAATTTACCCGGTGCCTTAATTGGCGCTTCCGCCACGGATCCTTTTCCTGTGGGATCAGGAGTGCGTTGGTTTGAGATTAAATTCAAATCCACCGATCCCGCAAATCCAGATTTCTTGACACCCAATTGGGACGATCCCACCGTGAAAAAGTATGTGATGAACGGCGGATGGCCTGAAGCGGGAATTTACAACTCCGATGGATTAGTGGCCGATGTCGGGGCCATACCTTCGACCTCTCGGCATGCCGATAACGTGATTATTCGTCCTTTAGCACCTGTGGTGATCAATGGAACAACCGCAACCTTGAGCTTTGATTTAACCGGATTGCAAGGATCTTTACAATCCCCTAAAATCAAATACATACGATTCGTAAAAAACATTCCTGTCAATCTTAATGGGTTCGGCGGTGCAAAAACCTTGATTGTTCCCGACCCTGTGACTGTGACACCCGCTTCCTCCTCTTTGAAAATGGGGCCAAATACGATCACGATTACAGGAATTCCTGCACTAGATGAGACGCAAAGCTTTGCCTTTTTTGAAATCATTGCGGAAGGAATTGGTGCTGATGGAAAAGCCGTCACCACAAACGTAGGGTTTCTCCCCTATCGAAAGTTGGACTACAAATTTGTTGTCGAAATTTTCAATGTATCTGGCACAAAAATCACATCGGCGAAAGCGGGTGAAGCGGTTAAGTTGGTCATCACTCCCCAAAAACTGGATGGAACCCCTTTCTTAAATATCATTACTCCCGTTGAGATCAATTTAAATTCGGGGGCGGATTTATTGGTCCCAACCACACCTCCCACAAAACTTGCTTTGACCTCGGTAGATGGCCCAACGACTCAACCAGTG
>JAYVCH010000362.1:0-8985 GCA_043750055.1 Fibrobacteria bacterium
CTATTCAATGAAGGATCTTCTCCGTTTGGTGCTGGACGTCCCACTTTTTTGGCGGGTTTGGGAATGACTTTGGATTTTGGTCAGGTCGCGGAAGAATTCCAATTTCTATGGCATTTCAACCTCGGCGTACGGAAAACCAATATCAGCCGCCAACCTCCGTTTGAAGATATTTTTTTCTGGTCAACGGCAGCGGAATATGAGGCCGGTTCCTTTCTCCGCTTTTTTTCTGAATTCTACCATGAGTCTCGCTTCAACAAATTGGGTGATAACGAATATAGTAGTGAACCCACGACTTTGACCTTCGGTGGTATTGCGCAAACCCCAGTTGGGTTGGATTTTTACGCCGGTGTCGAAATGGGTTTCAACAGTGCTTACATTCCCGTAAAATACAATCAGGACGCGGGGCCGGCGATAAAATCGTTCAACATCAAAAGCACTCCCGATTTATCCATGATGTTCGAAATTACTTGGTCCGGCTTCGCGGTCAGTCAAGATAACGATCATGATGGCATAAAGAACAACCTTGATAAATGTCCCGACACCGCCGAGGATAAAGATGGATTTGAAGATCAAGACGGATGCCCTGATCCAGATAATGATAAAGACGGTGTCCTGGATGTGAATGACAAATGCCCCAATGCCCCCGAAGACAAAGATGGATTTGAAGATCAGGACGGATGCCCTGATCCTGATAATGATAAAGACGGTGTCCTGGATGTGAATGACAAATGCCCTCTTGTCGCACAAGGTGCTGATGGTAAGGATGGTTGTCCGAATCTGGATAAGGATAACGACGGAATTCCGGATGCAAAGGACAAATGTCCCTTGGTTGCCGAAGACAAAGATGGCTTTGAAGATGAGGATGGATGTCCCGACCTCGACAATGATAAGGACGGAATTGCGGACGCACTCGATAAATGCCCCAATGTCGCAGAAACCATGAATGGTTTTGAAGACACGGACGGATGTCCCGACAATATCCAAGTTCAAATTAAAGAAGTGGTCAAAACCATGGTCCTTAAAGGGGTCAACTTTAAAACCAATTCCTCAGAATTGATTGAAGGCTCATTTACTGTTCTTGACGAAATCGTGCCTCAAATCCAGGGTAATGCCAGCGTTACCTTTGAAATTGCCGGACATACCGACAATCGAGGCAATCCCACCAAGAATCAAATGCTTTCACAGGCCCGCGCGCAAACCGTTGCCAACTACTTCATTCAAAAGGGCGTTGATTCCAAACGGTTGAAGGTCATGGGATATGGGGCTTCGAGACCAATCAGTTCCAACACCTCCGCCGAAGGTCGAGCGTTGAACCGTCGAGTGGAATTGAACCGGGTTAACTAACTCGACTCAAATAAATCAACATGGTTTAGGGACGCTTAAAAACCAAACGGCCCAGCACATCATGAATAGAAACCTGGGCGGACGGCCTTCCAGGTCTTCGGCCTAAGCCAGTCTTATTCCATATTCGAAGGCCGCAAGCTTGGCTGACCATCCAAGCTGGATCCTTTTGGTTAGCCCAAGCTTGCAAAGTGGATGAAAGATTACATAGCTGGTTATCCCTCAAATTTACTTTTGTGTTTTGCAATTCTGAGATCAGTTCAGGCAAAGTGGTGATCAGATTTCCTGACAGATCAAGACTATCCAACTGCGCCATGGCTGCGACGTTCAGGGGAATGGTTCGGAGTTGATTTTCGGAGACGTTTAGATATTTCAAAAACAAAAGATTGGAAACCTCTTCTGGTAACGTGTCTAAAAGGTTCTTAGATAACAAGAGATTTTCCAACTGTTGAAGGTCAAACAAACTCAATGGAAGGGACGTCAATCCGTTACCACGGACGCTAAGAAAAAGAAGATTTTTCAGACCTGAGATTTTGCTATCGAGATGACCCAAATGGTTATTGCTCAAATCTAATGTCACCAAGTAGGAAAGACGCCAAAGTTCGGGGGGAAGGGAATCCAGAAGATTGTTATTGAGAACCAAAGATTTCAGGCGGGTGATGGACCCAATTTCAGCACTTAATTTAAGGATTTTCCGTCCGGACAAATCCAAAGAAATGATTCGATTTTCTGAATCAGAATGAGTAACGGCGGCAACGGAAACCGTGTCCAAGCCATTTTCATCCAATAAAACTCGCACCGCTAAACTGTCCAAAGTCCTCGTCTGAGCGTGAATGGTCAACACATTCAAGATCAAACCGGCCAAGATCCTCAAAATGCAATGTCGTATAGAGCATGATAATATTTTCATATTTATCCATTATAGCGTAATGGAAATTAATTGCAACCTGTACCGGATGGTACAGGGGTGTTCCGATCAGTGCGCCCCATCTCGTACTTTTTTGCATTCGCCTTCCCAAAATCTGCAGCAAATAAGCTGAAAACATAAGAGTTCACCCATGACGCAATTGGCATCGACCTTGCTTCATAGGGTTTCGGTGTGAAATATCACTCAGTGAGCAACAAATACCAAATAGGAGCTTTTTTATGAATATGAACAAACTTATTCTCGGAACCGTGGCAGCAGGCTTGCTTACCGTCGGGATGTCCTTTGCCGACGGCCCGGTTATGGGCCCCAAGGATGCCGATAAAGTCAAACTCGAAGAGCTAAAAGGCAAACTCGAAGCGGCTCGTGAAGGGATGAAAGCCCGTCATGATAGCTTGGCTTCTGAGGAAAAAGGAGAAATCGAAAAACGTATCACCGAGCATAAGGGCGATATTAAAGAAGACAAAGACGAACGCGACGCAGTTCGTGAAAAAATCAAAGCAGCCGTAGAAGAGTTCAAGACTAAGGTCAAAGACGGACATGATTCCGACCGCGCAGAGATGGCGCATGAACTTGGAGACAAGATAAAAGCCATCCATGATAAAGCTCGCGAATCGGAAAAAGCCGAATTCGACGCCAAGAAAAAAGATCGCGCAGCCGACATGGATAAAAATAAAGCAGAAATCGAAAAGAAAATGGCCGAACACAAGGCTGATTTCGATGCCAAAAAGAAAGAAATTGAAGACAAGCGCGCAGAATTTGAAAAAGCCCATGGAACCCATATGGGACCTGATTTGACCGAGGCAGAAAAAGCAGCTCTCAAAGCCAAATTCGAAGAATGGGCTAAATCCCATGCTGCTGACCATGACTCCTTGGCTATGCATCATTAATACCGAATGCGCTCGGCGATCACGCGGGGAACCCTTCCCATCGTGACCCGCATTCGCTATCTTAAAAGCCCAGGATTTTTCCTGGGCTTTTTCATCTCCACACATGCCAATGAAAAAAATCTATTTCCTCATTTTTTCAACTCTGCTCTTGATCGTTCAGATGGCCGAGGCCAAGAAGACTCCCAAGCACCTTAAAAATGCCGGCCCAACCAATTGCAAAGTTCTGGCAGATTCATCACAAAAATTGTACGAAGCCGGCGACCCCTCTTATCTAACGTGGGACATCTCGCCCAAATGCGATCCTGCCCAACTCTACCAGGCCTACTATTACCAAGGCTTGGGATTTTACATACTTCCTGCTTGGAAAGAATCGCTTTACTTTCTGACCATGGCCAAGGAAATTGGTGGTCCCAAAGACGAAGAAATACTGTTTTACTTATGGAATGTAAATAAGAAGCTCGACCGCTTTCAGGAAATGGAACGGGCTACGCATGAACTGCACCGACGGTATCCCAACTCCTTTTTTCTACTCGAAATTCTGGATGAATGGAAAACCGTCAAGCATCCCACTCAAGGTTGGAATTACGGTTACAGCTCTCGATTTTCCACATCCAGCAATAATTATTTAAAAAATGTTTTTACGAATCGACTCCGGGCCTCCACAGGTCAAAGACATGGGCCGCATAGCCTAAGAGAAACGGGGAGCCTTACGATCAAGAACAAAATTGACACCCATGTGTTTCAAGGCTTTCAGCTTGATTTGGGCAGCGATTACCAATATAAGGGTATCTCCGCTGAATTGGATTATGGGGCTGGTTATGATGCCCGAAATTCCTCGGACCCACTCGTGTGGATCCATGGTGGAACAGTAGGAAAATTAGTCGATTCAAATTGGAATTGGCAACAAGGCAGAGCCTCTATAGGCTATTCTTATACGACTAAGGGAGGATGGAATCTAGGAGCCAATCTCAATGCCTTTCAATTGTCCAAAGATTGGCTGGGATTAGGAATTAATCACACGGAAGTTTTGCTCTTTCCCACCTGGATGATAATCGGTTCTATTGATTATCAGAAAAACTGGATTCATCTCCTTTTGAATCCGAACGATACGACCCTATTCAAAACCGTGGCTTTAGACGGCATGCAAACCTTAATGCTCAATTTGACACCCTTTATTTCCGTGGACCGACATTCCTTTGGATTAGGGGCAACCTATTATTTGGCCAATTCACACTATGGAGCTCCAAATGGAATTTGGGATGAAACGGACATCGATCACAGTATTACCAGCACCGCGTCCTATACCTTTGAGCTGCGGAATTGGATCAAGTTTAATTTCAGCGCCTCCGCTGGGTTGGAATTTAATCCATATAAAAAGCAGGACCCTCTTAAATTATTTGGGGTTAAACCGGGTGCTTTATATGGGGCGGAAGCGGGCCTCTCCGTAGCTTTTTAAGTGGCCGGTTTTTTCCTCTAATTTCTGAGTTCTGTACCAAATGGTACGCTAAAGTACTTGATGGGACACAACGGAGTAAAATCGGCAATTGTCCTTTGCGAATTCAATGAGATTTGTGAAAAATAATGGTACGGAATTCGCTTCTCTAAATAGGTACCTATTTCTTTATTTATAACAAGATGCGAATAAGACCCGTACACCTGATTTCAAGCCTCCTCCTAGCCATAGGTTTGGTGTCTGCAAAATCTTCAGAAGAAGGTTTTTCTGGGCCTGGTTTATCCAATCCCGATCGCAGAGAGATCTCCGGGACTGGGGGAAAAAATCTGGGCGAGGACGCGCGCCAAAAATTTGAAAGCACCAAAAGAAACGCAGAAGAAATTCAGAGAAAATTTCAGCTTCAGAATATTCCCCAAGCCGAACCGGTATTGAAAAAATTACTTTCGCTTTTGACCCAAGCTCACGATGCCCTGACGGCTGCAAACTATCCCCTCGTATTCAGCTTATGCACTCAAGCCGACTTTCAGGTTGGAGTTTTGCATAATCTAGGAAGCGAGTCCCTAGCAGGACAGCGATGGGATCCTCTTGCAAATCCTAGCCACGAAGGCGAAGGACAAGATACCGCCCGCATCAGGGAACAACTTAAAGCCCATGCCTTATGGGATTTGCAACGGACAAGCGAACGCTTCAATCTATTGGCACAGCGACTGCAAGAGAGTAAAGCCACCCATGCCTCCGACCTAATTGAAAAGGCGAAAACGATACTCGTCAATGTTAAGCAGGAAATCGGTCTGGAACATTTCTCCACGATTCGTCCCATGCTTGATCAAGTGGAAGCCTTTTTTCCTGAACTCAGTCGACTTGCCGAACAAACTTCAGACCTGGAAAAGCATGGCCTTTCAGGGTCTTTCCAGGACTCTTATAAGAACCGGCAACCTTCGGCACAAGTTGGACAGAACCAGGCTTCCGAGGTCTATAATCGGGTTCTGGAACGTGTTTCACGGATTCGAGACCAACACCATGTTAATGAGGACCCAAAATCGGCAGCCCTCCTGATTCGGGTGCAAGAATTGGTGGAGAAATGCCGTGAGTCTTTGATTGCAGGCCAAGGGGATGCTGCCAAGGTATTGGGTCTCAAAGCCGAAGCCTTATTGACCGAATGGCATCAGAACAAGGAAAAGGGGAATGGGCAAACCCCAGCCTTATCTTCTACTTCCATTGAACATTTGAAAATGAAGTTTGAAAAGGCCCAGGACATTATCAAAAAGTCTGGTAATGAAAAAGCAGCCCGAATTCTGGAAAAGGGATTGGAACACTTTCAACGAGCGGAACAAAATCAAACTGAAGGCCAATCGGCTCACGCCCAGGTTGAAATGGACATTGCCCTAAAGTTGGCTGCCAAAGCTGTGGATATTGCTCGTTCCGGCAAACTCTAAAAATTCCTTCTAAGTTGAATTAACCCTTTCCGTTCGCATTCTGGCCTTTCGTTTTCCTTTATATCGTGATAATTTATAAGGGTTGAAAACTTTTTTGGCTATTTCCCTTATATCTGTTTTGACCGGAACAGCAGTCCATGCGCAAGAGCCGCCGGATTCACTTGCCTACTCCCAAAAACGCAAACAAATCCTTGGCTCTCATCCCGATGAACGCCACACTTTAATTCTTGGGGCTGCGGATGATTTAGCTCGTGATGGATATTTCCCCGAAGCCCTTGACCTGATTTACGGCTTGGACGATTCCGCGGCTACGGCAAAATTGCAAAGGGATTTCCTTTCCGATAACAGTTCCATTCTCGCGCTTCCCGCTTTACCAGCACCAACTAGGGTCATTGGATATGTTCAGTCCTCGATGGATTATGAAGATTGGGATGGACTGGGGAAAGCCTTGGGAGGAAAGGTGCGTGGCAAGCTGGAATGGACGCCCCCCTCCATCCATATCGACAGGATGATGGCCATTTTTCAGGGTTCGGACAACAATGCCTATTTCGACTTTTCTGGAAAGGGGTCGGGCTTTAATCGCATGTTCAAGGTGGAATCAGAAGGGTTGGTTGAAAAAAAGTTGTGGCAAACCTACGGAGACTCCTTGGATAGAGTGTTTATACAGGCAAGGGTAGAAGCCAATACCCGTCCACTGGCAAGACCACTTTCTTTGGTAGTTCCTATTCGCGTTGAAGCGGAACAATTCCGAACCGATCGATTTGGGTCTCTGTCCTCCCGATCCATTTGGGCGGCTCCGGGCCTCGAATCGATTTCCGACGACCTCCGAAAATCCCTGAACCTGTCCTGGGAATTGAAGAGTTCCAGCTATCCGAATGCTGTTGCGACTGGAAATTTCAGACAAGGGCCAGTGGTTTGGGGAGAATGGTACGGCGACCGAATTTCGGCCGATTTGGAAACGCGCTATCAAACGTACGATTATGTCCGAGATACCTCGCTTTATTTACAACGGGAACTGGAAACGCGGCTAAGTTTTTTTGTACGAACTGGGTCTTGGCTTAAGGTTGGGATGCGAAGCGTGGGAGCTACGGAATACGATGACTATCGTGACAGTGTTTATTTAAAATCACTGAATCGGGTGAATGCAGAATATCGGCTCCAAGGCTCGACTTGGAGCTTGCAGCCCCAATTAGTGGGTGAATGGAATCAAACCTATACCTTCACGGTAGCGACCATTTATTCCCGAGGTAGTTATCCGGTTCTTACGCAGATCAATGGCCAGGA
Source organism: Fibrobacteria bacterium (assembly GCA_043750055.1). Taxonomy (GTDB): domain Bacteria; phylum Fibrobacterota; class Fibrobacteria; order UBA11236; family UBA11236; genus Chersky-265. The sequence goes on from JAYVCH010000362.1 coordinate 7,330, forward strand.
ATTGGAACTCTCAAAATATCTGGATGTGCCCTATGAAGATTGGCGTCCCTCGCTGGGCCTGACCATCCTGGCGAAAACTATCTTTTTGAACTTGTCATTTGATTATCAAACCAATACAGTTCCATATAACCCTATCTATAGTTTTGGATCCAGTCGGGGTATGGGAGTTAACGGAAATATGTTTTGGAAAATACGAAACTGGTTTGAAATTGATTTCACTTGCATGGCGGAACATCGATTGGGAAAAACGGAGCAGGCAGGAAGAATTCAAGACATGACGTCGTTGTCGCTTGGCATCACGTCGAGATTTCCATGAGGCGGCCGTTATTTTTGGCCTTGGGAGGCGCCTTTGTCGCCCTTTTGCTTTTGTTTGGATTTTCCGCTTGGCTGTTTTCCCACAATATGGGGCAGGCACGCGCCAAATCTGAAGAGCGCATGTCGGCCTTGGCGCTTTACATTGTCGAACATATTCACGAAGATGTTTTTTCCTATCCCTTCGCCGTCTCGCCATCGGCTTTTCCAGAAGACTATGCGGAAGAACAATCCCAATGGCTTTCAAGATTGACCCATGCCACCGGTCTTGAGCGTGTGGTCATCACCGATTCCACCGGTCATGTTTATGCGGGCAGCCAGCCTCTACTCTCAAAGGCCGACGATATTTCTCCCTATCTAGTCGACACCGCTTTGTTCCGCCTGTCTGCACGAACATCCCAATCCCTGTTCACGAAGCTTTCCAATATAGACGGCGTGTATTTTCAATCACTCTATCATTCCTTCAAGCTGCATGATCAGGGTTACATGATCGTTTTGGAATCGGATCAGAATTTTATCGCTTATGTGGATCAGTTTCGTGGCTATCTGGTCTTCGCCTCCTCCTTTTTGCTGATTCTTTTCGCCTTGCTTTCAGTCGGAATATATCTACTTGATCGCAAATTCCAATCTGCCTTGGCCGAGTCGCATCGCAATGAACATTTAGCCTTTTTGGGGCGAACCAGCGCGGAGTTGGCGCATGAATTGAAGAACCCCTTGGCTATCATGAAAAGTTCCATCGACGTTCTGAAGGGGAAATTTGATCCCAAGGGTGAGCATGCTGCCTTTGGCTATTTATCGGAAGAGGCCATGCGTCTCTCGCGAATGATTGGCAATATCCTGGGCTTTTCCAAAGATAGGCCGCTTGAGTCCAAACCCTTTCAACCGCGAGGCGCCTTATCGGAGGTGAGAGAAACCCATCGTATGGAATTTCCGAATGTGGAATGGGAAGTTGAACTCCCGGGAGAATTGATCATTCTGGGGGATCGTGATTCATTCCGACAAATTGCCGATAACCTAGCGCGAAATGCATCGAGGGCGATGGGAGAAAAGGGTCACTTTAAGGTGACGTATCATACAAGTTACCATGCGAAGGCAGCGGGAAATATTTTATTCTCAGATTCAGGTCCAGGGCTTCCCAAAGAAATTCGTGGTAAGTTGTTCGAGCCCTTTGTTTCCGGTTCCAAAACGGGAACCGGTCTCGGCCTTGCCATTGTACAAAGTTTATGTGAGCGCTGTGATTGGAAGATTGCGGTGGAATCGGATGGCTCCCAAATGGGAAAACCTACTTGCTTTGCCTTGCGTATTTCGAAAGATAAAATTGTTAGAAAAACTGTTTCGGGCTTG
>JAYVCH010000363.1:0-6140 GCA_043750055.1 Fibrobacteria bacterium
GCATTGGAATCCTGGGAGCGATGGATGCGGAGATATCCGAATTTTTAAAACATGCCGACATTCTGGAAATCACGGAATGGCATGAATTCAAATTTTATACGATACGCATGCAAGAGCGTGAAGTGGTCTTGGTCAAATGCGGAGTAGGCAAAGTGTATGCCGCTTTAGTAAGTCAACATTTGATTGATGCTTTTCAACCCAGCGCTTTGATATTCACTGGTGTAGCCGGTTCCTTGAATTCTGCCTATGCCATCGGCGACGTCGTGATCAGTCGAGATTGTGTTCAACATGATGTGGATGGTCTAGCATTGGGATTTTCCCGTGGAAATTTGTTGTACTCTGATTGGAAATTCTTTGCCGCCGATTCAGTCCTGGTCCAATCCGCATTATCCACTCCCGTCAAATCGCATCGTATCTGGGAGGGTCGCATTTTAACAGGCGATCAATTCATGAGTCGCGACGCCATTAACCATCACCGCTATTTAATGGATGAACTAGTTGGCGATGCAGTGGAGATGGAAGGCGGGGCGATGGCACAAGTCTGCGCGGTGAACAAAATTCCTTTTGTCGTTGTGCGTACGATTTCCGACCGTGCCGATGGCGATGCCGTGCAGGATTTCACCCGCTTCTTGCCCGTTATTGCCCAAAATTCTTATGACGTGGTCAGCCATATCCTGGCCTCCCTGATGTAAAGAGTCGCTAACGACAGCTAGACTTCGTTAGCGGTCCTTGAGGGGCCGAATCTTTGGTCCTAGTGAAGAAGTTCGTGATCCCATTCCAGGAATGCGTCCCGACCCTTCGCGAATAATTTCTGGAGTTTCGTTCACCAAAGAAATAATGGTAGTGGGAGTGATGGGTAAGGCTCCCATGTCCACGATCAAATCTACTAGGTGCCCGTATTTGTCTTCGATATCTTCCGGATGAATAAAGTTGTCGTTGTCTTCAATGCGAGCGGCAGTGGTTAGAATCACCGCTCTAGGTGCTAATTCAAACAAGGTATTGGTGAATGGACTATTAGGCATGCGTATGCCCAGTTCGGGGCGATTTACATCCAAGATTTTTCGAGAGCGTACCGTAGCTGGAAGTACGAAGGTATAGGGTCCAGGTACAAGCGGTTTCATGTATCTAAAAGCGGACGTTTCCACTTTGGCAAATTCTGAGAGCGCGCTGAAATCTCCTAACATTAAAGCCATCAGGTATTTATTTAATCCGCGCTTCATGTGATAGAGCTTGGTTACACCTTTTTTGGACAGGGCATCGCAGCCCATCGAGTATCCAGAATCTGTGGGGTAAACGACCACTTCTCCGCGAGTGAAAGCGTCGATCACCTTTTTGATGAGTCGGATTTGCGGGGTCTGTGGATGAATTTCGATGCGCATTGAATCAGGTCCATAAAAAGAGGGTCGATTATGGCAAAGATAGTTTTTCAGCGACCGAGATAATAGCCCGCCATATCTGGCAGAAAGGCGGAGGGTATATGCTCTATCTCTTCCGATCCATCCTGTTTCAGCTGCACCCCAATCACATCGAAGCGAATATCACGGTTTTCCTGACTGAACTCCCAACAATAACGTTGAGCCATGCGCTGTACTTGTCGAATTTTGCGACCATCAATGCGTTCCAAGGGATATCCCGATTGGCTGGAACGATTGGTTTTAACTTCCACAAAAACCAAGACTCCGTTTGGATCATCCATAACGAGATCGATTTCGCCCCGTCCATTCCGATAATTTTGTCGAACCAAAGTATAGCCCATTTTTTGTAGATGGAGTAGCGCCAGCGCCTCGCCACGCCTTCCGGCTCCACAATGATTCTCGGTAGAATTAATCATAAGGAAGGCCCAGAAAGCGTACTTCCCGGACCGCTATGGGCTTTGAGCTAGATGGTGTGGGGTTAGAAGTGGAGCCCAGAGTTGGACTCCCAAATTTCAACTTGCCCTTTTCAAATACCATCCCACCCAAGTTCAATAGTTGAGGTAACTCCGTTTCCAACAAATTCAATCGAACTGGTTTTCGGCCTTCCACTTCCAAGGTCACATATTTTGGGTAACTGTAGTTGAAGAGTGAACCATCGGTAAATTGCATTCCTGTTTCCAAGATCAAGGACGTCACCAACATTTTTTCCGAAAAGGAAAAGGTGATTTCAGTTTCTTCTTTGCCAGGAGGGACCAAGATAGCCCAAGCGGTAGATCGTTTGCCGTCAAATAATTGTTCAGGTCCCATGGAACTATTCGTTCCCGCACTTGTCGATTGGCCTTCAGCCTGGGTTGGGACAATCCATCTCAAGCCCTCGACATTTGTCGATGGACGCAACAGAAGATATCCCATTCCTGCCAGAACTAAAGCAAACAATCCTAACAAGCCCCAGAGGTAGCCCCCTGAAAGGCCCATGGCCTCAGTTAAATAGCGTCGATCGCGCCCGCGTCGATCCGTGATACGTAAATCGGAGGGGACAGACGCTTTGTTCGCCAGTTGTGGTGACATTTCGATATGGGCGGAATCCAGGTCCCGTAATAATTCATCCGCGTTCAAATACCGATCCGATTTCGATTTCTTTAGACACTTGGCGACGATCAATTCCAACCGCTGGGGAACATCAGGATATTTTTTGCTCAGTAAGGGCGCCGCTTCGTGAACTTGTTTGTAGGCAACCGCTAAGGGGGTATCTGCTAAGAAGGGCGGCCGACCGGTAATCATTTCATAGATAATAATTCCGAGCCCATAAATATCGCTTTGACCATCGACGAGCCCACCTTCACATTGCTCCGGAGCCATATACTCTGGGGTGCCCATCGCCATTCCCGTGGTCGTTATACTGGGCGCATCGATAACCTTGGCGATGCCGAAATCAGAGATGTAAACCTTATCACCGGGTTCGACCATGATATTTCCGGACTTGATATCGCGGTGAACAATTTCATTTTGATGGGCGTATTTCAAGCCCCGACAAATTTGTTTTGTGATATGAACCACACGCGGATAATCAAGTCGTTTATTTTCTTTGATGATTTTGCTCAAGGTGGTTCCCTGTACATATTGCATCGCGATGAATTTTTGTCCGTCTTCTTCGCCGTAATCGTAGATCGTGACAATATTTTGATGCTGTAGTCGCGAGATAGCGTATGCTTCCGTATAAAATCGGTCGGAAAATTCCGAACTTCGAGCCAACAAGGAAGGCAGGATTTTTAGAGCGACGACGCGATCCAATCCCACTTGCAAAGCCTTAAAAACATCTCCCATGCCTCCTTTGCCTAAATGATCGAGCATGATATAGGCGCCGAATCTTTTCTCTACCACCGGTCCGAGAGTTGCAGCTTGGAGAGATGCTTTTTCCATGCATAATCCTTTCAAGGAGATGCGACATTTCTGTCTTTGCTACCAGCGCTGAAACACTGGCATGGCGTATAAAAAATCTTCTTCCGAATGTATCGAAATTATAGGAAAAATGTGTGTCCCAGGTCCCTAAATTCATTTTTAATTCAACCTCGAATTGGGAATCTCTACTCCCTCACTTTTCCTAGTTTCTTTTATCTCAATGATTTAGCTAGACTCAGGATAATTTCAGTTTCTACCTTAAAGCCTTGATGAGAAACCGTTACGGCCGATACGAAGTGTTGTATAAGCTAGGCCAAGGGGCTATGGCCGAAGTATTTATAGCTCGCGATCCCATTCTTTCCCGGTTTGTGGCAATCAAAGTGATCCATAAAGACCTTGCTCAACAACCCGCCGTTCTCAAACGTTTTTTCCAGGAAGCACGAATCGTGGCTCTGGTTCGAAGTCCTCATGTCGTGGAGGTGTTTGATTTCGGAGAAGAGGAAAACACTTTTTTCCTGGTTATGGAATTCGTCGATGGAATGTCCCTGCAGGGGATTTTGAATCAGGTCCGTATTTTAAAACAGTCATTGGTACAATACCATCCCATGCCTCCACTTGTAGCGGTAGCGCTTCTCTGCCAAGCGGCGGAGGGCTTGGAGGTTGCTGCCAAAAATGGAATCGTTCACCGCGATCTCAAGCCTGAAAACATGATGCTGAATCAGCAAGGATATTTAAAAATTACCGATTTCGGAATTGCGCATGTTCAGGATGACAGTCTCACTAAGACCGGATCTATCTTGGGTTCGCCCTTGTTTATGTCCCCCGAACAAGTGTTCGGCCTCAAATCCATTTCTTCCCAAGCGGATATATTTAGCTTAGGCGCAGTTTTCTATACCTGTTTAGTGGGGGTTCACCCCTTTAACGGAAAAAATCTTCCCGAGTTGTACCGTAAAATTTCTCTGGAACCCCATATTCCCGCAGGGCATTGGCTACCCTCCTTAGATCCTGCTTTGAATCGTTTGGTGGACTTGCTTCTCCACAAGGATCCCAAACAACGCGGTGGTGGACCGAAATGGTTACATCGGCAATTAAAGGCATATTTATTGGCGAAAGAAATTTCTGAACCGACGGAATGTGTTTCGGAATATTTGAAAGACTTATCGTCAAAGGGACTTCATACCACTTGGGGTTTGGAGATCAAATCTCAACGCACGCAACACGCAACTCTCAAGTCGTCGCCTCAGATGGAAGGTACACTTCATTTTTCGCGGGAGGACAATCAAAAGTGGTCGTCGGGAATTTTTGTTTCCCTCCTAGTCGCCTTTTTTTTGATGGCAGTGGGAATCGGTTTTGGAATCAAAGAATTTCATCTATTCAACCAAGCCTCCTCAACTCAGCCTTCCAAGGGAGTGGCGCTACAATTAAGTCAGGTAGAGTCGGTTGCAAGGCCGTCAGAGTTGGCTGCAAGGCAGTCTAGGTCAGCCCTAAAACCGGTCTTATCAGAATTATCCATCTCTTCAATTTCTAACCCTTCATCCAAAAATCCATCGCCAGCTTTGGAAGACTCAAGTCTGGCATTGACTCCCAAGGAGGCACAAGTTTCCCAGCTCAATTTGTCTGAACTGAAATTCGCGGTTCTGTCCCTGTATTCCTCGCCGCCTTTTCGTGAAGTCTATCTCGATGGAAAATTCGCGGGGGTAACGCCTTTTGTGACCGGGTCTTTATCGATAGGGGAACATCATTTTGTGTCTAAAAGTGAAGGTTGGAGATCCATCGACACGGTCCTTATTTTAGGGCCGGGAACTCAAAGTCTAAAGCTAAAATTTGAAGATGGGAAGTTGCCGGTATTGGCAGGCAATTCCGAAGAGTAAGAAAATTAGAGAGGATCCTTTTAAGACAAGCCTTTGAAGCCTTGGACTAATCGATCCATCGCCGCGGACAAGTCGGTCAAGCTGTTGGCGAAGGAAATACGCATGTATCCTTCCAATCCAAATGCACTTCCAGGAACGGTAGCTACCAAATATGTATCGAGAAGGTAACTGCTAATATCCATCGAGGTTGATAGTCGTTTTCCCTCGAAGGATTTGCCGAGATAAGATCGTAAATCGAAGAAAACGTAAAACGCTCCCTGAGGTTCAAGTACCATTAAGTCGGGTATTTCAGCTAATCGTCGCAAGGCCATTTCTCGGCACTCGGCAAGATGTTGATTCAGGGTCGATACGAACCCCCCATCCGATTGTAAACAGGCCAAAGCGGCATACTGGGAAGCGTTAGCAGGATGATGCGTCCCGTGGCTTTGGATGGCGGCAATGGCGGCAGCCAGGGCGGGAGGCGCGCCCACAAATCCAATGCGCCAACCGGTCATGGCATAGGCTTTCGACATCCCATTGATAGTGACTGTGCGAGCGAAAATGTCCGGGCCAAGGGATGCAATGCTGACATGGGTTGCGGAGCCATAGAGGATATGCTCATAAATTTCGTCCGAGAGGCAGTACAAATCTTTTTCTACCACAACTTCGGCAATGGCCATCAATTCGTCTTTAGAATAAACTCCACCAGTCGGGTTCCCTGGTGAATTTAAAATCAAGAGTTTGGATCGAGGGGTAATCGCTTCCAAAAGTTGCTTCGCAGTTAATTTGAAACCTTGTGCAAATTTGGTTTCGATGAGCATGGGATTTCCACCCATGAAGCGAACCAATTCAGGATAAGTGGTCCAGCAAGGCGTGGGTATCAAGACCTCATCGCCTTCTTCGATCAAGGCAAGCAAAGTATTGAAAACACAATGCTTGGCTCCGCTGGAAACTGTGAGGTCCGCAACGGGATAAT
>JAYVCH010000364.1:0-3567 GCA_043750055.1 Fibrobacteria bacterium
ATTCCACTGCGATCTAAAATCTTAGCTGAAATTCTAGCTTCGAGTTTCTTGACCTGGGACCCACTTAAATCCTCATCAAAAATAACGAGATCAGCTTGATGTCTCGCAACCATTTCTGCGATTTCCTGGACCTTTCCGGCTCCCACTAAGGTGGAAGGATCCAATTTGTCGCGACGCTGAAAGGTGGTTTCTACGACAATGGCGCCGGCGGTTTCAGCCAAGCGACCCAATTCTGCGAGATGTTCGTTTACCGTTTTGCCAGAAATGGATTGGAGGGCGACGCCAACCAATACAGCTTTTTCCTTGGGCTTCGCGACCCCACTCATTCCCACTCGATAGTTCCCGGGGGCTTATGCGTGACATCATAAAGTAGGGCTCCAACTCCGGCATTCTTTAGGCTTTCCCAAAGTTTATCGAGCAGTGGAAAAGGCAAGGTTGCGAAACGCGCGGTCATGGCTTCCGAAGAAACAACTGGACGAATCACAACGACAGGCTTACCCGCTTTGGTGAGCGGAAGCAAAACTACGGGCATTTGCCAGGTGGAGGCATAAAGGTTTTCCCGCACTAGAAATTGGGTACAAAGGTCATCCGCATCCCGTAGAAAATCCAAACGGGCTTGATCACATTCCGCCGCAACCGGGGCGTACCCTTCGCCCTGTAAGGCTCCGATTTGCAAAACCACTCGATTCACTTCTCGGATGCGATTGGTCAAGCTGGTAGAAATTTTATCGCAATGCTCCCAATCACGAGGGCCGGTCAGCAGGCAGGGATGCGCATAAGTCCGGGCATCGCCCTGAACGCCTACACTCTCAACGGGTAAAATTTGTCCTTCCAAATTTTCTAAGGAAAGAAAGGCTTGAATCTTCGCCGTGACCTCTTGCGACACAACGCTTCCTTGTTCGGTGCTACACAAGAGTCTGACCCCGAGTCCAGGACCAGGGAAGGGATGACGCCAAATCAACTTGGCGGGGATACCCAGCAGTAAACCCAATTCCCGAACCTCGTCCTTGTAAAGATCAGCCAACGGTTCAACAACTAAGCCCTTTTCAAGCAACTCTAGAATAGCACCAACACGATTGTGATGGGTTTTGATGACCGACGCATGCTTAGTACCACCACTTTCAATGGTATCGGGATAAATCGTTCCCTGAGCTAATAGCCAATGGTTGGGATCAAGTTCAAGGTGGGCGAGAGCGTCATCTTTCACGGTCAAAAAAGTATCGCCAATGGCTTTCCGTTTCTGCTCCGGAGCATGCAGGCCCTTTAAAACTTTTAGAAAATCCAATGTGGCGTCGCGGACTTTCAAATTGTGAAAGCCTTCCTGTTTCATAAATTCAAGTACATCCGCGCTTTCATTTTTGCGCATCAGGCCATTGTCGATATGTAATCCTAAAACCCTTTCCGGCCCCAAGGCTCGATTGAGCAAGGAGAAGGCGACGGTTGAATCCACTCCACCACTGACCAATAAAAAAACGTTACGACCTTCACATTGAGTTCTAAGTTTCGCTTCCAAAGAGGAGATGTAGTTGGAAATTTTCCAAGTAAAATGGCATCCGCAAAGCGAAAGAAAATTCTGGAATATTGTGAGGCCTTCGATGGAGTGGGTAACTTCAGGATGGAACTGAACCCCATAAATTTTCTTAAAGTCATCCGCAACCGCTGCAATACTGCAATCGGCCGTACTTCCGATTGCTCGAAACCCAACCGGTAATTTGACAACTTCATCCCCATGACTCATCCAGACAACGGAGGTCGATGACATACCTGTGAAAAGGGGATGGCTTCTATCAGGATGAAAGTCCGCTTGGCCGAATTCATTCACGTTTCCGCGTTTGACCTCGCCGCCCAATTTGTAACTGATCAGTTGATGACCGTAGCACAATCCAAGAATCGGTTTTCCCGATTCGAAAAAATCGAGGTTCAGGGTTGGGGCGTCTAGGTCATAGACTGAGGAAGGTCCCCCGGAAAAAATAAAACCTGAAAAAGGGTGTAAGGTTTCTGGCGTGCTTTGTGGAGACAGAACCTCGGAATAGACACCAAGTTGGCGAATACGACGGGCAATTAAGTGGGTGTATTGGCCACCGAAATCTACAACTCCGATTTTTTCCATTTGGAACCTAATATAGCAACCAGAAGTGGCCCCTTGAAGGGCCCAAGCTTCAGGCTTTGGCGAGGCTTCTTGCTGTTTCGACTAAGGTTTTCATCCCCCAGCCGGTTCCTCCTGGTTTAAAGTATTTCCAAGTGGATGTCGTGAAAGCAGTGCCGGCAATATCCATATGGGACCAAGCCGTTTTTGGAGGGACAAATTCCTGAAGGAACAGGGCTGCGGTAATGGCGCCGGCTTCGGCTTTGCCAACATTTTTCATGTCCGCAACCGGGTCGTCCAAATACTCCCGATACTCCTCTTCGATAGGAATCACGCAGAATTTTTCACCTACAGAATCGCCTGATTTTAAAATCGATTGAGCAAAGGTTGCCTCATTGGAGAATAGGCCGGCAATAGAGGGCCCCAGGGCGCGGACAATTGCTCCCGTTAGGGTAGCGAGATCGATGATATGTGTTGCACCTAAGTTACCGGCTTCTGCCAAACCATCGGTGAGAACCAAACGTCCTTCAGCATCGGTGTTATCGACCATGATGGTTTTACCATTTTTGGCTGTGAAGATATCACCAGGAAGCACCGCGGCATTTCCTGGGCGATTTTCTGCTAAACAAAGTACGGCGCTAACTTTAATCGGCAACTTTAGAGAGGCGATGGTGCATATAGCCGTCAATACCGTGGCAGCTCCGGCCATATCCGATTTCATCTCCCACATCCCTTGACTGGGCTTGATGCTAATGCCGCCGGTGTCAAAGGTTATGCCTTTTCCAACCAGGCATAAGTGGGGCTGACCTTTCCGATTGCGTCCACCATCGTATTCGAGCGTGACCATTCGCGGGGGCAAATCGGAGCCTTTACCTACGGTCCACAGACCCATGAATCCTTCCGCCTTGAGTTTTTTTTCATCCCTGACTTTGACGGTAAGACCAAATTCCTTAGCAGCCTTTCGAGAAAATTCCGTAAAGGCTTCCGGGTCCAGTGACGAACCAGGTTCATTGACCAAATCCCGGCAAACATTGATTTGCCTGCAAATGGTTTTTGCCTCCTCCATAACGGAGGTCATGGCTTTGAGTGACTTTTCAGAAACCAATAATTGCACTTCCAAGTCCACGGATTTAGCGGACTTTTTTTCGGTTTTATATTTTTTAAAATCATAGGTTGAAATCAAAAAGCCCTCGCAAAAGGCGTTGATGTCACCTGGAGTGGCTTGGTTTAAACAGAGCGTCAACTTGGCAAGGGAACGGCTTTTTTGAACCTCAGCTAGGCGAGAAGCTGTGAGCCTCAACCTATCCTCACGATTCAATCCTTTTTTCTGAAGGATTTGAGCCACGATGAATAATTGTTTTTCAACGGTAAATAATTCAAAACTATCGTTCAAAATTTTTGTGGATTGGTTTTTTAAAATTTCTTGCACCTGGAGCAAGATGGATTTGTACTCCCTCGGCAAATCTCCCAGGCACCCTTCC
>JAYVCH010000365.1:0-4431 GCA_043750055.1 Fibrobacteria bacterium
TCAATTCGGGGATTCAGAGAGCGCGAATTCTTGACCAATCTATATCTGTTCGGAAATATTGAAGCGCAATTTTTATTGGCTCCACACAGTCGCGCTTCCATATTTGTCGTGCCCGCACTTATTAATCGTTTGGGCGGAGATGTGACATGGCAACGACAAATGGGTTATGGGATTGGGATGGAATCGGGATCAAAGGACTGGACCTTCGGAATTAGTTATGCATTGAATCCAAATCGGTCCATTGGAAATGGATTCATTCATATCCGTGTTACGAATAATTTTTGAATTCCTAACTATTTTCCTTTTTCGGTGAAGACCAATTGCACATCGTCATTCTTCGCTATTTGATTCAAAAAGTTGCGAACGGCAAGGACATCTTTCGCAGGCACTTCATTCCCTAAGTTAAAAGTGGCCTTTCGGGAATAGGTCAGCATATTCCCCTTAAGGCTAAACGCTAAGGTGTATTCTCCATAAGCCGATTTTAGATGGACCGGACTCGGACGATTCAGTAATTTCCACAGGGAAGGAAACGAAACATTACCCGTGGTATTAAAACTACCGAGACTAAACCATGAACCGTAGAGATCGATTCCAGAAGGACGGGGCTTATCGTCCGGGATCTCGTTATTTGAAATTTTATCGGGCATATAGAGGGCGAAGATACGAGTGGTGCCGGCCATTTTCACTGCTTGACGCCCTCTAAAAATATATCCGTACTTTATGGAGTCCTCCGTTGGCTCCAAATTACCAAACCATAGGGAGTCCAAGACCACATCGGCATAGTCTCCGGAAAGGCTCCGTAACATTGCCTGATTGCGTTCTTCCGGAGATAAAAAGCGAAAGCCATCCCGTTGGCCTCGAGCGAAAATACCTGCCCTCGACGTGGTTGCATGAATGGCCGCTGACCCGGAATCATTTAAAGTTGTGGACAACACCCGGTTGATACGACGTTCACCGAAGGAATCTACAGGCAAATGGGTCAATTCATTGTTCCCTCTTTTTATGACTAGCGCAACCGCGCCTTGATCCCCTTTGGGCAAATGCGACCAATGCAAATATGGATCGGTAAGGTCAATAAATTTTTCCTTCCCCCCCAAGTGAACGGATAGAATACAGTGGTTGAAGTGGGGTCCGATGGGTCCGGGTCGCGTTCCAAATTGATCTCGCGTGGCTACTAGCACAAGTTGACTTTCCACTCCTGCCAGATTAAGTAGGCTTTTGGCCAAAGCGGCCATATCTTTGCAGTCCCCAAGACGCGATGCCAGCACCTCTTGAGACGATTGAGGAATCCACCCGCTTTGACGAAAAGGAAGACTACTGTAAGCGATATTGGAAATGACATAACGGTGGACTCGCGCGACCTTATCCGAATCCGAAACAGTGCCGGAAAAAAGTGAATCCGCGACTTGGCGAAGTATCGGTGCCGAAGCCATTTTATTTTCGACCAGATTGGAATACCAATCGGTAATCTTGCTCCAATCCTTAAACGTGGTATAGAGTACATCGGGATTGGTTTCATCGTTTACGGGTAAGTACTGTTCAGTGATGGGAGGCGCATAAGGACCCCGGCTAAATAAGCGCGCGCGCATGCCAATTTGATCCATCGTTTCCCGCTTCACACCTTCCCCACGAATGGTATATCCGATCGTATCCTCGCCCGCCATATAAAGCCGCAGACGGGAATCGAAAACGGGTAGGCCCAATTTAAAATCAAACCAGCCCCAAACCTGGCGGGCCATTTCTCCGTCATAGTCATCCTTAAGCGTCCATTCTATCGCGATGCAATCGCCCGGTTCCAAAGATTTGAAAACCAAGCTATGACCGACGACTTCGGCATCCACTTCACTGCCCGACGCCTTGTGTGAGACCGCGCGTGTGATGCCGAGAATTTGGTAACTAGGATTATAGGGAATCGAATATTGTTTCCAGGTATTGACGGCCTCCTGCGTTGGCAAATGCATCACCAAAAAAGCTCGGTGACGAATCGCATGACTGGGATAGGCAAATACATCTTCGATATAGGTCAAAATCGCGCCCTTCTCCCGCTTAAGTCCGTCCCAACCTTTTGCGGCCTTGATTAGACTATCTAGGTTTGGAAGCGGTGCAAGTGATTCAAAGGAAGCCCGACCTTCCATTTTCAAAAGCTTATCCCAGGATGGAAAATCGTTGTAATTGGATTCCACGCTTTGTCGCAGGACAGCTTGGGCGCCGGCCTTATCGCCGCGTAGTGATTGCAACGTTCCTTTTAAACCCAATAAAATTGGGCTAAAGGGGGCAAGCGCCAATCCTCCTGCTAAATATTTTTCGGCATCCTCATATTTTTTTTGTTGTAAGTAGATGTTAGAGAGAATCAATTCAAGGTTGGGATTGTTGGGAAGATATTTCATTCCCTCCCGTAACAAATCAGTGGCATCGGTCCAATCCCCGGATTTGAGATACAGATCGGATAGACCTTGGTATGCAGAATAGTTGAGATGGGAATGGTCGAGAAATTTTTTCCAAGCTTTGATGGCCTCGGCCTTTTTTCCTTGGTTCGTATAAACGATGGCTAGTAAGGCGGCCACTTCCTCGTCAAACTCCGGATCCGTTTCAATGCGACTAAAGGCTTTCATGGCCTCATCCCTGCGGCCGAGTTGGCCCAATTTGCCCATGGAAATCATGATGGAATGTTTTCGATCACGGAATTCCACCGGGCTCTTTGCCAGGAAATCCATCACCGCTTCCGGTCCCGCAGAAGTGGACAAACGATTTAACTCAATGTTCCATCCTAACCAACAATAGGGGCTTTTTTGATACGCGGACTTGGCGAATTCTTGCGCGCGGGTCGTTTGGCGGCTTCGAACCAGGGACTCGGATAGTAAGGAAAACCACAGTGCGCTCTGCGGATGACTCCTCAGCCTATTCAAAGCCCACACTTCACCACTGTCGGTCATTTCATGAACATTGTAAAGATCCATCGCCAATAAAGCCGCGTCCTCATCAGTGGAATCCCGCGCAAGCCGGGCCTTCAAGTAGGACATTTCACGATTGAAGGAAGGCATATTTTTTAAGAACGGGTAGGATCCCTTTTCATGAGGATAGGGTCCTTCGGGTTTGGTGTTTTTAAGATCAGGTATACCGCGGCCATTCTCATCTGCAAATCGCAGCAAAAAATTGGAGTAATGATCTTCATTGCCGAGCTTAAGTAAAATGCGATTGGGCCCTTTATGCAAATCAACTTGCTGTATGAAGGCATCGACACCTGTATTACGGAAAACCTTTTCGGCAAGCACTAATTTGTCATTCAAGAAAACTTTGAAGCTACCGGAAGCCCCAAAACATAGATTTGCCTTTCTGTCCACGGGGCTTTCCACTTGAGATGCATAATAAGCCACAGCATTTCCCGAAGGGATATGGTTTGATTGAAGGATCCAAGTACTGGGCGAAGACAAATTAATCGGGAACCATTGCACTTTATCGCCATTTTTCCCTTCAAACGATTTTCCTAATTCAATTGTTGTTTCAGGTGGATAGATTTTGTCAAAACCACTCCCGGAAATATTTGCAAAGGGTCCGATAGCCCACCAGGCACGCACGACTCCGGTATTGGAAATGAGCTTATCCGCTTTACTGATATCGCCGTCGTTCATGACTCGTCGGACAAGTTCAAAAACCATGGGCATCATGAGTTGAGATGGTTTTTTGGCGGCCTGAAAACCTATTTGCTGGACCTCGTTGACTTGAAAGGCATTCCAACTATCGCCATAATTCAAGTGACGAACCTGGCCAGCCATCAGGGCTAAGGTATCTTGGTCTTTTTCAAAAGCTTGCAAAACACTTTTCATTTCCAAGGTGTTATCTCCTAAGAAACGGGCAACGATTCCGTACCCACGAAGGGCCTCACCTGCTACCTTCGCATCCTTGTCCCCAAATTTTTTTTTGAAAATGTCCCGAGCTTCCAAGGGCTTATTATCCAGTAACAGTTTCCATGCTTGTCGATTATCCGCTTGCCCAAAAGTTTGGGAAGACAAAAAGGAAAAAACTGATAAAATGAATGTAAACCGACTAGAGGTCATTGAATCTCCTTGCTATGCGGGACAAGCAGTTGCGTTTTGAAAGTTAGCCCGAAATTAAGGTTTTGTGGGCCTCACCAGAAAGCTCTCTTACATATCGTGGGACCAGGTAACCGGGAAGTTTCGCTCGAAGTTCGGCCATCAACTTCAATCCATCCTTTTCGAGAACTTCAAAATGCGCGGTTCCCGTGACTCGATCCAACTGATGCATGTAGTAGGGAAGCACACCTGATTGAAGCAGCACTCGTGACAATTCAGTTAAGATGTCGCAAGTATCATTGATGCCCTTGAGTAGAACCGATTGATTTAGTAATAACGCGCCCGATTCCTTTAGTTCACTCAAGGCTAGTTTACAATCCCCGGCAATTTCATGGGGGTG
>JAYVCH010000366.1:0-4133 GCA_043750055.1 Fibrobacteria bacterium
CTTCAAGAACAAAGCAGTGATGGTCTTCAAATCAAAAAAGGTTTCTTTGGATTGGCCATGACCTATGGGGATAAAAAAGAAGTGATTCCCGTTCTTGAAAATCTTGAATCCTTTGAGTATGACTTAATTGTCAAATTGAAAAAGTTAACCGGGTCCATTAAAACCATTGGAATCCTAGAAGGAACCCAGGGTAACAAGCTAACCATGACCTTACCGGGTCCGCAACCGAAAACCACCTCAGGTTTTGATGAAAATTTTCCGACTCTAAAAGAGGAAGCTGAAAAATTATACAAGTTGGAAAAATTGGATATTTCCACCACGGCCATCGGTGACAACATTGACCTATTGTTAATCGTGGCCCCTTCAAAGTTGAACGATTACGAAAAGTTTCGGATCGATCAATTTCTCATGAAGGGTAAATCCGTCATGTTCTTGTCTCCTGGCGTGGACTTAACACTTGCTACGGGGATAAATGGCACAGCTTCGCATAATGGCTATGAAGACCTATTGGCCGGTTATGGATTATCGATTCGAAAAGACGTGGTCCTAGAAGATCGGAATTTCGAAATGGTTCGTTTCGGCAATTCTTTCTTTCCCTCTCCGTACCCATATTGGATAAAAGTTGGAGGCGACGGACTCAGCAATACCTCCGCGATAACCTCCAAATTAGGCTATGTAAGCCTACCCTGGGCATCGGCAATTGATATCGATTCCACTAAAAAGGATTCGGCCAAAGTGGAAGTTTTGGTTCGCTCATCGAAGGGTTCATGGGATGAAGCCAATAACTTTTTTCTTCTTCCTCGCGACTTGAAAGAATTTTTGCCCGTGAACCAAAAGTCCTACCCATTGGTTGTCTTAAAATCCGGCAAGTTGCATTCCTATTATGAAAATCACCCTTTACCTAGCAGTGATAGCACCCAAAAAATGGACCCCGCCAGCGTCATTAAAGTGGCACAAAAAGAAGCAAGAGTGTTGGTTATTGGTAATGCCATTTTTGCCTCGGACTTTTATGTAGGCTATACCCAAGGCGTAGCTAATCTTCATTTGGTCTTAAATAGTTTTGACCAATTGGCGTTGGATCCGGATTTAATCACGATACGTAGCCGCGAAATCGCCAATGCCCCAATACTAGACAGCAACAAATCCAGAAAGATTCCCGTCTTGTTATTCAATTTGGTTTTGGCTCCGCTCTTATTATTAGGTGCTGGAATCGTGATGGGGCTTCGTCGTAAGAAGAGGGAGGCAATGGTATGAAACGTAATTTGATTATTCTTTTGGTTGCGATGGCACTATTGGCCGGTATTCTACTCAAGAAACGTAGTGACGAAAAAGGCATTCGTAGCGATTCTCCTGTTTTCGACAGTACTCGTTCTGTAAATGTGGCTTCCATTCGAGTGGGGAAGAAGTCTGATTCTGCTATTCTTCAATTGAAAGATGGAAAATGGATAACCATGAAAGATGGTTTTCCGGTGGATACCTCCAAAACCAACAAGGTGCTCAAAAGTATTTTTAGTCTTCAAGACAAAGAAATGGTGTCGCACAATCCAGCGCGTTATTCTGAATACGGCTTGGACTCAATGGAAGCACGTCATGTGGTGTTTTTGGATGCCTCTGGAAAAAGCATGGCTGATGTAGTCATCGGTAAAACCTCCGGGTCTGATTTCAATTCCACGTATTGGCAATGGACTGGAAAAACCGATGTTTATCGAACTCCAGGTAATTTCTCATGGGAAATTCCGAGCAAGGATGATGAATGGAAGGATCGAAAATTAATCCAGGCTCAGGCCAAAGACTTAAAAACCATTGAAACCGTTTGGAAGGATAGTACAGGAGTCGTCTTCAATTATAAGCTGGAAGCCACCTCAGATTCTACCTGGAAAATGGTAGCGCCTCAAGATAGCAGCAGAATTAAAAAGTCGTTGGTTTCTGAAATGGCCTCTCGCTTTGTAGACATGAGCATAGACGAATTTGTAGCTGAAAAAGACACGAATCTCACTAAGGTTAAAATTGATAGTCCGGCTGTTGATGTAAAAGTGACGCTAAAGTCTGGAACCCTAATTGAATTTAAGGCCAGCAAAACCTTAGCTGGATATGCCTATACAAAGCATCCCACTCGCCAGGAACTTATCAAGCTTTCCGCATGGAGATTTGATGCCTTTAAGAAAAAGCCATTTGAACTTTTAGATGCCCCCCCAGTGGTTATAGACACAAATAAGTCAGCGGCAAAATTGGTGGTCCCTTCCAAACCGAATGCCCCAATTAAGGTGGAAAAGTTTCCAAATGTGAAACCTTCAGGCCCTAAGCCTGCAAAATAAGAATCGGGGAGTAAAGATAAGGATTGGGAAGTAAGGATCGAGTTCGGGTCCTTATTAGGCCTTAACAAAGCTCCCAATCCAATTCATCCCGCCTCGCTAAAATCTCCTCTTCAATTGTCTCCATTAACAATTTTGTCTCTGGTAATGTTTCCATAACATTTCTTAATCCAACTATAAAAGAACGATGAGATCGCTTCATTCTATAATCCGGTTCTTTACTCGGGTGGCATAATAATTTTTCGATCTCCTCATAATCGGGGTCAATTAGGATAGAGACCAGGTATAAAACGAAATTGCGTGGCATATACAGGGAGCACCCGGCGACTTTTCGATTGCCAATGACTAAATCCGAAATCCCCCGTGATTCCAGTTGGATACCAAGAACCTTTTCCACAGCGAGTTGAACTGGTGTGGAACCCATGGAAAAATAGTTCTGAATAGACAATTCTTTTTTTTTCTGGAAGCGCAGGCCCAAACAAAGGCATCCAGGAGAGAGTAGAACCGCGCCTCCGCCGCCGGTTCTTTTATAAACGGGGATTCCCGATTTATGAACCGCATCGAAATGAAATTCCGTTTCCGGGGATTGGGAATTTCCTAGCACCAACATTTTTTGGTCTGGAGTCCAAATTTTATAAGGAACAACAGTTCGGGATAATAAACTTTCTCCCGTTGGATTTGTGTTTGGGTCGACAGTGTCATGCCGATGAATATTGATCGAACCGGTCATTAAGATGTTCCGGTGGCTGGTTAAATTTTAAAGGTGGACGGCAATGCCCTGACTGTCCGCAGCGGCTTCCATCACTGCTTCAGATAGTGTAGGGTGGGCGTGGATGGTATGCATGATTTCTTCGTAGGTTGATTCAAGTTTCATTGCTAATCCCAATTCAGCCAACATTTCTGTAGCTTCACTACCCAGAATATGTGCCCCCAACAACTCCCCGTATTTGGCCCCAAAAATAAGTTTGACTAGACCTTCAGTATGTCCAATGGCGCGTGCTTTTCCACTCGCCGAAAACGGGAAGCGTCCGATTTTAACCGCGATATTTTTTTCCTTACAGGCTTTTTCGGTCAATCCAATGGATGCAACTTGTGGCTGGCAATAAGTCGCGCCAGGGATCTGACCATACTCAATCCCATGTTTCGCAGTTCCCAGAATCCTGGCCACGGCGACTTCACCTTCTGCCGATGCCTTATGTGCCAATAATTGTTTTCCGGCTACATCACCGATAGCAAAAATGCCTTTCACCGATGTTTCCTGAAACTCATCTACCTTAATAAATCCACGCTCGTCGATTTTGACTCCCACCTGCTCTAGCCCCAGGTCTTTGGAATTTGGAGTCATGCCAACGGCGACCAAAACGCGGTCGACACTGAGAAGAATTTCTTTTTTTTGGGGATCGAGCAATTTAGCTTCGATGGTACCGGATTTACCCAGTTTGGTTTCTTGAACCTGGGTTCCAACATAGCAATGGATACCCTGTTTTTTGAACGAAGCTAAAAGGGCCTTAGAGATTTCTTCATCTTCCACCGGAAGAATTTGAGGAAGCATTTCCACTAAATGGACTTCCGTACCCAAGCAGTTAAAGAAGTAGGCGAACTCCACTCCAATAGCCCCAGCACCGATAATCAACATTTTTTTGGGTTGATCGCGTAAATCCAGTGCTTGCCGATACGTAATAAATTTTGTTCCATCGATTGGGTATTGAGGAAACGATTTTGGAGAGGCACCGGTGGCGACGATAATATTGTTAGTCGTAATAATTTTTCGGGACGCATCCTTTCCGACCAATTCAAGCATGCCTTTGGCAATGACCTTAG
>JAYVCH010000367.1:0-3097 GCA_043750055.1 Fibrobacteria bacterium
CTCGGTATTGCTTCTTGACAAAATTTCTGCTGACATGCAAATGGATCTCCTTCTGAACTAAAGGTAACTCACATGTTACACTATGTCAAGAGAACACCCTTACAAAATCCACTACCGTGGACTGTGATTTCCATCGACTTCTCCTCTACCAGATTCAATTACAAAGATTTTTTGAATCCAATTATCTCTGGCTAAGACGAGCTCGATTTGATTTTATTTTCTCTTCGATCCAGGATCTTGCCGGGGCTTTTACCCCGCCACCGGTAAGCCCCGTTTTTCTGCGCCCACTAGTGCGGCCCAGGCGGAACTACCGAAGGAATCTTTCCCAGGGAGAGGGAATAATTGGCAAGCTCTATCAGGGAGCTTTCATTCTGCTTCAAGAAGTGAGAAACCAATTTCGGCCCGACAGAAACTTCAAATTATACCAGGTCTCAATCCAATCAAATAGAACAGCCTCTACCTCGGCGAGCGCCTTTATCTATGCTGCTTTCCATTCCGAATTCCTACCCCAAGTACCCATCCATTCATTGGCAATATTGACGATCACATATTTGCGGTACTTCTCCAGCACCGACTTAACATCAGGCTTGGCCCAATAGTTGGCGCAATTAAGCATGCCATTTGCGTTGCCATTGACCGTCGCATCATGGAGTTCTGGGATGGCGATCATTTTTAGGGAAATGCATTTCTGGTTCAATTCATCCAAGCGTCCAGTACTTTGTTTGGTTCCCCAAACGATGCGTACCATATTGATTTTTCATCCGGCAATGGTAGGCGAGGCGCTGGCGACTGGACCATCGTACCATAGATGGGCGTTGCTGACCCCGCGCATGATTCATTTCAACTCCCTGGTAAGATGCTGTCGATATGCGATTGGTTGGCTAGGAGTATTTTGTCACCGGAAGGAAAAACAGGCTTCCTGTGCTAAAGATAAGCGTTCCCCGAAAGGGTCCGATATTCCCAGTTCACCCCCAATAACGAAATGCCTATTGGGAGAAATGACGGAATGAGAGACGATTAGCGAATGAGTTCAAGAAAACGTGAATCGCTAGGTCTTTCTTGACAAATATTGGAGTTTGGGAGATTAGAATTGGAAATAGACTTCGATTTACCTATGCCCTGCATAGGTAACATACCTTTCTAAAGAGTTTAGATCGGTTGAATTTGAAATCAACAGGGCGACCTAAGCCATCCGGATATTTGGTGCCATGTGTTGGAGGCTTCCTTGACTGTGGATTTTCGCCGAGAACAGGTAAAAAACCACCAAGACCCTATAATTGTCCTTCGCCGATGGGTCGGTGCAAATGCCGATAGCCTCAATGGTTCTAATGACCAAACAGGCACCACTCAAGAAATCAAGCTCCATGCTCTTTAAATTCGGGGTTCAAGTTTATCGTCAAGCGAAATTTAGACTTTAATAATAAACTTAATTCCAATGATTTTGGCGTGTTGCATTGGGATGAAATCAAAAGCAATAGATATGGAAGAAGGCTATTTCAAAATGATTCAGATTAAGTATTTAACTCTCGTTTCAATATTAGGATCGAGTTTATTCTTTTCAAATTTATTTGCGCAACCACGCGACTCCGTTCTCGTTTGGTCCGATGAATTCGATAAAGCCGGATTTCCCGATATTACCAAATGGAATTATGAACAAGGTTATGTTCGAAATAATGAACTGCAATATTTTACGGTTGCTCGTCCAGAAAATGCGCGAGTTGAAAATGGAAGCTTAATCATCGAAGCACGGAATGATAATTGGAAAGGGAATGCTATTACTTCCGCGTCGCTCACCACCAAGGGTCTCGGTGAATGGCAATACGGTCGCTTTGATATTCGTGCAAGGTTCGCCACCATAAAGGGATCCTGGCCCGCAATCTGGTTATTAGCTGAAAATAGTCAATACGGAGGCTGGCCTGCAGGCGGCGAAATCGATATTATGGAAAACGTGGGTTTCGAGCCCAATACTGTTCATGGAACGGTGCATACTCTAGGCGTCGATCCCAATCAGCATAATGGATGGGGTCAACCTTATAGTATTCCAAACTTGGCCAAAACCTGGCATGTTTATTCTGCGGTCTGGACTCCTGATTCCATTTTGATTCAGGCCGATGGAATTACTTATATGCGCTATCCTAATCAAAAATCATGGCAAATGTGGCCATTTGATCAGGAATTTTTCTTGATGCTTGGATTATCGATTGGTGGTGATTGGGGAGGACAGCAAGGCGTGGACTATACAGCCTTGCCCATAAAGCTCGAAGTGGATTACGCCCGAGTTTATAAAATAAAGACGGGGTCGGCAGCATATTCTTTGGTCACGAGTGTATTTGGTCACGGTCATGTTGAAAAGAATTCGGACATGGCTACCTATCCTGCACTCACCCTAGTAACCCTAAATGCCATCCCTGATCCGGGCTCAACTTTTGTGCAATGGTCCAATGGAAGTATTAAAAAACAGTTAGAGATCGTTATAGATCATAATGTTCAGATTGAGGCGCAATTTTTACCCAGCAATGAATTGTTATTGCAATCTACGTTTCCATATGGATTAGGAAAATGGTTTTTCTGGCATGATGCTAATTTGATTGCCACGCAATCGATTGTTCAAGGTGAAGTTTGTATAGCTATGCTGAATTCGCAGGGACAAGATTGGCAATCCCAATTGGATTATCGAAATCTTAAAGTGCGTGCAGGCGAAGAATATGAACTATCGTTCTCTGCGCATGCAGGTCATGCAAATCGTCCGATACGAATTAGCTTAGTGAATGAGAACTCACATGTGCTAATAACGCCGGCGTGGGCCACTACCATTGGAATAAATTCGCAGATCTATTTACATCGTTTCACCATTGCTACTACTGACGATAATGTTTTGCTCCAATTTGCGATTGGACAAGACACGACCCAAATTTGTATGAGCCAGTTTTCACTTAAGCTAGCTAGCCCCTCGCTTGTATCGCGCAGATTACCCTCAGTGGAAAAGTTATCCAAAAGGGATTGGTTTTATGGAAAAACAGGAAGTCGATTGGCTGTCCATGGTATGGGGTTGAGGCAGTGGCAATTCCCATCCAAAAATGAAGGTTTCTGGTATAAT
>JAYVCH010000368.1:0-4734 GCA_043750055.1 Fibrobacteria bacterium
CAATGGAATTGAATTCGGTATTCAAGGCATTAATGAGGCAAACAAATGTCGGGTTGGTGTGTGTTACCCGTATGTTACGGTATCACATCATAACAGTAACTTTGATGTCAACACGGCCCAAAAGGGACGCCGGGAAAAACCCCGGCGAGACGGCGATTAATTTAAGGCATTACTTGATTTAGAGGTGAAGGATCGTTCACGGCAGAACCTTGAATATAGGCTATTTCGACAGCCTCATCCTTTATTTGCTTCAGCTTTGCTATGGCGGAAGCGGGAACGGGTCCACGACGTTTTTCATGCCTTTGCATTAGGCGATACACATAGGCAACGGAAACGTTTTGTCCGACCGCTTCCAGGACTTCGGGTAGTAGTTCCTTGGCTTTGCGGCCCTGCCCCTTGGAAACTTGCGTTTGCAAGCGTTCGACCAGGGCTTTTTCCTCGTCCAGGGAAAGGTACGCGCGACGTCGTCCACCTCGACCTTTGCGATCGAGGCTGTCGGGACCGCCTTGGTTATATTGTTTTATCCAAAGCCAAACGGCCTGCTTGGAAACCTGTAGGAGATCGGAAACCTTGTGAGCATGGAAAGGACCACGACGCGTCAGCCATATGGCCATGCGTTTTTTGTAGGCATCTAGACTCGGGGCTTCACGAACCCAAGATGAAAGTTCTTCATCGGTAAACCAAGGTGAAATGTGTGCGGGCATCTTCATTGTGTGTATCCTCCGCAAACATATTACCATAACTCCATTTTTGGATGGCACATTTCTTTTGTTTTTTTTGGAACTCCAATTCTCAAGGTTTTTAGCTAAAAATCGACGTCAGGTATTGCTTTCCTGCGTTTAGAGTCATAAAATCAAGGTTACCTATCGAAAGGGTGGAAGAATTGAATCCAGCGGCGGCTTTATCTTTGCATGACGTGCTTCTCCGTATCAGTTTTGCCATGATGGCGGGCTTTTTCCTGGGCTTGGAACGAGAGAGCCATGGCAGAGCGGCCGGATTAAAAACCACCATCCTGGCCTGCGTAGCCTCATGTATCGCCATGATCCTGTCGGAAGATTTTTATCGCGAGAGCGCGATTCAGGTGGGTGTTTTCAGACCAGACCGTGCGCGGTTGGCTGCGGGTATCTTAACCGGAATAGGATTTTTGGGTGCCGGTGCGATTATTCGTCAAGGTCATCTTGTGCGTGGCGTAACAACGGCAGCGGTGCTGTGGTTCATTACTATTCTGGGCTTGGCTTTTGGTAGTGGCCATTTGTTACTGGGTTGTATTGGCACTTCTATCGCTATGATGGCGCTTTATGCATTACCACATATCGAGCAATATATCCGGAAGGATTATTATTACTCCATCAGCATTAGCTTGGCGATGAAGGGAATTACGGATGAGGAAATTCGCCAAAGCCTAGAGAATGCTGGTGCGAAAGTCCAGCGAATTGATCTTGATTATGATTTGTCGGGTCAAACTCGGATGCTTCGATGTGACTTGAAATTACATCGGGGCGATGTTTTTGTCCTGTCCAAAAAAGTCATCGATAGTTTGCTTGCTTGTGAAGGCGTGACCCGCGTCAAGTGGGGTTGACTTTAGCCTTGGCCTAGCTATGTTTGCTCGACCGGTTTTTCGGTACGGGACGGCAAGCATGAGCGAGATGGAATCCATTACGATATATTGCGACGGCGGATGTTTGGGAAATCCGGGCCCTGGGGGATATGGCGCAGTCCTGCTTTATAAGAACCATCGCAAAGAACTCAGCGGTGGATATCGACTCACCACTAATAATCGCATGGAATTGTTGGGGGCCATTATCGCACTCGAAGCGTTGAAGCCGCGATCTAAAGTATCTGTCCATTCCGACTCGCAGTATGTAGTGAACGGAATTGAAAAAGGCTGGGCGGCAACATGGCGGCGCAAGGGTTGGATAAAGGCCGATAAGCAGAAGGCGCTAAACACCGACCTTTGGGAAAGGTTGCTTAATCTTTGCGCTCTCCACGAAGTTCGTTTCGTTTGGGTTCGAGGTCATAACGGAGATGTGGAAAATGAACGTTGTGATGTGTTGGCGAAGAATGCGGCTTCACGCAAGGATTTGGAATCGGATCCCAATTACGGATAAATTTTTGACCGTTGACCTTACGAGGCAGCTACGTTCTCTGAAAAAGGAATGAAACATGCAAATCAAACCGCATCGACACTATAAATACTATGACTTGGTCATGGCCGCTTTCGTCACTGTATTGCTTTGTTCAAATTTTATCGGGGCTGCGAAACAAGCTACGGTTATCCTTCCATTATTTGGAAAAGTGACTTTTGGGGCAGGAGTATTGTTTTTTCCCATCTCGTATATTTTTGGGGATATTCTCACGGAGGTATATGGGTATGCGCGTGATCGGCGTGTAGTCTGGGCTGGATTTGGAGCCTTGGCATTTGCCTCTTTCATGGCTTGGATTGTCGTTACCTTGCCTGCCTCCGACAGCGGATTTATGAAAGAATACCAAGGCCATCTCGAAGGTGTGTTTGGAAATGCTTGGCGCATCGCGGCAGGTTCTATGATCGCGTTTTGGTCGGGAAGTTTCGCGAATAGTTTTGTACTGGCCAAAATGAAAATTCGCACCAGCGGAAAATTTCTGTGGATGAGAACGATTGGCTCCACCTTGGTGGGGGAACTGGTGGATTCGAGTTTATTCTATGCTATCGCTTTTTATGGAATTTGGGCCACCGGTGATGTTGTCAAAGTGGCTTTGGTCCAATACGTTCTGAAAACGGGTTGGGAAGTATTCATGACCCCCGTCACCTATAAAATTGTCGGTTTTCTCAAGTCCAAGGAAGAGGAAGATTTTTACGATCGCGATACCCGTTTTACCCCCTTCACCTTGGATGCTTAAGACCTAAAATTTTGGTTGACTAAGCCTAAGAATTTTGGATTGGCCCAGCCTCGGGTTTTGGCTACATTTGTTGTCACCTATGTTTGCTGAAGGATTAACTGGTACCCAAGACATCCTCTCCCGAGACTACGACAGTCTTGTGCGCGAGTTTGATGAAAAATTCGGAAAAGGCGAATACCATGCCGGGGCCTGGTTTCGGGCCCTCTACCGCAAGGGCTTGGCCGACCCGAGGCCGCTTCCCGAGTTTGCGGCGAATCCGGCTTTGGCCGAATCCGTGCGGGCCACCTATGCTTTACGCGTTCCCGAAGTTTTCTTTCGGTCGGGCGCGACGGAATCGGCAAGTAAACCCAAAGACGTAACCTACAAGTTTCTCATGCGATTGCATGATGGATTGGAATGTGAATCCGTTGTGATTCCCATGCGACATTACAAGTCTCTTTGCGTGTCGAGTCAGGTGGGCTGCAAGATGGGCTGCACCTTTTGCGAAACCGCACAAATGGGATTGGTCCGTAGTTTGAGTGCCGGAGAAATCGTGGCACAAGTGATGGCAGCCAAACTCGTGCTTAGTGAACCCATCGAAAACCTCGTCTTCATGGGCATGGGCGAGCCAATGGACAACCTGGATGCCATCTTGCAAGCGATACGTGTCATTTCCGATCAGCGAGGCTTGGATATCGCTCAATCCTCCATCACCATTTCCACCGTGGGTCACGTGGATGGAATTCGTCGCTTGGCGGCCTTGTCGAGAGAAGCCCCGCCACTGGGATTTTCGCGATTGCGTTTAGCCGTAAGCCTCAATGCACCCAACGACGCCATTCGTTCCCGTATCATGCCGGTTAATCTTAAATGGCCCTTGGCTGAGTTAAAAAAGGCCTTGCTTGATTTTCCCGTTTCGCGCAAAGGGAATTTTATTTTTATGGAATATGTGCTAATCCCCGGCGTCAATGACGGCCAAGAGCATGCCCTGGAAGTGGCAGAATACTTGCGCGGATTGACGACCTGCGTGAATCTCATCCCCTATAATCCCCGCTTGGATTCTCCGTTCGGCCGACCGGAGTGCAAAGGTGTAAAGCACTTTTACACATGGCTGATGGAAGCGGGACAATACTGCCGTGTTCGCGGTACCAAAGGTCAGGATACCATGTCGGCTTGCGGTCAACTTGGAAATCGGGCGCTACGTCGAGGGGGCAAATCAAAATCGATAATAACAGAAGGATCCTTGAATGGCTAAGCCTCAAGTCGGAAAAATAAAATACGCGGAGTTTGGAACTGAGATGGGGCCGATGTTGGCTGCCGCCGACACCGGTGGATTAATTCATCTCACGTTTCAAAAAGGGGAAGACCCTTTGGTTCCCGGCCATGATTGGGTTTGTGAGCCGGCAGCGTTTAAAACTCTCGCCCAGGGTGTGAGAATGTATTTGTCTGGCGCGGGTGAACTGCCAAAAACGACCTTGGGTAACTTGGGTGGTACGGAGTTCCAACGCTTGGTTTGGAAACGATTACAAGCCATCCCAAGTGGGCGAACCTGTACCTATGGAGACATCGCCAAGGAAATTGGCAGACCCAAAGCCTCGCGCGCGGTGGGAGCAGCTTGTGGAGCCAATCCTGTTCCTTTATTCATCCCCTGTCACCGAGTGGTGGGAGCTAAAGGTTCTATGACTGGATTTTCCTGCGGAATCGGTTACAAAAGGCAGCTTTTGAAGCTTGAGGGATTCCGGGAAAAGGACTTGGCCAAAGTCTGAGCCTGGTGATAAGATAAGGAACAGCTATGAATTTCTTCGCACTCCTAACCCTATTTCATATCGTATCCCCAACGGTAGATGTTACCCCCCTTCCCATTCTAGCCACCACCTTTAT
>JAYVCH010000369.1:0-5268 GCA_043750055.1 Fibrobacteria bacterium
CAATCAAGTGCAACACCGGCCTGACTGGGAAGGTAAACCCCGTCCAAGAACAGCGTATGGAAATGGGGATTGAGGCGAAGATCAGAGGAGGCACGCTGAGGCTCCGCTTAAATGACCTTTGAAAGCATCCCGGCAATTCGGACTAGGCTTCGACTTCACTGACTTTCTCCGAGTGGAATACCTAAAGGCTGCTTCAATTCGACTTAGCTTTTCCTTATTGCACGCTTCGGGTGTTCATTTCGGGGGGCGGTAAACCCATAAGCGCTAACACAAAATTCGGGAATCCATGCTTTGGCGCCTACTGGGTCCTGCTTAGGCAAATGCCCCAGACCCAAAAAGCTTTTCAAGCCTGGCTACTCATTCGTACCAAGGCAAGAGCGCCTTTACTTTGTAGACTAGATATTCCCTGGTTTTGCCAATACCCTCTATCTCCCATGTATACGGCCCCTGGAAGTACATCGAAGTTTTTGAATGTTTCGCCTATTTTTTCGTCAGTGACTTTTAAATCCGTGCATTCAAGACTTTCCAAATCAAAGCCAAAATGGATACGCCAATTGGAAGGATTCCTTGAAATGGCAGCGGTTGCCATTCTTCGAGAAGTGCGCAAGGATGATCGAAAAGCATTGGGACGGCATCGTGTCTTACTGCGCACCCACTCGATCGCCCGAAGAGCCAAATTTTTGCAGGAAAATTTAGTGGCTTCTAGCTTACTCGATTTAAATTACCAAAATTAAGCGACACGTCGACGCTTCGTAACATGTTCGTGAAGCAATTCTCCAATATAAGTTTGGTATTTTTTACCAGAATTTAAGGCAATATCTTTTAAAGCTTTTAAAACATTGCCATTTATCCGAATGGTTATACTTAGGTTTTTTGCCAACGCAACTTTAGCGGCTTTGCTGTAGTGGTCGCGTTCCTTTTTTGAAAGCTTTAATGTTTCAAAATTTCCGTTCTTAAATTCATTTTTTAGATTGGCTTCTAGTTTGGTAGTTTTCATTTTATTTTGCCTCGAAAATTGTATATAGAAAAATCGATTTTTGGCCAAATTCCATTTCAATTCCTTAATTTAAATAATGTACATACATTGTACGTACATTCAAAATATTTTTTTAAAATTTCCTTGACTGTGCATCCCAAGTCTCGAACAAAATCACCAACTTATCACACAAAACCATCCTCACTCGTGCCTCTATTTCAGTCCCGACCGTAACACAATTACCAATCCGACGATAACCCTTGGGCAATACATGAAGCAGGAATCGCCTGCTGAAATCCCCAGCAGGCAGCACCATCACCCCACGTGCTCCCTCCTTCCGGTAATTTTTCAACTTAAACGACACTGGGCCATTTTCAATTTTAAGCTATCTGGAATTGGCTATCGCCCTGGGCAATGCCTGTTCCGACAGGAATTGTAAGCGATATTTTTATAGGTACACTCCGCCCTTAGACTTGCACCAAGAAACGAAACAATCCTTAATTATTTGCTCTAAATCTTCCAAAGAAAGGTCATTTGTCCCAATCCCCTTCATTTGAAGCGTGCACGATTTGGCTTCGGAGCTAAATTGATTCCACTCAAGGAGTCGATTAACCATCGGATTTTTATTACTTCGGAATTCCCCAACAATTTTTTCATAGTAGGATGACCAACCGGCTTCCTTTTCCTTTAAATAAAATTTTTCTGTATCGAGTAAATTTAAGTTTTCCAAAAAGTTTAAAATGCTCAGTGAGTTTTTATCGCGGCTATAAAGTTTTGCCATTTTTTGGATGGTAGAATCCTGGTAAGATTGGATCGTTAAATCCCAAAATTTTTGGTGGCTAGAAGTCAAGCTACTTCCGACTTGTTCACATGTTTTTAAGAATCTAAAAATCTGGAAATATTTATTCGCTCCAATGATTTCCTTGAAAAGTGATCGAATTTCGGTTTTCAAATTATCCATTTATTCCTCCTTGGAAAAACATGGCCATAGTAAATTATTGGGAATTGCGACAATTTTCCCAAATTCGTTTAGAAGAAGATTCATATAAAACCTTTTTATGGTCGAACGGGAAATCAGAAAGTGGCTGGATTCGGTAACATTGAATTCCAATTTCGGGCCTGGGTATTGGTGTAGTTATCGCCACAAGTCGAACTCCTCCAATTCGGCCCGTTGTTACACCATAACCCAATGCACTTTGATCCCTTAAACTGTGGTTGTAATTTTGAGTCAAGAATTGGTCGAGTTTCGACATAATCTTGTGGTTGTGTCCATAAAAATAAAGAACCCGTTGAAACCGATTTTCTTTATTTCCAGCTTGAATGGGAAATAATTTACTTGTGTCGATTTCATAGAAAATCTTTTCATTGCAAGACCAACCTTCAGCACGGAATTCCACATCAATGACTTTCGCGCTCGGGAATAACCCTGCGATTTGAGTGAAGAACAGAAGCGGACTAGGGAGTAATCGATAGGCGAGTCCGCTCTTAAATTCCCCCAGGATCATGAAGAAAAAGTAAGCCAAGGAAATGAAAACCAATGCATTTCGGAAGATTGGACGCATCCTAATTTCCAGACAGATTTTGAAGAGACTCACGGGAAGTGAAGAATTGAAATCTCAGATAGGGTATGCTGCATGTAATCATTGTTATGATGATTGCAAATAAATCTATTGGCCAGCTCTCCCATAAATATGAACTCGCACTCGTTTTCGAAGGAAGCTGGTCTCCAAAAAATTCTCGGATGATTGGGAAAAATAGACAGTCAAGGCAAATGCCAAAAAAGATAGCCCCAATCGAAAGAAATAGTCCTTCCCATAAAATCATAATCCTGAGCTCTAAGGATTGGAACCCCATCGCCTTTAAAATCGCCAATTGTTTGATTTTAGTTTCAGATCGCCCAAGCATTAAGCCACCGATGGAAAGCGCTCCCAACAACACTTCAACTAAAAGCACTAATTTTCCAAGCACATGTCCGGAGGCAGTGAGATTTTCAAGAGATTGTTTGGCATCGTGGACGGAAACCACTTGAGCCACTGTTCGCTCGTTAATCAAGGTTTTCAAAGGTACATCTGCATTTGGTTGAAGGTAAACGAGCATAAAATTCAAAACGTCCTTTCCCCAAATTGTTTGCGCTTTAACTGGGGAAGCATCTATTATTTTCTGTGCTGAGACGATTTCCGCGTAGAGTCCTCTATCCCAGGCATTATCCATTGGATTCAAAACTCCTGAAATTTTTAGCTTCAAAGGAATAATGGATTGTTCACTTAAAATATTGGAGGTCCATCCACTGACTAGTATTTCCTGGCCTATTTTAAGGTTTTCCTTTTTGGCAACGAATGCGCCAAGAACCACTTCTTCTCCTGATCCGACCCATTTCCCCTGGTTTAATTTTACGGTTGGACTAGGCCAAGGCTGATTTAAGAATGCCGCTGTAGTTCCAATTAATCGGAAATCGTGATATTTTCCACAAAAAAGAAAGGGGACGATTTGTCGATGCAATCTTACATTTTCATTGCCGTCTTGATAGGCAGAGCGTCCCTGGTTGAGAAGAGTTCCATAGAGTCTGAAGGGAAGAAAGCCAGGATACGGCCCCTCGAGATTTAAAGCTCCAAGCAGCATTTGAACATCGGACGATTTATAGCCGATAATCGCATCGCCAGCATTGACAATAGTTTTAAACCGAGCCTGGGCCAAACGACTTAATCGGAATAAAATTCCTGCTGACCCGATGGTTAAGCCTAATGTTATCAGTGTCATCGTTGTAATGCCCCAATGACGTGACAGATCGAGCCAGATGATTTTACGCGGTTTCATGCGTGAACCAGATCTGTGAAGCTTAGGACGGATTTAAAAGCCAATTTTATTCTTTCATCATGACTAACGACCACGACGGTTCCTCGATTAGAACTATCTAAAAGCGCGGTGATTACTCTTTCGGCATTAATGTGATCGAGGCTTGAGGTGGGTTCATCTGCCAAAATAATATCTGGACTAAAAGCCAATACCCGGGCAACGGCAACCCTTTGCTGCTCGCCTAAACTCATGGTTCCACACCTTTGCAAACTTCCCGACTTTAACCCTACACGTGAAAGAGCCAATTTATTTTTTCCTTCACAATCCTTAGTACTCTTTAATTGCCCCAACTCCATATTTTCATCCACATTAAAATGGGGAAACAAATTAAGACTCTGGAAAATGATTCCAAAATGTTTTCTTCTCAAGTAACAGCGAGAGTCTTCACTCATTTTTGTAAAGCAATACTGTCCCACTTCTATTTCACCTTCCTCCGGCAGAAGCTGCCCGGAAAGCAAGTGAAGCAGGGTCGTTTTTCCACTTCCACTTGGCCCATGAATGAGAATTCTCGATCCGAAAGGAATATTCCATTCGGGAAGCCTAAACAAGGGATTTGGATTCCCCGGTAAATGAACATGGATGCCCCTAAGTTTTATATCCATTTTCCCTGATTTTCCAAAAGCCCTACAAAACGGTCGCGCAATTCAACCGAGTGCTCTCCGCTACGAATTTTATCGATGGCATTTTTCCGAATTTGACGCACACGTTCCGATGATTTTCCTACCAATTCTCCGACTTCTTTGAGATTAAGTGGACACTCCGTTTCAAATCCAAAGGAACTTTTTAGGACTAGCTGTTCGGTTTCGGTCAGATCCGATATCGCATTACGAGTGATCCGCTCATCGCGAACTACTTCGGCGTTAAGGCCAGGATCAATCGCCCCTTTATCTGCAATACAATCCGACCAAGTTCGGTTCATCCCAGCTAACCCATCCAATGATACGCAACCAAGACTTAATTGTTTAATTGTCCGTAAATCCGCTTCTACTGGTTTTCCCAATCGCTCCGTCTTCTGCGCTTTCCGCAAGCGATTGTATTGATTCGAAGGAAGTCGTATCATGTATCCCTTTTCATTTAAAGCTTTGGTGATATGGGATCGTATCCACCAAACTGCGAATGAAATAAATTTCACACCTCGATCCACTTGAAAAGTTTCAACTGCGTGAATCAACCCAACCGCTCCCTCGCTAATAATGTCAGAGAGGGGCATTGGACAAGTCCGGTATTCTAAAGCCACTTTAACCACAAAGCGCATATTTGATTGGATCAGTCGATTCCGAGCTACTCGGGAACCGCCTCGATAGGAATCAAAAAGACTTTGCTCCTCATCTTTGACTAAAATTTCCGTTTTTCGAATATCATCTAGATATCTTCGTAAGCAGTCATCCATGGAGCCATATGTCATTTGAGTTGTCCTCCCCAATTCATAAGGTTCAATA
>JAYVCH010000370.1:0-3042 GCA_043750055.1 Fibrobacteria bacterium
GCCGTAGAAACCACCTTGACAACCGCCACCGACCCCGAGGGTATGCTATCTGCATTTGCCCGGCCTTCCGGTATCACTTCTGCACAAGCAGCGGAATCATAAGGAAATTCATCGATCACAAAATTGGAATCAACAATTAAAAAGCCCACGTCTGCAACGGTAACGGGGACGTTACCCCCTTGCTTGCAGGCCAAGAAAAAAAAGGGGACTAGCCAAAACAGCCGCCGGGTTCTCAAATTCCGTATACCACATTTAGCCTCAGACTGCGCCCAGTGCCGATTCGTTGGGTGTGATGAATCCCATTTGGAAGCCCCATGGTTTCTTGTCCCCACACTAATTCTTTGTACTTGAGGCGAAGGTAAAAATCGCTGCCTAGAGCATATTGTAGGCCCGTTTCCAGACCCATGCTATTGTACTCGTAATCGGCATTTTGTTTTAAGGCAAAAAATTCAAGGTTAAAGCGAACACCGGCAGTTAAACAAAACCTGGATGAAACAAATTGATGGAGCTCCAAGAAATCGGCATCCCATTTCAATTTGGTTTTATCAGATAGCTTCCAATCCACGAAAATCAAAGGATAGGGTTCGTATTTATGAAAGTATTGTTGTAGGTCGAGTCCCACTCCCCAATTGAAAGTTGAATTGACCCTGAAAGAATGGATGTAAATCCACTCCGTATTAAAATCCATCAATCCCAGATCTGCGAAATCGCTGTTAACACCCAACCCAACCACCACAACCCCGCTTTGCTTGGGTGTTTCCATGACTACACCGCCACCGCTAAGCCAAAACCGTCTCAACGCTCCATCGTTCAAGCGGGTGTTATCGTACATGATATCCCTATTGATCACGGTGGATTTGAAAGTTCCGAACAGCTGATGACCGCCAATCTTTCCCGCGGGAAATGCGATTTGGCCTGCTAGGCGCCAAAATTGCGATTGGCTACTTTGGGCGGGAGGATTAGATTGAAAATTGGGGTAGGCTTCAAATTCTATGAAGGCAAAATCCGTTTCTGGATCAACAAAACCTAAGGCCGAAACAGCCAATGCAAACAAGGGGACAAGGCTAGCCGCTCTTAGTACAATAATTGTTGCCAACCGCCGAAACAGAAGAAAATTAAATGTCGGCCTGGAGCTCTTTCACTCCTGATCCCGCTTTTTGATAAACTGTCTTGAAAAAATGATCCCAGAAGCGCATGGTCACACCATAATTGGTCTCGGGAAAATGATGATGAATTTTATGAAAGGCTTTTAGCCTTCTAAACCAGGTATTGGTCACATTCCAATGATGATGGCTATGATGAACCAAGGAGTAAAAAACAAAACCAAACAGCCAACCCGAAAGAACTGCGGAGAAATAGGGAAGCTCCCACTTCTGTGAAAAAATATGCCACAGAGCAAATACGGTTACGGAGGTAATGGCCCAAGGCATGGCAATGAGGGTTTTGGCTTCTGTATGGTGAATGCGATGGCCTTCTCCAAAAATTCCGGCCTTTCGGTGATAAATCCATCTGTGAAAGACATACTCTGTCAATGTCCAAATGAGGTAACCTAAAACCACACCACCAAAAATGGATCCTAATTGATGCGGTCGGTGGCTGATTTCCCACCCTAAAAAAAACAAAGCACTACTCGCATCAGCAATGAATGCGAACCAATAATTAAGGCTTCCCAGAGCGAACTTTTCTAAAAGCCAGGACCGGGAATCTAACCCGGGAACCGCTTTTTTTAACATTTTGAAGAGCCTTTCCAATTGCCTAAACCAGAAATAATGTAAAAATTCTGGCAGACCGAACTATTCACCATTTCGTCTTTGGCTGGGGCAAATTTAATAATAAAGCAATTCAATTCCACCGCGATCACGATTCAACCCTGTTTTTGTTTAGGTCCAAGCACCTTGTTTCGGACGAGACTGACTTCCTATTTGGTAACGCGGGGCTTGTAATTGGGTGGGGAAACTGTTTGGAGAAAATTCTATTGAAAAATCTTTACCAATGCCCAAATTTACACGGATTGAGGTTATTTAGGGGCCATGGGAGTCGCAGCCATGGTAGTGTCGCCACCTGTTGGAGTGGACATGGCAGGTTCATGTTTTTTTCTCGTGGGCATTTCATCCGCTAGGACAGAATGTGAACGGAATCCGGATGCAATACCGACCCGAGCAAGTTGGGCAAGAGAGTTGTGAAAGTGTGAGAGATATTGCGAGCGGAGCCCGAGTGGCGGCTCCTTGGGGGCCGGTGCTCGGGGAGTGGATTTAGGGAGCGGTTAAATTAGCTTGAGGCGAATATTCAATACTTCGAGAATTCGTTTTAAGTAGCTGATACTTGGGTTTCCCTTTTCAGAAACAGCCTTATACAGGCTCTCGCGGTTGACGCCGGCGCCTTGGGCAATATGAGCCATGCCCCCATGAGCGTCAATTACATCACGCAAGCCAAGTAGAAACATTTTTGGGTCTTCATCGGCAATACAATCAGTAAGATAGATGGCTGCAAACTTTCTATCCCGAAGCCGTTCATGAAAGAGAGGTTCAAACGGTACGCTTGGGGGAACTGCGTCTTTGCCAGTCTTTCCAATATTCTTGTGCCGTTTGGATGTCCTCGTTCTGGGTCCTTTTGGTTCCACCAATGAGGAGGACGACCCATGTATTTTCTTTCTTCCCGCAGTAGATCCGATAACCTGGGCCATAATCAATCCTCAATTCTAAAATATGATCGAAATACTTGAAGTCTCCTAAATTCCCCAGCTCAAGCCGCCGAACCCTTTTAAATATGGCTGCTTGAGCTTTGAAATCCTATAGTGGATTAAGCCATTCCGTAAATGGTGTGACGCCATTTACCGTGGAGTAGACCTCAACTCTAATTGGCTTGATTTCCATCTTCTCCCTTTAATTGTAGCCTATTTGCTACACTAAATCCAGCTAAATTAAAGCGTGTTGGCATTAAGTTAAAACTGTGGTCGAAACCTTGCGCCCTTTGCTGGGTGAAATCCAGATTTCAACATTCTGATTTAAGCCATTAAAAAAGCCTAGGAGGCACTCCAAGCTG
>JAYVCH010000371.1:0-4098 GCA_043750055.1 Fibrobacteria bacterium
ATAAATAAATTGAAAGCGTGGCTAAACTGTTTTTTTGCCCCACAACCGGCTATCCGTCTCGAATTTCTCCGCCTCTTTATTCCCTTGGCCATTTTATTGTTCTTGAGTTCCAGGCTCCTTCATCCAGCAGATTGGCTGACAAATCAAGGTTTTCAGGTACCGGATCTAGGACATAGAGATTGGCGGCAGCCCTTGTACTTGGCGCCCCTTTCACTTTGGGTCGCCACCCTTTTGTGTATTGTCACCACTTTTTCTGGTCTACTTGTCACCTTGGGGTTTCTGACCCGACTTTCATCGGGGATTTTCGCTGCCTGTTTGGTTTATCTAACGCTGGCAGACCGTATGGCAGCTTTTACAGTCAGCAAATTGGGAGCGGTTTTGGCACTGGCGTTATTTTTAACTCCGACTGGCAACGCCTTCAGTGTGGATGCTTGGCTACGCACAAAAAAAACCGGGCTACCCTCACAAAAGACAACCGTTTCCTGGGGAAATGTTCGCTTCTTCCAATGTTTGCTCTTGGTTATGTATTTCGCCTCCGGCATTGCCAAAATCCATGGTCAGTGGCTAGAAAATAATCATGTCTTATGGACCCACCTTCATGACTCCTATCAAACCCTTTGTACCTATTGGATTGCCAAAACTCTTCCGTATTCCGCATGGACCTGGTTACAATACTTAGTTCTAACCTTTGAAAGCGGAGCTCTCCTTTGGTTCATCCTCCCGTACACTCGGTTTTACGCTCTAATAGTGGGTCTGGGAATGCATCTTTTTATCGGCCTATGTTTTGGGCCGGTTATTTGGTTTGCATTATTAATGATTATTCTTTTGATTGGATGTTTCGCACCCATTCCAAAATCTCGATTCAGTTAGATGATTGGGACGAAAGCTTAGCGATTAATAATCGTCAGCTTCGCAAATTTAACCATCAAGACCCGGCGGATATGATCGGCGAAGACCACGTGCACCCTTGCCGATTCGCCTGATCCATCAACCGCGGCAACTTCCCCTTCGCCAAACTTATCGTGGCGAACGCGTTGGCCTTTATGAAACCCCGCTTCTGTCTCTTGGCTGAAGTCTTCATAATCGGGTGTGGGAGTAATATCAAGTTCATTGGTTTTTCTGGAAGGAGCTGCACTGCCCATCCCTCGCGAAAAGGTGATACCTCCATAACCCCCTCCGTGACTGGCTGATCTTGTACCGGATGTTGTGGATGAAGAGGGACGGGCGAGTTCCAAATACTGTTTATCAATTTCCCGAAAAAACCGTGACCCGATCGACTCCTGGTACATGCCATATCGGCGCCGACGACGAGCAAAACATAGGCTTAGCTCCTGACGCGCCCGTGTTACGGCTACGTAAAATAATCGTCGTTCCTCTTCCACATCACCCTCATCGCCTTGACGCATCATTGGGAAAAGGCCGTCTTCCAAACCTGTTACAAAGACGCGGGGAAACTCTAATCCCTTCGCGCTATGCACCGTCATCAGGGTCACCGCTTCCTGATTAGCTTTGAGTCCATCGGCATCGGCCAGGAGTGAAATTTCTTGGAGAAAAAAATCGAGGTCTTGCAGTCGCGTGCTTTGCGGTTTGTCGGCTTCTGAGAATTCTACTTCGGGAACGGATGAGTTCGGTACTGAGAACTTTAACTCCAAGGTATTTTGAAATTGCTGGGCTTCAACCGCATCCGGATCATTGGTTTGGTCCAAATCGCCCTCTTCGCGACGACGTAGAAAATCCTGCGCTGCGGATACAAGTTCTTCTACGTTGGCGAGTCTGTCCATGGACTCATCCGTGGCCTCTTCCTCCAAATGGGAGCGATATCCCGTGCGTGTGATGATTTCGGCAATCAACGACGGCAGAGGTTCGGTAGCGGCTAAGTTACGTAGGGTATCTAATAAATTCACAAAATCGGTAATGCGTTTGGCTGAGCTGGAATTCAAACCGGCGGCTTCGGGCTTACGAAGCCCGTCAATTAAATGCAATCGCTGGTCGGCGGTATATTCCTGAATGGAGCTGATGGTTTTGTCTCCAATGCCACGTTTAGGAACATTTATAATTCGCGCCACTGAGACGCTATCATGCGGATTGGAAAGCACGCGCAAGTAGGCCATCAAGTCTTTGACTTCTTTACGTTCGTAAAATCGAATCCCGCCTACAATCAAATACGGAATGCGGTTGCGCCGTAGCTCATCTTCGAGAATACGTGATTGGGCATTGGTTCGATAGAAAACGGCTGTGTCACCGGGTTTGAATTTATCTTCTTGGCGGATGCGACGGGCAATCCATGCGGCTTCGACCACTTCGTCTTCGAGTTCCAAAACCATGATTTTGTCACCGGGAGCATTTGCCGTCCAAATAGTTTTTTCCATTCGGTTTTTGTTGTTGCGAATGACGGAACTGGCCACCCCAAGAATATTGGAGGTTGAACGATAATTTTGTTCCAGTTTGGTGACGCGCGCCTGGGGGTAATCTTTTTGAAAGCTAAGGATATTGCCGATATCGGCACCGCGCCAGCCATAAATACTCTGATCATCATCGCCCACAACCACCAGGTTGTTGTGACTTCCCACCAAAAGGTGAATCAGTTTATATTGGGCCTTATTCGTATCCTGATATTCATCAATGAGGATATAGCGGAATCCCGAGGCGAAAACTTGCCGAACTTCTGGAAACAATTCCAACAAACGGATGGCCATAAAAATAAGATCATCGAAGTCCATGCCATTGTTTTTTTTCAATTCTTCTTGATACAGATGATACAGATGGGCCATGCGCTCCTCATACCGATCTTCGGCCTTTAGTTTGGCGTCCATCGCCGTGATGCCCTTATTTTTATTGCCACCGATGAAGTGGCGAACCGCATCCATGGAGAATTGTGAATCCTCTTCCAGTTTTTCGGATTTTAAAATGTGTTTGATAAAACGCTTTTGATCATCGGTGTCGAAAATGCTGAAGTTCGAAGTAAAGCCAAGGCGAGTGGCATGAAAACGAAGCAGGCGGGCACAAATGGAGTGGAAGGTTCCCACCCATTTGAGATTTCCTGAGTATCCTATCAAGCTTGAAATTCGGTGACGCATTTCACCAGCGGCTTTATTCGTAAAAGTTACGGCGAGAATTTCCCATGGCCGAATTCCACGCTCTCGAATCAACCAAGCGATTTTGTAGGTCAGGACGCGAGTCTTCCCTGACCCGGCGCCTGCCAAAATCAATTGCGGACCGGGACTGTGCGTTACCGCTTCAAATTGATGGGGATTGAGTGCAGCCGAGAGACTTTGGGAGTCTAGTTTAACAAGGGTATCGCTTACCGACATGGTGAAAAATCCGTCCGTTTAAAGCTTCATTCATGAGGAAGAAAGTGGCTTCCAAGAATGGTTCAAAGGATAGAAAAAAGCGGTGTTTCAGTACCGAAAAGAAACACGACGAAATAGGATAGGAATGGATTAGATTCCATGGAAGAATTTCCAATTCCGGTTTTTTTGGTCGCGGACAATGAAGTTAGACGCATAAAAGCCCTTTCATGCCAAGTTCATGATCACCCTCCTATTTCCTTTTGAGTCCAATTCGATGACCTTCATGGCTATTTTAGTAAACAAGTCTGGGCTAGCGTTTACGGCCCTCAATCGATACCGGATGAATTCCGCACATAGAATGACCAATGCCGCTGCTGTACGATGCGCCGGATCCTGCGTAAGGCTAAATAGCTCAAGGAACGCCTCACCTGCCAAAGCATGAGCCACGTCCAGATTGATCGCGGTATGGAGCCCGTCTTCCTTACGTGAAAATGCTTTATGCAATCGGCCAAGCAGTGAACTTCTTCCCGATGTATCTATAGCGAGCTTCTCTCATATTTCCCATAGTAAAGGATTTTGCTTAAGCCCACTATAGGATATAATCCCACAGAAATAGCGCTGGTGGCGGATAAGGCTGAAATAGGGGTGGGTGCCTTTTCGTAAATAGTGGCCATAAGGGTGACAAGTGGCGTGGTGGCAGGACGGCAGGAAATTATCTTTTAACTCGGATGTGCGAGGATTGTTTTTAGAGCTTCGTAATTCAAAAATACCTAAATCGTCGGCATCCAACCTATTCAACTAAAATTGC
>JAYVCH010000372.1:0-4299 GCA_043750055.1 Fibrobacteria bacterium
GGAGGGTTATCAGGTCATTGGCGGAAGCGGGTACGGCGATCGACTTGAGAACGATCGGATTTTCGGTCAGGAAACATTGCGGCAAATCGGCTTACGCACCGCCGCGACCCATGCCTTCCGGAATTTTGCGGTGGCAGCGGAATTCGTCCGATCCAAGCCCCGCCGCTACGTGTATAAAAATAATGGCAGCCTCTCCCCTTCTACCGAGAATTACGTGGGCGAAGCGGAAGACGGTTCGGATATCGTTTCCCTCCTAGATTTCTACCAAGCAAGATGGTCAACATCAGAACAACCCGACTTCGTGCTCATGGAGTATCTCACCGGAATCGAAGTTGGTGTCGGGGCTTATTTCGATGGCGAAAACTTTTTGAAGCCCGCCTTATTGGACTGGGAACACAAGCGTTTCTTCCCTGGCGACATGGGGGAACTGACCGGGGAAATGGGGACCGTGGTCACCTATCGCGGAGCGGAAAAGATTTTTGATCTCACTCTGGCGAAAATGACCAAAAGTTTGCGTGAGGCCCGCCATTGCGGTTACATCAATTTGAACACCATTATCAATGCCGAAGGGATTTGGCCTTTGGAATTCACAAGCCGCTTCGGGTATCCGGGCTTTGCTATTTGTGATGCACTTCACACTGAAGGATGGGATGAGGTTTTGCGAAGGCTAACCCAGCGCATCGACGGTGACCTGCCCACGCGAGAGGGATTTGCCGTGGGTGTAGTAGTGACGGTCCCGCCCTTTCCCTATGCCGACGGGTATGCCCGGCTATCCAAGGGGTTGCCCATTTTTTTTCACCCTAGCCTTACGGTCGAAGATAGGGACAACCTGCATTATGGTGAAGTAGCCTTATGCAATGGCCGTCTTGTGACAAGTGGCTCGGTCGGCTATATTCTGGTAGCGACCGGAATCGGGAGTTCGATACAGCTAGCTCAAGTACAAGCCTATGGCAGAGCCGGGAAAGTATTTGTTCCTAACAAACGTTACCGTAATGACATTGGAAATAGGCTCGCTGCATCGGATCTAGATCAGCTGAGAAAATGGGGATACTACCCTAACAATTCCGTATGATTGCCGAACGAATGCCCTACTTAAATCTCAACCATTCACTACCAGTCTCAACCATGCACTACCAAGGAAACGGCTGCGATACGATCGGTATTGCCATAGGCCGCATGAAATAATTCTTCCCCGAAAACGTCTGGATCGATTTCAGTGTATTCGTATCCGATTCCCGCGACATCGAGCATAGGAGACACGGCATCGCGGAAAACGTGTCGGCCTTCGACAACGGGCGTACCGGTGTACAAAATAAGCATACCGTCGGGTGCAAGCAACGGGATCGATTCCCTAACAATGCGAATGGAGAGATCGCAACCAGAAATGCCACCCCCGTCACGATAAAGCCGGGACTCCGCATCCACTAAATAGGGCGGGTTGGAAACAATGATATCCACCTGTTCTTTTAGAGCCTGGGTCAAGTCTCCCCTTACCACGAACACGTTTTCTCTGCCTGCGAGCGCCGCATTGACTCTCGCATAACGCAGTGCTTTTTGATTGATGTCTGACAGGAAAACTTGCAATCCTTGGGACTGCAATTTGCCAGCTAGGAACAAACCGCCCGCTCCACTCCCACAGCCAAGATCCAAAATACGTCTCACCTGACCCGCTGGGCGGGCAATAATAGATCGCTCGATTAGGTTGGCAAACCGGTAGGTATCTGGTCCGAAGAATACCGAGTCCGCTTCCATGGTTGGGAAGGCGGAATGAACATATAAGGAACCTGCCAAGGTGGAGAAGCGAACTTTACTACGAACCAATCCCAATGTCTTTTCCATTTCCCCGGCCTCTTCTAACCATGCCAATAAAAGTGGCGGGAGTTCATCAGGAGCGAAGGGACGGCTCCACCCAAAAATATCGCGCAAAGTTCGAGGCGTTCTCGCCATTGCCCTCGCATTGACTATTGCATGAGTCGCTGGCGTGATAGCTGTAAATGAATAATTATTCTCTGCTAGAAAACTCCCGATAGCCGCTAATGCTTTTTCCTCTTTCAAGGCAAATTCCATAACAAGACCATCCTTTACGAAGCAAATCGCCCCTCGTCGAAAATTACAATTTTCTCTTTACCGAAAAGAGTATTCCACCATTTGCTTTGAGAAGCTCCAAAACGTATCTCTAGATTTATACAGCTTCATAAGGATGAATCAATGAAGACATTTATTGAACCGAGAGTCGAACCAAGATTTGAAACAACTTTGCCTTCTTTTTTTGGTGGGCACGATAATGGGACCATGAACGATTATAATCTGCAACGCCAATTGAGTCGTTGGAATAAAGTCCGATTAGAGCCCAGCTTCCCCACGCCCGATTGGGAGTCCACCCTTGAACTCGGAAACAGCCTCGGATTAATGGAAGGGAAGTACATCGAAGCGGAACGCGCTTCCATCCAACAGCGTGCGGCCCTGGCCCCGGAATCGGCGGACGGTTTCATGGAATGGTTCAAGGACTTAAAGACCACTGGACCTGGTCAGGGCGATGCCCTATTTTCTTGGCTTGCCAATACGGCTAACTTGGATCAGATGCGGTGGTTCCTAGCCCAGGAAGTGGCCGGCGAAGCCGGGTTTGAAGATCTCGTGGCAACAACACAAGTAAAGTTGCCTGCCCGTGCAAAGCTGGAATTAGCGCGCAATTACTGGGATGAAATGGGATGCGGACAGGCCAAAGGGATGCATGGGGTTTGGCTCGATAAAACGGTCGAGGAGTTGGGGATTGGATCTCCACTCAGGGATGTGACATTGGAATCATTGGCACTCTCCAACCTGATGGTCGGGCTCGCTTTCAATCGTCGCTATGCCTATCATTCCTTGGGCGCACTCGGTGTGATCGAGATGACTTCTCCCGGCCGTGTCTCTCTTGTCAACGCAGGCCTGAAGAGGTTAGGTATTTCCGCAACCGGCCGCCACTACTTTGCCCTCCATGCCGGCCTTGATCTCATTCATTCCATTGCATGGAATGATGAAGCCATCCGCCCATTGGTAGAAGGAAATCCGAGGGTCAGCCGAGCTATAGCCGAAGGCGCGCT
The DNA here is from genome assembly GCA_043750055.1 of Fibrobacteria bacterium. Classification (GTDB taxonomy): domain Bacteria; phylum Fibrobacterota; class Fibrobacteria; order UBA11236; family UBA11236; genus Chersky-265. The sequence continues at coordinate 3,084 of JAYVCH010000372.1, forward strand.
GATGCGTTTAAGTGCCGGAAAACGTTGCTTCGATCGTTACCGCCGCCAGTTTGGAATCGGATCGAATGGCCCTGCATGAAACTGGGTGTTTGGTAATGTCACTTTTTCCCGACCGATAGTCGATCATAAAAAGCTTTTATCCTCCTGGCTTGAAACATATGTTAGTTGGAAAGGGGGATTTATGGACACTATAGAAACCAATACCGATTCGACTTTCCTGCAAATCATCAGAGATATCCGGAATGATATAGCTGTCTTATTTCACCAGGAGGTTGCCTTGGCCAAAAGTGAGGTCAAGGCTAAAGCGATGAGCTACGGCAAGAATGCCATCTTCATCGGGGTAAGTTCTCTGATGGGATTATATGCAACTTTTTTCCTTTTCCTCGCCCTATCCAATCTTATCGGGCTCGGCTTGGTCAACGCCGGATTATCCGTGGCCTTGGCTTCCTGGCTTGCGCCGTTCTTACTGGCTTTATTGCTGGGCGTAGGCGCCGTATTTTCGACCTTGCAGGCCTTGAAAGCGATTACCAAAAATAAACCATTGACCCAAAAATCCGTGGGCGCTCGCCATGACAAGAAAATTTTAGTTGCTGAAAAAGTGAAAGGCTGACAAATGAGAAATGCACCATTGGCCAAATCCGAAGTAGAATCAGATCACTCCGAGGTTGATTTAAGCGAAGCCAGCCCGGAAGAAATCAAAGCCGAGATCGCCAGCACTCGTGAGCTTATGAATGATCACCTTTCCCAATTAGGGCGTAAATTCAAGCCCAGATTAAAGCCCGCATATCTTTGGATTAGTCTTACGGGGTTTATTTTCGGAGTCGGGGCATACTTGGTTTACCGAAATCTGCGCCATAGGTCTCTATTTGAAAGATGGACCTCCATAATGGCACGCCTTCCATTTATATCGAGAAGGACGAACCATCATTAATGGTAATCGTAACCCTTACCCCTCAGTCATACAGGCGCAATGATCAAATCCATAACCAAATGGACTAAAAGGATAGCGACAGTATTGGCCTGCCTACTGTTGGTTGCCATCCCTGTGGTTATTTTCGGCGGAAAATGGGTGGTCGAAAAATACTTGCGCGACGAAATCAAGGTCGGCCAGGGCCACGTGCGCCTGCCGGGGGCGAAATGGCATTGGAGCCTGGAACTGGCTGCTGATTCTCTATATTATTGGGCACCTGGAATAAAAGTGCAGTCTGGGCGGGCC
>JAYVCH010000373.1:0-3133 GCA_043750055.1 Fibrobacteria bacterium
CACCCCAAAGGGAGCGACATGGGCGGGGATTTTAAATCAGGATTTGGAGTTGGGTAATATAGAGCGGCGGTCTAGAAACCAAAAGAGGATGGGGTAGGAAAGCGTAGGCGGAATCGATTTGTATCAAGGCAGTAACATGCGCAATAATGACAGTCGGCAATGCAGGAATATCGGTAGCGAGAGAAGGCATTGGCGGTAATCGTTGATTGGCATCTTGGATGCAACAATCTTGATGTTTGGAGTTGTTTTGAATCGGTTGGGAAGCCGTATTTGCTTTTGATTGCTTAGTGCAACAGCTATGCTCGGCAGTTTGAACGGAGGAATGAAAACGAAGCCAGGAACTGATAAAGTGGCTGAGCTTCTGATTCACAAGACAGCAGCTGAAGGCCTGGCTCGTGAAGAAAACCAAAAGCAATGTCAAGGCCATTGGACCCTGTATCACTTTCCGTCGGAGCGTTCTCATCCTTATAATATACCACGGGTTACCTTGTGTTGACCGCGTTTTTGGAATTAATTTGGAAATAATCTGCAATTATCCTCCTAATCGCCAAATGCTTAACATAATATCCTTCGATTATTAGATTTTCAATTCATACACCTTTACTTTGTTTAGATGTCTGTCTTGCAAGGAGCCACGTTGCCTAAGGCCGCCAACAGAGTACTCATTTTCGTTGTCATCGTCGCTATATTGGGATTGATTGCCTATCCCAAACTAAAAGCCGCCCATCCTCCAAGTGGACCGGGTGGTGCGCCTGCATCCGCAGGAAATGTTCCTGCATCCGCAGGAAGTGTTGCAAACGGAAATTCATCTTCATCCAACTCCGGGGGCCAAGTTGGACCAAAGGGTGGTGTTCCAGGGGCAGGAATTCCGGCGTTACCGGTAACATCCAGGATTCTACGCGCTCAGCGTTTGGACAATGGAGTTAGAATCACTGGTACTGTAATGGCTAATGAAGAGATTGATATCCGGAGCGAAATGGAAGGGAAAATTCGGTCCATAACCTTCAAAGAAGGTGGGCTCGTGAAAAAGGGCGACTTATTGGTCAAAATAGAAGACAAGGAGTTGCAAGCCAATGTTCTCAAGGCTCAATCCCAGCGTAAACTGGCTGAGGATAATGAATATCGTATGCGGATGCAACTTAAAATCGAAGCTGTCAGTCAAAAAGATTACGATCAAGCTCAGAACGAATTCAACTTGGCTAAAGCAGGTGAACTACTATTACGTGCACAGTTGGACAAGACTGAAATACGCGCCCCCTTCGCCGGCATTGTCGGATTAAAGTCTGTCAGCGAGGGTGCCCTGGTGAACCCATCCACACGAATCAGCACCCTGCAAGAAGTCAAACCCATCAAGGTGGATTTTTCCATTCCGGGAAAGTATGCGGAGTGGGTGAAAGCTGGAACGCCTATCAGTTTCACCGTACAAGGTTCGGATCGACGCCAAGTCGGAAAAGTGTATGCGGTCGATCCTAAAATTGATCTTGAGACGCGAACCTTACATTTGCGAGCGCTGTGTCCAAATCCAGATGGACAAGTGCTTCCGGGTTCATTCGCTACCATTGAAATTCAATTGCAGGTGATCGAGGCTGCGCTAATAATTCCAACCGAAGCTATGACGGCCGATTCCCGAGGCGCGAAAGTTTACCTCTATCATGGAGGCAAGGCCGAACCCATTCAAGTTCAGGCCGGTTTGCGTTTGGATTCGGTGGTGCAAATTACCAAAGGATTGAAAGTGGGGGATACGGTTATCACATCGGGTATTATGCAGATTCGACAGGGTGCGACCGTAACCCTATCGCGCGTGGACTGATCCATGCTCCCACCAGAAATCGGAACTTGAGCCGCCTATGAGTCTTGCATCGGTAAGTATTCACCGACCCGTGTTAGCTTCGGTTCTTTCCATTCTCATTCTGGTATTTGGTCTGATAGGTTATTCGTACCTGGGCGTGCGTGAATTTCCGGCTGTGGATCCGCCCACCATTTCTGTGACCACCGCTTATAGAGGCGCCAGCGCCGATATCATTGAATCCCAAATCACTGAACCTTTGGAAGAGTCTGTCAACGGCATTGCTGGAATTCGTACCATTGTATCCGTCAGTCGGGATCAACAAAGTTCAGTGACGGTGGAATTTGACTTGGGATCCGATCTTAATGCGGCCGCCAATGATGTGCGAGACCGCGTTGCAAGGGCTGTGCGCAGTCTTCCCGTAGATGCGGATCCGCCAACGGTGGCGAAAGCCGATGCCAATGCCAATGCCATCATCATGTTGACGGTACAAAGTGATTCCCGTGATATTCTGGAGGTAACGGCGCTGGGCACTCGTATTAAGGAGCGCCTGCAAACCATTAAAGGCGTGGGCGAAGTGAGAATATGGGGAGAAAAAAAATATGCGATGCGGCTTCGTCTCAATCCTGAAAAATTAACAGCCTATGGATTGACGGTATTGGACGTCCGCAATGCGGTCACCAATGGAAATGTGGAATTGCCTTCTGGAATTATTGAAGGAAAAAATACGGAATTGACGGTGAGAACCACTGGTCGACTCAATACTCCTGAGGATTACAACTCGTTGATTATCAAGTCGGATGAGGGTCAAACCGTCCTCCTAAAGGATGTGGGATTTGCTGAACTAGGGGCTGAAAATGAAAAGACGATTCTGAAAAATAATGGCGTTCCCATGATCGGTCTCGCCATATCGGCACAACCTGGAGCGAATAACTTGGCCATTGCCGAAGAGTTTTACAAACGCCTTGACCAAATCAAAAAGGACATGCCGAAAGATATCAAGCTCAAACTCGGATTTGATTCCACTCGATTCATTACCAAGTCCATTTGGGAAGTGAAGGAAACTATTTTAATCGCCTTCTTATTGGTCGTGCTGATTATTTTCGCGTTCTTCCGCGATTGGCGAACCACGTTGATTCCGGTTTTGGCAATTCCCGTTTCCTTGATCGGCGTTTTTTTCATCATGTATGTCGCCGGATTCAGCATCAACGTGCTTACCCTATTGGGTGTGGTACTGGCAATCGGATTGGTAGTGGACGATGCGATTGTTGTGTTGGAAAATATTTATGCCAAAATTGAAAAAGGCATGGAGCCGATGGAAGCGGGATTTAAAGGGTCCCAGGAAAT
>JAYVCH010000374.1:0-9416 GCA_043750055.1 Fibrobacteria bacterium
TTTCCTTCCTATATTGCATATGTTGTTGTTCATAAATTGCCCTGCATTTTTAAAATGCAGCCAATGATGATAATTACAGTCACACCAAGCCCTGTAATCAAAAATGATTTTAAATCTTCGCTCATGGTGAATACCCTTTCGAGAATGTCGATAATAAACCAGATATGGAAACGCCCAACGATTCGGAAAAATCCGAAACGAAATAACGGTCGCCGAACGACGACTACATTGAAACTAAGGTGGGAGTTAGGTCAATGTAAACGGGGGCGGTAAATCTGAAGTCAAAAAGACAGGGTATAGCATAGGAATTGGAGTATCAGGTCCATCATAGTCAGAGGATTGAATTAAAGTCACTGTCCCTGGGTGGAGGCTTTCTTCATGAGGAATCAGGAATAGGATTTTGGAAATCGTTAAATCCAAACCAAGCTTACGAGTTAAATCTCCAGAATCAATTTGGACAAAAGTAGATGAACCATCTGGTTGCTTGTCTTCGGGCGCCGAATTACAGGTATCTTCATCGTCATCTAAAATCCTGTTACTGTCACCTGCGGTGCCATTAATGCGAATGGACATGCGTCCGACAGGAGTTTTGACTTCTTTTTCAAGGAGCGATGTATCATTCGGAAAATTGTGAAGTGTGTTGCAGGGCTGACAGGCAAAAAACACATACGAAAGGAGAATCCCAAGCATGAAAAAGGAGCGAAGGCGAACTTTTAATGCCCTGTCTCGATTTCTCCGGAGTCTTCCAAACCGATTCATATTTGTATCATCCGACTCGAATGCATCCTGATATAAGTAATCATCGCAAGAAATACATGTCAATTACCAGTTATTCATGAATGCAAAATTACAATTTATTGGAGCCCCAACCCATTGCGACTTGTCCAATTGAGTCGAATTTTGTTTTTTATTGAGTATAACCGCCTAGAGTTTATGTGGAGGGCCGGTGAAAAAGAGTCGATTATGGATTTTTGCCTTGGCAATGGCGGCTGGGAATGCACTTCCCGACACTGATGATCTCAATGTTACAAACTTCCAGATCAATACATCCTTGGTGAAACCCATCTCAGACCAAGATGAGGACGACGATGACCAGGATAAGTTAATTTCCATTGAGTTTGATCCTCATATAGTTCGCTTGATTAAAGCTGATGAAATTGAGGAGCATTTTCGAAACAAGATCTGGTTCTAGTGCGCGGTTGTCGCCTCGAATAGGATTTCTAAAATTTTTTCCAAATTTTTAATTACCTGCCTAATCCTATTCCTTGTCATAGGTTGTACTGTCACGAATCAGTGGCCTAAATGTTTCAGTGTAAGAGTCGTCACCAGCAATATCACTCGGAAAGATTATGCCGGTTCCGAAGCTTGTTCTCGTTGTCATGGTGAGATTTATCTGAAGTTTATGAGCTCACCCATGCATAACATGACGCGCTTGCCCGATAGCGCGCATATCCACGCACCATTCGATGACCATGTTTTTCATTTCAAAAATGATCAAGTCATTTTAGAGAAACACCAGGGGAAGCGTTGGATAAGAATTGTATCTCCAGAATTTGGCCCGCATTTATTTCGTGTCACTAAAGTAATCGGAGGGCATCATCGTGAGGACTTTGCGGGGGTAGAGGAGGGTCAATCCGATCCGCACACTGAACATATATTACCCGTTTCGTATATGCTCGAAACCGGGCTGTTTCGATACAAAGGCTATTCGGTCATGGACCCGGAAAGGCCCGGGATTAAGCCTGGAGCCATTTGGAATCATGCTTGTATCTTTTGTCACAATACGGTTCCATATTTTTCAACACTACTGGGTGCCTTGACCGAACCGGTAATTAAAGGATATCAGGGCGAGATGGTGGACTGGCTGCTACCACCAAAGAAGCGGGTGCAAATTGTAAGGACGGACTCCAATTCTCTACGAAGTGCTTTAGTCGACGAGATCCGTTATTTAAAAGGATCTGTGGAATCCAAAAAACTTGATTTAAGGAGCCTCGACAAGAAAGCCATTAACCTTACGTTTTCCAAATTTAATGAAACCCATTTACTCGAAAGGGGGATTGGCTGTGAATCTTGTCACGGTGGTAGCCTCGAACATGTTCAAAATCCAAGGCGGTTCGTTCCAAGTCTCGAACCACAAAGTTTGTTCCTATCCGTAAAAGCACCCCTCCAAGCCCCTAATGCCAGACATTCTGACGATATCAAAAGGGTATGTGCGCGATGCCACCAAGTTTTGTTTACTCAATATCCTTGGACTTGGGAAGGTGGTTTTCGAAGCGATAGTGTTCCAGGTGGGTCTCACATCAATTCCGGGGAAGGACGCGACATGCTACTTGGGAAGTGTGAGGTGACTTGCACCCAATGTCATGACCCGCATTCCCATGACGATAAAACAAAAATGGAAAGGCTGGAAACCCAAGCCGGAAATTTGGTTTGCCTTTCCTGCCATACCAAGTACCAAGCTTCGGAAATGCTGAGAAATCATTCGCACCACTCGCCTGAGGGCGCGGGTGGGCTTTGTATGAATTGTCATATGCCCATGAAGAACATGTCCCTGGACACCCGTCTATCTCGTTATCATCGTATCGGGTCGCCAACGGATCCTGTCCGTGTGGAAAAAGATCGGCCTCTTGAATGCGCGCTTTGCCACACAGACAAGTCAGTCGTTAGTTTAGTGGATACCATGGAAAAATGGTGGCCTCATAAGTATGACCGCTCAATTCTGAAAAAATTATATGGAGACCTGGTCGCAAATTCATTAGAAGCTACGTTACGAATGGGTAAGCCCCATGAAAAAGCGATCGCGTTATACCTTGCCGGTAAGCAGTCCAGAGTTGATCTGGTACCCTTAATTACGGAGGAACTTGGCGACCCCTACCCACTCATTCGATATTATGCGGAAAATGCACTCGTGGATCTTCTCCATCAGTCATCGCCCTTAGACTTGCACCAAGAAACGAAATTCATCCTTCGGGACGCGGCAGAGTGGTTTAAAAAGGCATCTCATTAAAAAACCCCCCGATCCTTACGGACCAGGGGGTTACTCTTAAAAAGAATGGGCTTGGTGTCCTCGAGAAGAATTGAACCTCCGACCGTCAGTTTAGGAAACTGCTGCTCTATCCAGCTGAGCTACGAGGACACCGAACCCATGTCCACAATTTTAAGGAGAGGCAAAGTTACCAATAATCCTAGCTCTCTGCTAGCCACAGCATCCCCATTTGAAATTGCCAAAAAAAAACCCGAACCCTTTAGAGTTCGAGTCATGTTGACGGTACCCAATTTTTTCAGGCACGCATATTGACCTGATCTCCTTTACCTGCCTGTTTCGCTTCAACCTTGGGTTTGTCTGCCTGCTCCTGAGCCTGCGTAGCGGCGCTTTCATGAGCTTCTTCAGTAGCAGTCGCCTCAACTTGTTTTTTGACTGGAGATTGATGAACGGGTGCGGAGGTAGAACTGGTTACGTGCATGAGGCCTCTTTTGGTGACTAGTCGGTGTTGTTTGTCCTGATTCTATATCGGCATCTGTCAGCCAAACTTAAATTTTATTTTATAATTCCCTAAATTTAGCCAAATAAGAGGTATTGGTAGGTTTATAGGCGCCTCGACAGGTACTAAATTTAGCCGGGTCGAAGAAAAAGGATTCTTTTCCAGGGGATATTTTGCTCACGCGCATCGAAGTCGGACAGACGTCACCTGCAACCGATTCACAAGCCCGAAAAATTCAGGCCGCCATTCACGAAAACTTCCATTTTTCTGTGGAAAAGGTAGCGGTGCATTCCGTTTACATCTTGGAAATGGATTTGCGGGAGGCTGAAAAAGAAAAAATCGGAAGTCAATTACTGGCAGATCCGATCACGGAAACTTATCGAATCAATACGCCCTTGGCTACTGATTTTGATTTCATGGTGGAGGTCGGGTACAAGCCTGGCGTCACCGATAATGTTGGTCGCTCCAGTCGTGAAGGGGTCTCCGATTTACTTGGCAAACGCCTTACTGATCAAGACCAGGTTTATACTTGTTTACAGTTTTTATTATGGGGTAAAATCACCCGCGCTGAAACTGAAATTTTGGCGACCAAACTTTTTGCGAACGCGCTCATTCAGACTTACCTGATTCGTTCACGTGAGGAATGGACAAGTCAGCCTGGAATTTCAGCAGCCTCGAATCAAGTGACCACCAAACATACTCCCGAAACCAGAACCATCGTTCTTCCTCTTGACGATCAGGGTTTACAAAAATTGTCTGATGAAAAAATCCTCTCGTTAACTATTTCCGAGATGCACGCCATCCAAGCCTATTATGCTGAACCCAATCGGCAACATGAACGCGGCGAAGCAGGATTGCCCATCTCCCCCACCGATGTGGAATTAGAAGTCATCGCCCAGACTTGGAGCGAGCATTGCAAACACAAAATTTTTGCTGCGGATGTAGAATACACCGATGAAAAGGGAAATAAAACCCTCTACAAATCCTTGTATAAAACCTTCATCAAAGCGGCGACGGAAAAAATCCGACCCAATGCGCCTTGGCTCAAATCCGTGTTTACCGATAATGCCGGAATCATCGCCTTTACCGACGGCTGGGACATTGCCATGAAGGCGGAAACTCACAATTCACCCAGTGCCCTTGATCCCTATGGCGGTGCCATGACCGGTATCGTGGGTGTTAATCGTGATATTTTAGGTTGTGGCATGGGTTGCCGACCAATTTTCAATACCGACGTATTCTGTTTCGCTTCGCCTTTTTATGACAAGCCCATCCCAGAAAAATTGCATCATCCACGGCGTATTTTAAAAGAAGTACATCGTGGAGTGCGCGATGGCGGCAATGAAAGTGGCATCCCCACCGTCAACGGCAGTATTGTTTTCGACGATCGATTCCTAGGCAAGCCCCTGGTCTTTTGCGGCACTGGCGGACTTCTACCTTCAGAAATAAATGGCAAGCCTACATGGAAAAAATCCATAAAACCAGGCGACCGAATTCTCATGGCTGGTGGACGGATTGGAAAAGACGGGATTCACGGAGCGACCTTCTCCTCCGCCGCCATGACCGAAGCCTCTCCCACTTCTGCAGTACAAATTGGCGATCCCATTACTCAAAAAAAACTGAGCGACTTTTTACTCGAAGCCCGTGATTTAGAACTGTACCGATTTGTCACAGATAATGGCGCAGGTGGGCTATCCTCATCTCTGGGTGAAATGGCGCGTGAAAGTGGCGGTTGCAAAATCCATTTGGAAAAAGCGCCGTTAAAATATCCTGGTCTTGATCCTTGGGAAATTCTGGTTTCGGAAGCCCAGGAGCGTATGTCGTTCGCAGTACAACCAGAAAACTTGGTAGCCTTTTTGGAATTGGCTCTTCAGCGCGGGGTGGAAGCCAGTGACTTGGGAGAATTTTCAAACGATGGAAACTTCGAGGCCTATTTTAATGGTCGTCTCGTGTGTCGCCTCGACATGGAATTTTTACACGATGGGAATCCGAAGCTCACTCTTAAAGCCCATTGGACTCCACCACGTCACCTAGATCCACCCCCCAGTTTCTGGGATACACGCAACTTGAAAGCCGATGGGCTTGACCTTTTATCGACGCTGAATATTTGTTCCAAGGAAAGCTGGGTTCGTCAGTACGATCATGAAGTGCAAGGCATGAGCGTCATCAAACCCTTTGTGGGTGAGAAAGCCGATGGCCCCAGCGATGCCGCCGTCATTCGACCGCTCTATGACCGTAAACAGGGTTTGGCCATTTCGCATGGGATTGTTCCACGTTACAGCGATATCGATACCTACCATATGACTGCCTGCGCCATTGACGAAGCCGTTCGCAATGCCGTGGCCGTGGGAGCGAGGCCGGGAACTTTGGCTGGCCTCGACAATTTCTGTTGGCCCGATCCCGTTGAATCGGAAACGACACCAGATGGGCAATACAAAATGGCCCAGCTTGTCCGCTCTAATCAAGCGCTTTACGATTATTGCCTCGCCTATAGCCTACCCCTGATCTCTGGCAAGGATTCGATGAAGAACGATTATGGTCGTGGCAAGGATCGCATTTCCGTACCGCCTACCTTGCTCTTCACTGCCATCGCCGTATTACAAGATGTCGAAAAAACCATTACCATGGATGCGAAGGCTCCGGGTGATAAAGTTTATGTTTTGGGGATTACACGCAATGAACTCGGGGCTTCGGAGTATTACCTGCGTCAGGGTTTCATGGGGAATTCGGTTCCTAAAGTCGATGCCGTTTCAGCCCTTGCCCTTTATCATCGCCTTGCAGATGCGATTGAAAATGGCTGGGTGCGTTCCGCGCATGATTGTTCCGATGGCGGATTGTTCGTTGCTCTCGCGGAAGTCTGCATGGCGGGCCGTTTAGGTGCAACTTTGGATCTCGCAACCTTGCCTTTGGACCCTTTGAAACCGATGGTCACCGGCGCGAAATTATTTTCCGAAAGCCAAAGCCGCTTTGTCGTCACCGTAACGCCTGAGCATGTCCCGCACTTCGAAGCGCTCATGGCCGGACTCCCCATCGGTAAACTCGGTGAGATTAAAGCGGAACAGACTTTGGATATTCACGATAGCGTTTTGGGAAACAGTCTTGGAAACAGTCTTGGAAACGGTCCCGGACCCGCCGTCTTTTCCGCCGGCTTGGATGAAATGTTCCATGCCTGGCGTCGCCCATTGGATTGGTAAATAGCATGGTAAAACCCAGAATTGCAATTATCACCGGATACGGAATCAACTCCGACAATGAGTTGGCCCACAGTTTCCGCCTCGCGGGTGGAGAACCCACGCGCGTTCATATCAACGATTTGATTGCCCATAAACCCTCGCTTTCCGATTTCGATATCATCGCAGTGCCAGGAGGTTTTTCCTTTGGCGACCATATCGCAAGCGGACGCGTATTCGCCAATAAACTCAAGCATTCCCTAGCCGAAGACTTACACAAAGCGGTGGAACGTAAAATTCCCATCATTGGAATCTGTAATGGGTTTCAAGTCCTAGTGAAATTGGGACTCCTACCGGGCGTGAAGGCCGAAGGGAAAAGCGATTTGGTTCAATCAGCTACCTTGACCTATAACGATTCCGGCCGCTTTGAAGATAGATGGTGCTATTTGGCAGCCGATAAATCCTCGAAATGTATTTGGACCCGTGGGATCGAGCGCATCTATCTGCCCATTCGCCATGGGGAAGGAAAATTCATTCCCAAGGACGAGCAGACTTTGGCATTACTCAATCGGCAAGGGCAGATTTGCCTACGCTACAGCACTGCCAATGGTAACGCCCCTGGTACGGATCAACCCGCGTTTCCCGACAATCCCAATGGTTCGGTGGACCACATTGCGGGCATATGCAGTCCGGACGGATTAAGGTTTGGACTGATGCCCCATCCTGAAGCGCATATGCTTGCGACCAATCATCCAGAATGGCAAAAACTTGGACTTAAGGGAGAAGGCGCAGGCATCCAAATTTTCCGCAATGCCGTCGATACCGTTCGCGGATAACCGTTGATTAGGTTTTTTTTCGAACCGGTTCGCGCTTTCTGAGTTGACCCAATTCCTTTTCCAGAATCTGGGTTAGTTCTTCCAGCGCTCGGTCAAAATTATCATTGACTACCTTGTACTCAAACTTACCGTTACGATGTGCAAATTCCAATTCCTGCGATGCATTTTGAAGGCGAACGCGAATGCTATCCGAGTCATCGGATTTCCGAGCTATCAATCGGCGTTCTAATTCTTCGAGATTAGGAGGTGTGATGAGAATTCCCACGGCATCGGGAAAGGCCACATCAAAATTGACCTTACCATACACATCCAAATCCAAAATAACACCCCGACCCGACTCTAACGAGTTTAGAATCGCTGCCTTGGGTGTTCCATAATAATTGCCATGGACCTGCATATGTTCCACCAATTCATGGCGCTCAAGCATGCCCGTGAACTCCTGCGTTGTTTTGAAAAAATAGTGGACGCCTTCAATCTCCCCAGGTCTGGGCTTTCGAGTCGTCGCTGAGACCGAATAGCCCAGAAATGGGAACCGACTCATCAATGCATCCTTCAGTGTGCTTTTTCCTGCCCCGGAGGGCGCGGAGAAAACAAAAAGTTTTCCACTACTAGCCATTATCTTTTCGCTTTTCCTTGCTCAATCGTTCCATGAAGGGAATGTTCAGAAGCAGTTCGTTTTTCTTGGATTTTTTCTGGTCTTGCCCTTGGGCTTTTTCCAGGGACAATTTTTCATGTTCCTTATGGCGTAAAGCGAGTTGGATTTCTTTCCGGATAACCGCTTCCACACGACTAAGTCCATGTTCCAAATTAGCAACGGTTCGAATAATAATCATGAATAGACCAAGCAACTCCATGGTGAGGATGAACATCAGAATTATTTGGACCTTGATTTGAATTTCCATATAGGCAGTATCCAATTATATCTTGTTTAGGGGGCCAATTCAAAGGGTGGACATTGCATTCGCTCCCCACAAAATGTTTATTTTCAGCCAACATTGCTCGAAAGCAGGACAGGTTGTCTATCCCAAGACCCAATTTCTCTCAGTCCCAGCTAAATGATATTGTATTATTGACCAAATACCTAAATCTGAAAAATCGGTTACTTGAATTTCCGAAGGTTTTGATTGGTTTTTCCGGTGGCGTGGACTCTACCCTTCTTATGGGGATTGCAAGAGAGACGCTTGGAAAGGAAAGAGTTTTAGCTTGTTTGGCCGTCGGCCCCTCTTTGCCCAAACAAGAACAGAAAGATGCGATTAGATTGGCGAGGCTTTTGGATGTCACAATAAAAGAATATTCGGCCACCGAATTCGACAATCCAGATTATGTCAAAAATGGACCCGATCGTTGTTTTCATTGTAAAGCGGATTTGTTCCAACACCTGCAACTGTTTGCTAAAAATCAGGTGGGGGCCCGTTTACTTTACGGAGGCAATGCCGACGATATCGGGGATTTTCGACCCGGCCGTCGCGCAGCATTGGACTATGGTGCTCTCGCACCCCTCGCCGAAGTGGGACTGACAAAATTCGAGGTTCGCGCCCTCTCCAAAGCATTTAGCCTGCCCACGGCAGATAAAGCCGCCCAACCCTGTCTCAGCAGTCGAATTCCATATGGCTCTTCCGTGAACCCTTCCAAACTCGCTATGATCGAAGCGGGCGAGATTTTATTGGGTCAAATGGGATTTCGTGAATACCGATTACGGCATTTCGGTGAGACAGCTCGCATTGAAATCCCCTTGGATCAATTCGGGATTTTTGAACTATCGAATCGTAAACAGACTCTTCTGGAAAACCTGAAAAAGATTGGGTTTACAAACATGGAGATTGATCCCGAAGGATTTCGTAGTGGAAGCCTGAATGAAAATCTGTCGGAAAATCAAAAGAACCGCTTTACTTGATTAGAATGCAGCAGTGTAAACGGCCAGCATATCC
>JAYVCH010000375.1:0-9426 GCA_043750055.1 Fibrobacteria bacterium
CCCATCACTACTATCGCCAGCTTTCTGAGTCGGGAACTTTTATGAATCAGGGAGAAATATCCCAGAAACCCAAAAGGGAGAAATAGCAGCACGTTTTGAACCATATCGGGAATACTGCTGAACATTCCCCAATTGATGCGATTGGTGTAATATGAAAAGTGACGATCGTTTCGAAATGAAAACGGAAAGGTTGTTCCGTAAACCACAAACAAGGAGAAGAGGGCCCAGAGCAACCTGGCTGTGCTTTTTTTGGGCTGTTGTTGTGTTTGGACCCGCAGATGTTCTGGGTTCGTGCGTTCGCTCAATTCCTGCATGATTTCAACTACTCGTTGGTTCAGGGTCGTTACAGAACTAAAAGAATGGCAACCGTCCCCACATAGATTCCACAGACCGCCAGCATCGCGCGATCCTTAAGAATATCGGCAACCGTATTTTCGCCATAACCCTTTTCCATCACCAAATAAAGGTAACGGAAAAGGCCGAACATGGCGATGGGCAAGGTGTAGATGAGATTTCCCGTGCGATGAAACTCTACCGTTTGGGTATTGGTGGTATAAAGACCATAGGTGATCAGGGTGGCGGATAGGGTCACGCCGAGTAGGGAGCGAAGGAATTCGGGAGAATAGTTACGAAGTACGGCGCGTTTTTCTTCTAAGCTTCGGCTGGGATCGATTCTCTCCGCATAACGTTTAGAAAACCCCAAAAATAAACTGAGGGCCATGGTGCAAAGCAAGAACCACTGGGAAGGCACCACTCCGATTCCCCAAGTTCCCGCTAAGAGTCGGATGATAAATCCAAAGGCGATACAAAATACATCGAGTAACACTATTTGTTTAAGTAATCGGGAATAGAGGGCGTTGACAAACATGTAAGCCACCAAAGCCATAGATAATTTAGGACCCGTCCAAAGGCTGATGGACAAGGCACCGGCCGCCAAGGCAGAAGCGAAGGCGAACGCAGCGGAGCGAGACAAATCTCCCGCGGCCAATGGACGTAAGCATTTGCGGGGATGACCGCGATCATCTTCCACATCCAAAGCATCATTGACGCAATAAACTGAACTCGCTGCAAGGCAAAAAGCAGCAAAGGCGGAAAAAGCCAGGATGAGGATTTCAGGATTATGCCAATCTTCCCCGAAAAATACGCCAGCCATGACAAATAGATTTTTCACCCAGTGCGAGGGGCGGGCCAAACGCCATAAGGCTATAATGGGCTTGGTCAAAATTTCATCCTTCGGAACAGGGGTTCGGGCATGGCCTTGATGATGGCCATAATATACCTCCAGAAGAAAGGCGTATAAACCACCTCACGCCTGGCACGCAAGGACTTGACGATTTCATCTGCAACCCGTTCGGGAGTTGCCATCAATGGGCTTTTCATGTTGCCCACCATCCGCGTCTGTACAAAACCAGGTTTTATGGTCTGAATGAAAACCGACGTATGCGCTAAGCGATGGCGTAAGCCCCCCAAGTACGCGGACAGTCCCGCCTTAGAAGCCGCATAAGCCAAAACCTTGCCCCGGCCCCTGTCACCAGCCACCGAAGACACGCAACTGATAAATCCCGCGCCCTTGTTTTTAAAGTATTCCGCGAACAGTCCCAATATCATCGCCGGACCAGTCAAATTGGTATCCAAGGTCAACCGAGTTTTTTGTGTATCTCTATCACATTCTTCTTGAGGAACCTGAACGCCCGCCGCAAAGAAAATTCCTTTCAAGGAATGGGTCTTGACCATTTCCTGAAAATGCCCGGCATGACCGGCAAAATCAAGTACATCCCAAACCAAAACCGGAGCCGTGTGACCCAAGGTTTTTTCCAACTCAATCGCCAAATCAAGTAAGCCCTGGCGTGAACGTCCTATCAACAGCAATTCTTCGCCATCCTTCATCAACCTTTTAGCGACGGCTCTGGCGATGCCGGAGGTCGCTCCGAAAATGGCTACCCTTTCCATAATCCCAATCTCTCCGCCAAGCGCGAATCGCTTTTAGCATTCGGGTTATACCGCCGAACCACATCCATCCAAGCGCCGAACTCAGGATACATGGCCCGAAAACTTTCCGGCGACAGACGCGCATCTTTAGACAAATACACACGCCCTTGAAATCCAATCACTAATTCATCCAACTTATCCAGTAACTTTAATGTGACGGGTCCACGAAACGGAATATCCAGCGCCAAGGTATATCCGTGCTTGCAAAAAGGAATCATCACCTCATCATTTCCGCAACGTTTTAAAACTGATAGAAAAGCCCCAAGGCCATTGTCGCTGAGAAAACGTAGGCATGCGGCGATGCCCTCTTCGCCTCTGGGATCGGGAATGACGCATTGGTATTGGAAAAAACCCGATTTTCCGTAAAGTAGATTCCAATCACGAATTCTATCGAGTGGATAAAAAAATCCTTCGAAGTTTTCTCGAGTTTCCAGGCCATGATTTGGGGCCACAGCATAAAAAAGTTGATTGAACGCTCCCAGCAACGGTCGATTGAGAATTACGGCGGGCATGGCAAAGGGAACGCGGAGTTTTCTTTTTTGTGGATAAGCCAACGGGGATTGAACCGGACCGGAATCGGCGTCGTCGAATTTGACCCTGGCATGGTTTCCCAGCATCAGTACTCCCCGACCCAAGGATTTTCCCTTCGCCAAGGTATCAAGCCAAGCCACGGAATATTCATAGTTGCCATCATGCTCGGCGAAAAGACGAAACAGTCCGTCCAAATCCGGAGCCTTGACTCGAAGGACATGGACATCGGAAGTGATGATGGGTATCATCTGAAGCTTAACCCGCGTGATGCAGCCTGTAAGCCCATAGCCCCCCAAGGTGGCCACAAAAAGATCGCGATGTTTTTCAGGCGTACAGACAAAGGTGCCGATAGGCGTATTCACTTCCATCTCAAGCACAAATTTTTCGATGGATCCGACGCGATGATGGTTTTTGCCATGCACATTACTCGCGAGAGCGCCACCCAAACTGACACACATGGTGCCGGGCGTCACGGGTAAAAAATAACCGCGGGGAATGCTGACAGCCAACAATGCGGTCAGGGTGGCTCCGGCTTCAGCATCCAAAACCCCCGTGGCCGGATTGAAAGAAAGGAGGCGATCGATGCCCGACGTATTGACGGAACAATGGCCTTGGGCCGGAAGGGCCGCATCGCCATAGCTACGGCCCTGACCGCGAGGAAGGTAGGGCTTTGCTAAAAAAGACGAGAAAGTTCCCGCATCTTTGGGGATTTCTTCGTCAACGAGGCATACCGATTGCCGGCCCCAACCAGAGAGGATGGATTTCATGGAGCAATTATAGCGACTTTTCGAAGGCGAATGTAAACAGACTTGCCCTTAAAATGCCCCTTTTATTTTATATATTTTTTCCTTTAATAAATCGGGGCGGTCACTCGCCTCCAAACCTTGGGAGATACACATGAATTGGGCAATAGCAAACTTTGATGGGCTGCTTTTTCTGTTACGTTGGGGCCATTTCATTTTCGGCATCGCTTGGATTGGAATGCTTTGGTACTTCAACTTCGCCCAGGGTCCATTCTTCGCCAAAGCCGAAGGCGCCACCAAAACCGAAATGACCAAGGGATTGGTGCCTAGGGTTTTGTTCTATTTCCGTTGGGGCGCCATGGGCACCTTCCTCACCGGTTGGACCATTATTGCACTGCGCATTCACCAAGTAGGAATGCCCATCGTCAACACCAGCTGGGGCGCCACCATCCTCACCGGCGCTATCATGGGTTCGGTGATGTGGTATAATGTGTGGTTTGTTATTTGGCCCCGCCAGAAAAAAGTCATCGCTTCCGCCAACGGTGAAAAGGTTGATAACCTACCGGCACTAGCTCGTCGCGCCTTTCTCGCCTCCCGCACCAACACCTTGCTCTCGGTCCCTTTACTGTTCTTCATGGCCGCCGCCAGCCATCTTACCCTTCAAACCGATCCCACCAAGGTTCCCGTTTGGCTCGGTTTCGTCACCGCTATTGTCGCACTGGTTGAAATCAACGCCCTCACCGCCGACAAAGGTCCCACGACCAAGCCCATCGAAACGGTTAAAGGCGTCATTCACATGGGCCTTTTCTTCTCCGTTGTCTTCTACGTTGTTGCCGAAATCATTCTCTAAGGAGTCTGAATTGTTGCATACTTTACCAATTGGATCCGCCACTCGGCGGATCTTCTTTTTATTCGCCCTCACGGCCACCATTCTTGAAGTGGGCATGGCCTGCAATAAAAAGGATGCGAATGCGGATCCGAAAATAGCGCATGGGCAAGTCCTTTTTGCCGCGAACTGCATTTCTTGCCATAACATGAATACATCGATGGACGGAACGCTCGGACCTGCCCTCAAAGGATCTTCCTTGGAATTAATTCAAGCCCGGGTCCTACGCGCGGAGTACCCGCCCGGTTACCCCCCAAAACGCACAACCCATATCATGCCCAAACTTCCTTTGACGGAAGAAAACATAAAGGATCTCCACGCTTTTTTAAACGCACCCTAATTGATGCGATGGACACCATTTCCTGGACAGGAAACTGAAGTTTGGGATGGTTTAAGTCAAAAATACGAAAATTGAAAAACCGAAGTCGTACCCTGGGTCATATAACCCGTGAGGGTGGATGGTTTATTTGTTGCATCTGAAAAATCGGGTTCGGCGAAGAAAAGACAATGTGGAGTTATGACGAAATCGGTTCTCCGAAGTACGGTCTTAGCGTGGGAATCAACCGAATTGTGACCGTTTGGTGGACCATTTTAATTTGGCTCGGTGTATGATAAGATTTAGGACGGGGACACCTATTTACGGACTAGTTGTTAAGCAAAACTCGCCCTCTTTTCAAACTCGGCTGGGCTGACATAGCCGTTCATTGAATGCAGTCGTTTGGT
Source organism: Fibrobacteria bacterium (assembly GCA_043750055.1). Classification (GTDB taxonomy): domain Bacteria; phylum Fibrobacterota; class Fibrobacteria; order UBA11236; family UBA11236; genus Chersky-265. Next base: position 4,873 of record JAYVCH010000375.1, read on the forward strand.
ATTGTACCAACTTTCAATGTAATCAAATATTTTTACTTTCGCTTCCTTTCTGGTTTCAAAAATCTTTTCTCCATAAATCCATTCTACTTTAAGCGAGTGGAAGAAACTTTCGGTCGGCGCATTGTCCCAACACTCCCCCTTCCGGCTCATGCTGCACACCATCGAATGATGTCCTGGGACCATTTTTGATTCGCTTCCGCCGCCGAGTAATTTCTATCCATCAGATTTTCAGCAACTGGAAATGAATGTTTGGACAGGGTCGTGGACTTATATTTCCGACGGGCTTTTGGCTTCAGATTTCTCTCCTCCATAATCCGCAGGAACACCTTCTCATTGACACGAATACCTTTACCACTCAAGGTTTTGGTAGTGCGCCAGTAGCCATAGGTTTGTCGGCTTTGATTGAAGACGGCTTCGACTTCCAACTTCAACCTAGCATCCTTTTTCAGACCTGTCTAGCCGCTGTTTCCAGCTATGGTAACCGCTACGTGACCGTGTCATCGCCGCTATAGAAAATTCTGAGTTGTGAGATTTCATCCAGGCGTATTTTACCTCAGGTGAACCTGTGCAAAATACGCTGTCGCTTTTTTTAGGATTTCATTCTCCTCCTTCAATCGGGACAAGTCTCGCTTGGGGCGCTGGATTTCTTGCTTCTCAGAAATGACCTCATCAAGGGTCATCCCCTTATTTGTGGCGGCCAGCTCCTTGTTCACCCAGCTATGCAAACGGCTGACATGTAGGCCAAGATCCCGCGCCACAGCGAAAACGTTTCCAGCCTGCTTAGTCTTGGCAATTGCTGCCTTATTGAACTCCAAGTTATGACGTTTTCGAATCGTTGTTTCTTTCATAGACACCTCCGGTCGTTAGACCAAATTTACCTTTATCAAGGTGTCCCCTAAACGGGTCGCAGATCAACTTATGCAAATCAAGCTCATGGCTCTACAGCAGAAATGATTTAAAAAAGTTCCAATATTATAGAGCCAGAATGGCGACTCCAAAGGTTATGAGCATGCCAGGAGTCTCGTACAAAAGATAATTGCCTGCACCTATTTAGGTCGCTTACCAAAAGAGTCAAGTATTTTTTCGTTTGCATAAAAGGATTTAAAGTCTAAGAATTTATCTATTAGAGGAAGATTGGAACAAATATCATCAATTAAATCGTCCCACTCATCACTTTTTCTAGCAGTCTCTTTAAATAATTCGGGGAACGACCATTTAAGAAATCCCGTTACTCGTGCTAACGAAACCCAGTCGTTCCGATCAATCAAAACGGGTAAAGCCTCAATCGAAAAGAACCCTCTGTCTTTGACAATCCTAATTTTTATTGAACTTGACCGGTACGTAACGTATTCGTTCCCAAAGAATTCTTCAGAATATTCCCGTTCGAATTCAATAAAACCATTTGCCAAAAGACATTTTTCTATCGACTCGATTTATTTTTGAAATAAAACATCCATAGCGCATTCCTTAAGGAGCTTTAAGCTTATCCCCAACAGCATTTGGTACTAAGCCGTATTTTTCATACATCATTTGTAATTCCCATCCAAAAGCCCCAGTCGCATTTTGTGGGTTATTAGACAATAAAAATTCACCTCCGCGCTGAACCACTCGATCAATCGATTTCGCATTTGCAGCAGCTTGAGCGGCAGGTGACATGGTGTTCCAAATGCGTGGCGGTATAGAAAATGCCTTTACTCCCAACTCTTTAGCCATGTTTACGTCAGTCGGGAACTTACCAAGTACCATTTTGGTTACGTCAATCGTCGCTTGGGCTCTAGTTGCAATCTTATCGGCTAGAATCGGCCCTTCAATTCTTGCAATTACTATTGCCTCTTCAGCTAGAACCACCCCCTCTTGAAGAATTGGGTTCCTTCCGTCTGGATCGGTTTTATTAATGGGGTCATTATTACAATAAGCGTAAGGACTCGGATCGTTCCCTCTAACCGGATCCTGCGACACCCAAATCCCAAGCTCTGGATCATAATACCGCGCCCCAAAGTAATACAGCCCAGCAAACGCCGTTTCCCCGCTAATAAACTTCTCCTCATCATCCAACTCTTTGCCCGTAAAGGTTTCGGTAATCTTGTCCACAGCTCCACTGGACAACTCCTCCTGTTTCCCATAGGGGAAGTAATCAAAAACCTTTGCGCCCGCAGCACCCGTTTCCTGAAAGCTTACCTTGGTATTTCCCAAATTGTCCTTTAGGTAATACAACCTGCTCCCATCCGCATTGTACCTCCCCAATCCCATTGGAAGGTTGGTTAAAACCTTGGTTGTCACCGCCGTCCCCGTGAACTCCTGCCGAATCTCGTTTCCGACATTGGTGTACGCAGTTGAGTTGACCAAGGTTTGTCCGCCATGCCGGGAAGCGCTCAGGTCATTGTACTCCTTCGTTCCAGGATATATCCCCGTGATTTCAAAGCCCGCTTCACCGCCTTGAAAGGGAAGGGCATGGATTGCATTCATGCCGGATAAATCCACATAGCCCTCTGCATCCGGTACCGCGTTGATTTTAACCGTCCCGGGATTTTTAGTTAGGGGAGCAATTTTCAAAGTCAAGTCAACCATCGCTTCCGCTAAACTAGGGTAATCCCTATCTCGGCTGGCATCCGGATCCACCAATACTTGACCAAAGGTCGAAGTGCCGGATTGCGTGAGCAGTAGCTTGGCAATGCGACTGCCGGTATGCTCGTAGCGCTGTACAACCTTGAACCGCTGGGTTGCGCCCGTGTAATTAAACGTCAGGGGCAGTCCGCGGAAATCATATTCCACTTGCAGATTTTTGGACCGGTGATAGACCATGCGTCCATCCGCATCGTAGGAGAAATTAGGAGAAGTCAAGCTTCCACCCATCACGCGGGGAGAGGCTTGGCCATCCATTCCCGGAACCACATAGGCCAATTGGTTTTTACCCGTTTGGTAGGTGTACTCGCCACCACCGACCACGCTGGCTTTAGAACCCCGCCGCATCGATTTGATTCGCCCGTTATCATCGTACGTGATGGCTTCGTCGAATCGGTCCTCTTTCTCATTGGTCACGCCATCTTCCAACTCGTAAAGAGCCCGAAGCATGCGGTTCTGCTTGTCATACTGATACTCAACCATACGACTCCCCGGATTTCCAGCGTCGAAGTTGTATTCCGTGGCGGCGATATTCCCGTTGAATTGCGGCACGGCCCCACTGCCCGGAGGCACGATGTCGTAGAAGAGGTCTTGAGTGTACAAGGGCTGACTGGCCATGTTACCCACCAGATTTCGAACGGCGTCAATGCTTTTGATGCCACCGGAAATATCGTAAAGATAGCTCACGCTGGTGGAAAGATCATTGTCCTTGGTAATCTTGATCGTCTTGACTTTATTTGTCGTCGGATAATACGAGTAGGTTGCTAAAGCCTTCCCGGATACATCGCGGATTTCGAGGAGCGACCCGGAGGCATTGTACACAAAGTTCGCCACCTTGCTCGGACTCGGGATTTTGGATCTGTCGTAATTCAGAGTTTGCACCACGCGGCCGGAAGCATCGTAAACATTTTCCGCCCGCTGCAGTTTATAGTCAGGGTCGGTCAAAAACCCGTTGTAGGTAAACGAGGTGGTCACGCGACCATACTTGTCATACCTGTACGCGGCGGTTGAAAAAGGTTCGATGAGGGCATTTATGTTCGACGGTAACCCGGTGATTTCTTTTTGGAAGGTGATGACGGCGCATAGGCGTCCCTTGGTATATCCGAAATTTCTGCTCTCAATGTCAGGATAAAGCCGCACCTTTCTGCCATGGGCTTGATTGTAGGCATCCAGTTCCGGTGGAATGGCGTCGGGCATGGAATCGTAAAAATAAACTGCCAGAGGAGTAAAATTAACAGCGTCTTGTGCGGGCCAGGAAGTATTTTCGGCTTGCGCTTGGACAAGGGCTGGGGTTGCGAACTGGTTCGCCAAGTCCAGGTATTCCCCCGTGTATTTCAGGCGATCAAATTCATCATACACTTGTACCGAGAGCCGGTGGTTCTTGGCCTGTTCGGCTGATTGCGTGATTCTGTTTTGTCCGACCTTATCATAAAAATATCTCGTGACGCCATGGTCCGGACTCTTTTCCTCCACGAGCCGATTCTCACCATCGTAGGTATACGAGGTCGGCTCCACGCAATTCGGAATTCCTGATGGGGTGCCATCACGATTTTGGCAGGACATGGGCGGCAAGATTCGGATAACATTGCCCCGCTGGTCATACAGGTTTTGCGTGACGACAAAGGACTCCATACCCGCGGCATCCACTTTAACGGCCGCCGTCTGCTCCACCTGTCCAAATCCATTTTTCCAATTCATGGACTGGTTCCCATTGGGATCCTGGGTCAGAGTGTATGCATACGTGGGGTTGGCGGTATTGGTGGGCAGAGTTCGATTGGGTCCCAAGGCCGTGGGATTCAATTCATTCACGCCGGAATAAAAGGACTGGGTTACATCTTGAGAGTCGGGAGTTCTCGGGTTGATTTTAGGCGATCCCGGTGCCTTTCTCTATCCCACTCCTGACCCTAGACAACCGCAACTCCAGGTCCACCC
>JAYVCH010000376.1:0-6585 GCA_043750055.1 Fibrobacteria bacterium
GCGGAGCTATGCCTAGCTCGCGAAGTGACCTAAGCCAACTTCGCGAAAACAAAGAATCGATTTTAGCGTGAGGGGCGGTCAAGTCGCCCATTCGCGCGACGAATCATGCCCTCTTTCATTTGTATCTCGAGGCCTTTTGAATTTCTTTGGCCATGCATTTGGGTCTGGTTCGTTTGCCTGGATTTGTTGGAAAACAAGCCCACCGGAGGAACAATTAGCGTCTTAGGGGTGATGCGCAAGAGAACCGGGTGATCGGTCACTTCCACGTTCATCGCCGGAGTGACGACAACATCTGCAGAAAATACTGCCGAATTCCTTGGGTACCCAAGAGCTAGCTTATTCACTGGAGTATTGAACGTTACCTGAATGTTACGTTTTTCGTCTATGTCGGTTTTGGTGTTTTTATTATAACTCGAAACATTCAACCAAAGTGCTAGATAAAATGTCCCATCCCTTTTTTGTAACAGGGTATGGTTGAGTAGGGTTGTGTTACCGGACAAGGTGTAATCCAATGTGCCTGGGGAAAAATCCGGGCCCATATCCCCTAACATGGAGATCAAGTTTTTTACAGCAGTAAACTGTTCTTTGGGAGTTCCATCATAATGAACCAAGCCGAAATGTCCCTCAGCAGAAGCCCCATCGGGCGCACCATCAATGAACTCATATAGGAAAGCCCTATGGAATCCGCGATTCATGTACTCGAAGAAAATCCGGAGCATATATTTACTTGCGGCCCTCTCAGAAGTCCCCGCTATCCAATGACTGACATCGGGAGCTAAAGAATTATGGTAGCCCGTTTCAGTCGCGCATAGTGGCTTTGTGGGCCCGCTATTCGCTTTCATTCGAGGAATATACCAGTCATCTAATCGATACGTAGGCGGCCCTCCATCCGGGTAGCTATGAATATTTCCGCAGTCACATCCGCTGACAATTCCAACATCCACCGTATTATCGGGAAAGCTGAAGCCCGCCATGACAACTTGAAGGTGCTTTGTTGCAGGATTGCCTTTGATGGCTGCATAAATATCATTCTGTATCGCAGGAACTATTGCAGGAAAGCTCAGCCCCTTATAAACCCGTGTGCTATGATCTGGATAGGCAGGCAAACCATTGCGAAACCCGTGGTCTAATTCATTGGGGCCTTCAACTGCGTCTAAGACAGGTAACACGCGCTTGACGGTAGCCATCATGTCACCGGTATCTAATACCGATACGCTCAGATTGAACAGGATTCCCATTTGCCCAAGCAAAAATTGGCGATTCATAACTGTATCACTTGGATTCAATGCGTCACGCCAATGCCGAATACCCAATTCTTTTGCCCGCGGTAAAATACGATCCGCGAAATGATTCATATAGACAGAACCTTCGAAATTGAGGTGGCCATTTACACCCATCATGTCAATGAATGCATCCGCACTTTTTGCTCGTTCCGGTTCGGCTGCTACTTTAGAATTCCACAGCAAAACAGAAACAAGACTTAAGACCAATGCCGTACAACGGCCTTCTAAAAACCAGGTCATTCATTTCCCCCCAAGAAAGTTTGATTTAATTATAATAGTCGGAATAGAGTCAAGAAGTTGATGAATTTAATAGAGCAGCGGTAATTCGGTGGGCTTTTTTCAAACAAGTAGGCGAAGCGTCAAAAAACCAGGGTCTTTGAACCCTTCAGAACATCGGAAAGGGTGGCCCATTGCCGAAAATCTTTCCAGAGAAAAAGGGCAGAACCAAGGTCAACTCCATTGTGACCGAGGTCTAAATTTTGAATCTAAATTTGAACCTTAGTGGTGATGACCACCGGGACCATGCACATGACCATGACCTAGTTCATCCTTCGTCGCCTCGCGAATTGCGACGATGGTGACATCGAAGTTCAAATCCACACCCGCCAAGGGATGATTGCCATCGACAATCACATTTTCATCCGTAATGCCCACAACGGTAATAATGCGCACGCCATCTTCGCCTTCCGCTTCCAATTCTAAACCTTCGCTGAGATCAGGGATATCGGCGAAGTCTTCCTTGGGCAATTTTTGCATCAGTGATTCATCTCGGATGCCATAGGCTTCGGGATGAGGAATGCTGGCTTTGAAGGATTCGCCTTCGCCCTTGCCCTCTAACGCTTTTTCCAGACCGGGAATTAAATGACCCGAGCCATGAATAAATTGCAAGGGTTTGCCTTTAGAAGAGCGATCCAAGACTTCGCCCTTTCCATCGGTCAGGATATAGTCAATAGACACCACGGCATTCTTGGAGATTTTCATGAAAAGCACCTTGTTTGACTGAGAGGTTTTAAGAAATCGGTATTATTGTACAAATAAAATCTCATTCCCAAAAGATCCTGGGCCGCCCAGTCCACCACTTTTAGAATGTTGTGCCAAATCCGTAACCCATCTACGCTTTTTTTTAGGATTTCTTGGAGTCTGGGTGGAAACATCCACCAAGACGACCCGACACGAAACATTTTTTCTATTGCCGATTCTACTAGGTTCAATTCTCTTTAAGCACACAAGCTTCAACTCTCTTTAATCACTAAAGTAGCGGAGTGGAGGCTAATTGAAAAAATGAAGGAGAAATAATGCCGTTCGCACCAAAAAATGGAAATTCGATCTTTGTCACGATTGTTGTTCTATCCCTTTGCCCAACCAGCCGGCTTTGGGCCTACCAAAGCGCAGACTTGAGCGGGGTGCCGCTTTTCCCTGCTGATAACTATTGGCATTGGGATATTTCTCAATTCAAAGTGCATCCCAATTCCGACAATTTTGTGGGTTCGATTGGCAGAGGAACCAGTTTACACCCTGACTTCGGAACAGCCCTTGAGGGCGAGCCCTGGGGCATTCCCTATGTTCTGGTCGACAAAAACCAACCCAAGATTCCTATCAACTTCACCGATTATGGAGATGAGAGCGATGTGGGTCCTTATCCCATTCCCCTCACCGCCAACGTAGAAGGAGGCCCGGCATCCACCGGCGACCGCCATGTTTTAGCCGTGGATAAAGATGCTAAATTACTTTATGAGATGTTTGTCGCGGTTCCAAAAAATAATCGTTGGGATGCGGCCTGCGGCGCAGTCTTTGATTTATCTGCCAATAAAATGCGCACCGAGGGTTGGACTTCGGCCGATGCCGCCGGTTTACCGATTCTACCGGGGCTTGTTCGTTATGATGAAATTGCGAAAGGAGAGATCAATCACGCCATTCGCATGACGGTCGACACAAGTCAGAATAAATATCTATGGCCGGCGCGGCATGCCGCCAGCAGAAATTCAAATCCTAATTCACCTCCCATGGGTTTGCGTTTTCGCCTAAAAGCCTCCACCAATATTTCCAAATTTCCACGTGGGGCGCTTATTGTAGCCACGGCGATGAAAAAATACGGACTGATAGTAGCCGATAATGGAGGCAACTGGTTTATCTCCGGCGCCCCCGATGACAGGATGCCGGATGACGAAATCAATGCGCTGAAAGGATTGAAAGGAAGTGATTTCGAGGCGATATTAACAGTGGATGGATCTGGAAATCCCATTCAACCTACAAACGCGATTCGATTTAAACCAACGCGGATGCATGCAAACACAATGACAGCAAGGTGGTTTAATTTATTGGGCAGGCTAGAGGGGATTTATTCCCTACCCTCCCATTCGGTCAAAAATTTTTCCAATTAAGTTTGCATAAAATGATGACGTTGTTCGGCATGGCCGCGACTTCCACCAAAGGCGAAGGTTCGCGCGATTCCAATCGCACCTAGAGCATCAATCCTGTCTGCGTCTTGCACCGCTTGCAACTCCAGAGATTTTGAAACCGAGGTCATTCCATCCAGTTCACCTCCGAAGGACACTTTAGCCAAGACCTCTTCCAGGGACATGCGTTGGCTTTGAGAGAGTCCACATGTATCCAAAAATTCTGTCAGCAACCGCTGCCCCTCTGCGAGGGATGTGTTCAATTTGGGATCCGCCACATCATGGAGTTACCTATGGGAGGCCCAGGCTTGTTATTTTATAATCCATGAGAAAAGTTTCCAATAGGAAGGATTAGAATGGGCTATCGAGGCGGCAAGGGTAATTATGAGGAACGGGATCGACTGTTCCAACAAAGCTTGGACGGGAAACCGGTCAATAACAATGAGGTTAAAAAAAACTTGAACGAGCTATTCAAGAATAAGCCGAAAGGGGTAGATGAACGTTGCCTCAAAGGCCATTCGTGGATACGCGACTTTGATCAATCAGAAAAATGCGCCTACTGTCGTACACCAAGACCTCCGGGTGAGGGTATCAAACTCGGTTTAGCACCCGACATTAAATAGGTCTAGGCGTTTTCGCAGGCTCCTCACAATGGACAGAATCCTATTTCAGTCCCATTTTCATTGCGCAAATCCATCGGAATAGGTTTGATTTTCCGTCTGAATTTATCCATGAGAAGTAAAATCTGTGGCTTTTCTTTTTCTTGGGGATTATCCTGTGTAACCACTCCTAAATTTCCTATTAAAAAAGACTTCGGTGACTTGGTGATAATGATTCGTGTTCCGGCGGGGAAAACGGGTATCAGTGTTATTAGAGCATTAACGACATGCGTGTTAAGGCCTTTGCCTGCCTCTTGAATCAAACAGCGCATTGATTCCAAGGGCGCTAACGGAGGGACGGTATCGGGCCGTGGGGAAATCCCAGTGATATATGTATCAGCGACTGCGGCTATTTGAGCATAACGATGAATATTCCCAGTGGCATGATGAAGAGTTTTCTGAGGAACGGATTCATCGCCCTTGAGCTCTCGTGGATATCCGCGTCCATCTTGGCGTTCATGATGCTGATAGGCCACATGCGCGGAGTTAATATTGATGCCCTCATTAGACCTGAGGATAGCGAATCCAACCGAGGGATGTTCATGGAAGAGATGGGTCTCGGCTAAAGTCAGCGGTCCTTTTTTGGAAAAGAGCGCATCGGGAACAATGACCATTCCCAAGTCCATTAAAAAACAGCCGAGCGCCATTTCTTGAATGTCCTGTTGAGGGAACTTAAGCCGGGCCGCAATTAGGATTGCGGTGATAGTCACGTCCAGGGAATGTTGATGGAGATATCCGTCCTTTGTTCGAATCGAAGCCAAGTTGATCATCAACGCTTCGGCGCCCAAAACCGACCGGATAATTTGATCGACAATTGATTTCATCTCTTTAGTCGCAATGATGTTTTTGAATCGACCCGGATCAGCCTTGAAGCGAGTCAGGGTATCCAAGGCACTGTCATGGGACTCGCCGATTTTTTCTATTAGACTCATATTGTCCATCCAGGCCTGTTGGGCTTGAAGGGCAAGCTGATCATTCACATTCCCTACCGGAATGGTTTCTTCACCTTCAATATGAACCCAAATGGAACGCATGCCGGTTCTTTTGCACCTGGCAATAACGGCTTCATCGAGAACAAAACCGGCAGCCAATTGCACACCATTGCCACCACCGCCCAAAACGGAACGGGCCACCACCATTCCAGGAGAAACATCCGTCACCGATAGTTCGACCATATCCCATTTTCGGATCATCGGGGCACTTGCGGTAAACCCCAATGGAATGACTCTTAGCCCTAATTTTAGAGTATGCCCAGACACTATGTCAATAGATGCCTTGGGAAGTTTGAGTCCGGGCCCTTCAATTAAAGAGGAAACACCAATGATACCTCGGTGCCTTCGCCCGCCTGGCTTGTAATCCCTATGTGGCCCCCGTGCGCTTCCATAATTCGCTTGCATAGGCTAAGGCCTAAGCCGTACCCGCCGGTTTCCCGGGAACGAGAACGATCGATTCGATAAAAAGGCTCGAAGATTTGAGTCAACTCTGTCTCGGGAATGCCTACACCCCAGTCACGCACAAGTATCGTCACTTGTGTGTCACCCTCCTCGATTCGAACTTCCACCGGCACCCCTTTTCCTTTCGAGAATTTGACGGCATTATCAAGTACATTGGCCAAAACTTTTCGTACGCGCGCGCGATCGATCTTGAGTATCGGCCCTGATTTTTCCCGAGGGCCCGAAGTGGAAAGCATTCCTTGGTTAGGATTCATGTCGACAAGCATCGCACCCGGGGGTCGCGCTTTAGTTGCCGCGACCGTCTCGGCGACCAAATCCCGTAAATCCATTTCCTCCAGATTTAATTTTCCGTGAACACTGTCGAGACGCGCAGCTTCAAGAATTTCACCAATCATGGTCTCCATTTCATTGAGGTCATCGCCAATGCCTTCCCTATCGGTTCCTTCCGGCACCAATTCCAAAGCCACCTTGATCCGTGTAAGCGGAGATCGCAGCTCATGGCTGACATCCAAAAGCAATTGCTCCCTGGCTCGCACCAGAGCCGCCAAGCGACTGGACATGGTGTTGAACGAACTGGCCAAGGACCCGAATTCATCATGACTGCAAACGGGAACTTGATGACCTAGTTCCCCGCGACCCAAGCGCTCCACCGCTTCGGAAAGGGATTTTAACGGGGACAATAACTTGCGAATCGCCATAAAGGCCGCTCCAAACACCAAGGACACGATGAGAATAAGCAAAGCCAAATATGCGCCTTGACGATCGAGTAATTGCCTGAAATCGGTTACGAAAA